>NZ_JBBGZT010000012.1:0-530684 GCF_037572665.1 Sphingobacterium sp. MYb382
GTCTATTGCTGCACATCACCCAAATATCCTTCATTACTTTGATAATAGGAGTACAAATGCTGCCGCGGAGTCTTTTAATGCTAAGCTGAAAGCTTTCAGAGCAATATTCAGAGGTGTTAGAGACACGAAGTTCTTCTTATACCGCGTAATGAAAGCGTATGATTTAGCGCTAGCATTGGGCGATATCTTTAATAAATGCAAGAGTAAAGAAGGTGCGTTAACCAAACTCGCGCTATGGCATCATCAAGCCGAGAATGCAGGGATAGAATCTTTTGAAAGTGTAGCAAGGTCTATTGCTGCACATCACCCAAATATCCTTCATTACTTTGATAATAGGAGTACAAATGCTGCCGCGGAGTCTTTTAATGCTAAGCTGAAAGCTTTCAGAGCAATATTCAGAGGTGTTAGAGACACGAAGTTCTTCTTATACCGCGTAATGAAATTGTATGCTTAAAAAAAGATGCCCCCCAAGAATTCAACTTGATCCCTATTTTCTCTCGACTCCCCAACTTTTGAACCTGAGCCAACCCAGCCCTGCCCTTCTGTTCTCATCCCGTGGGGAAACAAAAAAGCCTCAACTTTCGTTGAGGCTTTTTGTGAACCCACTGGTACAGAACTCGAACTCTTTATTAGAGGATTTACGGAGATTGAACCAATTGAAAGATAGTCCCTGTAAACATCATTTAGATTATAAGACGACTCATAGACATAAATCAAAATTGTGACTATTCATCTGGATGCCAACCCCAATCCTTGAAAACTGACCGATAATGTATTGTTCTGTATTCTATTTCTTCCTTTGGTTCTTTTCTCGAAATCCGTATTGGAATAGTATTATCCATTTTAGAAGCAACTATTCCATAATTGTTATTGATGGTACCTAACAGTTCGTGATATAGTGTATATAGAATTAACGTTTCGTGAAACCTTTCTATCCATTCTTCAAAGGATTGATTATGCAGTTGACTGTATGGGTCTTCTTTTACATAATTATTTAACAAAATGCTTCTACCCAATATCGAATATTGAGAATGAGCTATCGAGTTTCTGATTTGAAAACTGTAACAGTTTTTAAATGCGTTATATAGTTTTGGAATTGACTTCTTAAACCTGTCTCGAATTTTAGTGCGGATAATAACATCTCTCGTTCCTGTTGCCCCTTTTTCTCTACTGGTTGTTTGAAGCTTATAATGCCAATCGTAATCGGCTCCGACTGAAAGGCTAGCAAGTTGAAAAAATTTCTTAATAAATGTGTCCGATTCCCATATCTTCAAATAAATCAACATTTCTGTTTGTATAGATATCGCTTCATCAAAATTTAATCCGTCAATTTCCTCTCTTTTTTCTTCCCTATACTCTAAGTTTAATAAATGATTCTCTAAAGTTTCTAATGAGATATTATGTTTAATATATTGACCTATAAATGAATGGTGGGTGTTTTCTGAATGCCCCTCATGGTTAGGACCAAACATATAAGGACTCATTTTCTCTTCAAGATTATCCCAACTATATACGTCTGGATTATAAAATGCATTTAAATGGACAAGCAACAAATCACTATCATGTGTCTGCATCTTTAAAATAAGGTGATATAATTTTTCAAATTCTATTCGTAATTCCCTGTATTTGCTGTCTAACAGTTCCTTAAATAACATATCTATCTATGATTAAATATTAAATCAATTGAGTTCTTCTCCTTTCTAACACTTCTACAAGGGAGACGGTGAAAAATCCAGCCCAGAAAGTTCCGTTGCGAAATCTTTCGAAAATGATTCAAAATGATGAATAAGGGTTTCGTCTTTTAATTTACTTTGTATGTAGCTATCAAAAGACATCGAAGACATTAGGTAACTGTATATATCTTTTCCTGAATTATACTGTTGTTTCTGCCTACCTATCTCCTTGAAATAACTTTTCACTAAGTCTGTAAAGTTAGTTTTACTCCGTTTAAAATAATCATAGTATTCTATTAAAGTGTTTACATTTAGAATAAGCACAGGATTAACACTTTGAAATCTTTCCTTTATCTCTGTAAAATCAGTGGAACACTTCTCATTAACAAATGCATTTGTACCTAAAATATTATAATTGGTATCGGATGTAAGTAAGATTGGATAGATATTTAATCTTTTCACATTTTTAATTTTTAGAATGCCTGAAATTTCATCATAATTTTTATCGTCATAAAGCTGGTCTAATTGCTGTAGTATCTGATAAGCTCCTTTGTTTTTGCCAACTATTTCTTTTTTACTAAGCAAGTTCTCTTCTATTTTCTCCTTAAAACTTTCAAAATCGATATTTTCTAATGCTTTAACGTTTACATCAGTCATTTTTGATTCTATAACAAGCAGATTATCTGATGAGGTTTTTATGAGAAAATCTTGATATTTCTTGTCGCTATAAATTACTTGTTGTTTTTGGGAGAAGATTTTTTGGAGTAAGATTTTGCAAAGATAATTTTCAAAATACGCTGTGCCAATGTACGATTTAAAATTATTGAAGTTGCTTAATTTCCCACCAATTGGTTTGATATTTTTTTCGAAAATCCTATAAAAAAAGCCTTGGTCTACAGTGTATTGAAAAAAATTAAAATCAAGCATAATTAACTCATGCTCATTGCTTTCAAATAAAGGTCGTGGTATAATATCAAAATTCAGCGTTAATCTCCTTTTTTGTGTAATGTACTCTTTATTAATTGACCAATCTTTGAGGAAATAAGCTGGAACAGCTGTTTTTTCCAAAGCGAATTTAGCAACCTTTTTATCTGTATCAATGTACAATTCCATCAAGAATTTACTAATATTCCAAGGAGACGCCATCCCATAATCTTGACAAAATTTTATGGTTACATCCCTTAGTTGGACATCCTCGCTAAGAAATTTGCACATGAATGCAAATTTTATAAAATATGTTATTGGTCTTGTGGTTCTTATATAGTCTTGTTGTAATGCTCCTAATGCGAAAACATCTCTAAAACTCGTCAAATTACTTGCTGCTGCTGACTTATTATTATACTTTTCATTGAAAACCAGTATAGTTCTAAAAAGGTTGATAGCAAATTCTTCATATGATAAATCATCATCCTGGCTTTCGGAATAATTATTTAAAGCCTCTTTTATAAGTTCGGATAGATGTGGGGATGCAAAAAAACTACCTGTACTTAGTTTATAGTCAAGATTATTTACTGTTTTTCTAGCTAAAGACATTTGACCAAAAAGAACTTCCTCAAAAATCCTCCTATCATGTTCCTCACCCCCTAAATCATATATTATAGAATTTATATGAGCAATCTTTATAAGAATATTTTTAGTTGAATATTTTTGCAAAAATGAAAATGCATCATTGGGTAGTGATGATTTAAAAATATCCTGATAACCATATATAGCTTTTAAATTTTCCATTTCTTTCGTACCGTCTTAAAATTAACCAAGTTCCTTTGCGTTCTCAATGTCAAATATACCCACTTCTTATAATATACTAGAATATCTTCCATGACTTCGGTTCATCTCATGGAAGAAAATAATTATTAAGAATAATATTTGTATGCAGAATAGTTTTAGTGTAATTAAAATCCTTAGCTATGAGACATCCTTTGAACAATATCGTTGCCGAAATCCAAAAGCAGGAAAGGAAGTTGTCCATTGAGGCATCCAGCTTTATTGACGAGGCTTATAAAATGACGATTTACCTCCAAGAGTTATTGCGTGCTGTCAAAGAAGATATAATAAACGAGGGCTTTTCCAGTAAAGACGAAGAAATCATTTTCTTCAAACAGGTAAAACCAAATATTCTCGGCAAACTTATTTACTACAACAAGATATATCGGATTGAAACAGCTTGTCCCATAGACAATGGTGATTTGAACCAAAACTATTATGCTTTGCAGCTTCGGGGACTAACACTGGAATATAAGGAACATATATGCAATTCTGCTTTTTATCGGTATTGTCGTTCGGGAAGAACTGACAAAGACGAAGAATATTTTATACGTGGAAATATCAATTATTATGACGGTTTAAATAGTTACGTATTTGAAATCGACTCTAAATTTTCAACTTACTTTGATTACAAGGTGGCAAAAATAATAGCCAACGAATTAATCTATAATTATCTGACAACAAAGTTAAGTCCTGAACAAAATCCTGATGTCCTACTACAAAATGAAGAAACGAAAGATGTTTTTTGGACACAGTCAAAAAATGCCCTTATCGAATTAGTTTACGCACTCCATGCCTGCGATTCAATTTCGCATGGAAAAATAGGTATTCGGAAAATCAGCATGGTTTTCCAAATCTTGTTTCGTGTTTCTCTTAATGACATCCACAATAGTTTTCATCGAATGAAAACCCGTGCAGGCTCACGAACATTATTTTTAGACCAACTAAAATCCAGTTTAGAGGAATATATGGACAAAGAAGACAACCTCTAATCTTTACCTCTATTGAAGATAAAAAGAACAACATCACAGGTGCTGTTCTTTTTTTTGCCCATTAGCCTATATGTGTATATAGACAAATCCATTGCCTAAATGCCAAACTATCGAATTAGAAACATAAAGCCATTGAGAAACAGCGCTTTAAAACAATTGTAACAAAATGAAAAATCTGCCTTTGTGATAGACACACATCGGAAGACAGCCTCTGCCAAATGCTCCAACTTTGTCTGTAAGAAAACAATTAAAACATTATTGCTATGAATATCGACAGAATGGAGTTTATCGCATGGATGGAGCGTATCATGGAGCGTTTCGATATTTTGAAAGAGTATATTATCGACATACAGAAAGAGCGAAACAGCATTGACGGTGAAGAGTTACTGGATAACCAAGACTTACTTCAATTGCTTAAAATCAGTCACCGCTCTTTACAGCGATACCGCTCATCAGGCAAATTGCCGTACTACACCATTAGCGGAAAGTTATACTACAAACTATCAGATGTACATCAGTTCATCAGAGAAAGTTTCACCGCACCTCTACAACGAACAAAGGACAATCAATGACAAATTGCGCCATTCAATGACAGCTATTCTATAGCCGTACTTGCGTCAATTAGTTTTGGAAAATTATAACTTTTAAAAATCAATACGATGAGCGAACAGAACACAGAAAACCTGCAATATCCCGAACAACTGTCGGACGTATTGCTAGTGATGGATAAGGATAAAAAGAAAATCCAAGCCGTCACCGGCATTGGCAAAAATGGCGAATTGGAAACCGTGGATGCAAACAAGAAAAACCAAAGTCAATTCATGCGAGTGGATAAAAGTGGAGACATTTTCTCCAACTTCTTTTCCAACTTTTTGAGACAACTTAAAGACCCTACCCGCTTTTCCTTTTTCAAAGTTCCTGCACTGGAAGCTGTTGATACTGCCAAAGAAATACAGAAACAGGTTGAAGCTCCCACAAAAGAGGGTGAAAAGATTTTGGCAAAGCATGAGGTAAAAGAAGAGCCAAAGGAGCAACAACAGGAAGCCAAGAAAAACATGGAAACAGCTCAAGTAACACCTCAAACAAACGAATATCGTTTTAAGGTGGATGAACTTGATTGGGAAACTTTTAATAATTTGGGCTTGAGCAAGGAAAGGCTCGAAAAAACAGGCGTACTTGATACCTTATTAAAGGGATATAAGACTAATATATTGATGCCGATAAGTCTTAACCTCGGAACCGCCGTTACCCGTATGGATGCAAGGCTCGCTCTTCAAAGAAATGAAAATGGGACTGCCGTATTAACTATTCACGGTATTCGTAAAGAACCAAACCTTTCTACTCCTTTTTTTGGTCATGAGTTCACTAAAGAAGATAAAGAAAACCTGCACAACAATGGGAATATGGGACGTATAGTAGATTTAACTAACCCCAAAACGGGTGATAAAATACCATCCATCATTAGTATTGACAGCTTGACGAATGAGGTTATTGCGTTACGACAAGATTGGATGAAAATACCCAAAGAAATTAAAGGAATAAAGTTAAATGAAGAGCAAAAACAAATCTTGCTGGACGGGAAACCGCTTCCTTTGGAGGGTATGACATCTAAAAAGGGCGACACTTTTGATGCCACTGTTCAATATAATGCAGATAAACGTTTTATAGAATTCCTTTTTGACAGAAGCAATGCGAAGAAACAAAACCAAAACCAACAAACGAACCAACCACAGGAAGCATCGAAAACATTCAGAGGAAAAGAGCTTACCGACCAACAGTATGACAAGTTCAAAGCAGGACAAACCATTTTTGTAGATGGTCTTTTAGACAAAAAAGGGCAAAAGTATCAAGGCTATATCACCCTAGACAAAGAAACAGGCAAAACAGGTTTTTCCTTTAGCAATCCAAATAAGCTGAAAGACAAAATACAACCTGCGGAAGCCAACAAGACGCAAACTGCCGTCAATTCGGAAGGAAAAACCAACGAAGCTACCAAGAATATCAAAGAACCTTTGAGCCCTAAACAGCAAGAACCGAAAGACAAAATGCAACAGCAACAACAGGAAACCCCAAAAATTTCTGCTAAATCCAAAGGGATAAAAAGATAATCATTACAAAAGAGCATGTATTATGAAAGCAATAATTGCAGAAAAACCGAGTGTCGCCCGTGAAATAGCCGCCTTATTGGGAGCCACCGAAAAAAAGGACGGCTACCTGACAGGTAATGGCTATCAGGTTACATGGGCGTTGGGGCATTTAGTCGGATTGGCTATGCCCGAGGATTACGGACTATTGGGTTTCCAAAGAGAAAACTTGCCCATATTACCCAATCCTTTTCTACTGACGGTACGAAAGATAAAAAGAGACAAGAGCTATGTCCCCGATAGCGGGGCAGTAAGGCAGTTGAAGATTATCGAGCAGGTTATTAGTCGTTGCGATAGCATCATCGTAGCTACAGATGCTGGACGTGAGGGAGAACTCATCTTTAGGTATATTTATGACTACTTGAAATGTAGCAAACCCTTTCAACGTTTATGGATAAGTTCCTTAACGGAGAAAGCAATTAAGCAAGGCTTTGAAAACCTAAATGATGGAACCAATTTTGACGGTCTATATCATGCGGGACAAGGACGGAGCCAAGCGGATTGGATAGTAGGTATCAATGCTTCGCAGGCATTGAGTATTGCAGCTGGTCATGGCGTCTACTCGCTTGGTCGTGTACAAACTCCAACCCTTGCCCTAATTTGCAAACGATATTTAGAAAATAAAGAGTTTTCCATCAAAAAATATTGGCAAATACAGTTAGAACACCGCAAGGAGTTTGTGGACTTCAAGAGTCTTTCTAAAACCAAATGGGACGTCAAAAAAGAGGCTGAGGATAAACTTAAATCTGTTCAAAGAAACGCTGTGGCAATCGTCTCTGGAGTAGAACACAAAACTGTTTCGGAACCACCACCACTGCTGTTCGACCTTACTGGATTACAAAAAGAAGCAAATAAAAAGCTAGGGTTTTCCGCCGAAGAAACATTGAACGTTGCGCAAAGTTTGTACGAAAAGAAGTTTATTACTTATCCTCGAACTGGAAGTAAATATATTCCCGAAGACTTATGGTCAGAAATCCCTCCATTGGTAAGGGCATTGGAGACAAAGACGTCCTGCGAAGAAGCAGTCGGAAAAGTAAAATGGGGGCGTTTCAATAAGCGTATCGTAAACGATATAAAAGTAACTGACCATCACGGATTACTAATCACCGAAAAAATTCCGTCTGCATTACCTGCAAAGGAAGATGTCATATACGATATGATTGCCCTGCGATTACTAGAAGCAGTATCTCACACCTGTTCCAAAGAAATAACTGATATTACATTACAGGTTTCGCATTACGATTTTGCGTTGAAAGGATGTAAAATTGTTGAAGCTGGCTGGCGTGGTATCAGGGGAAATTTCACAGAAGAAGACAACGAGCCTATACAGGAATTACCCGAAATAAGAGTTGGTGATGAACTGAAAATAAAAACTGCGGAAGTATTGGAAAAGAAAACCAAGCCACCTATGCTTTACACCGAAGCTAGCTTATTGTCCGCAATGGAAAATGCTGGAAAGGAGATGGAAAACGAAGACGAACGGAAAGCTCTACAAAGTATTGGTATTGGTACACCAGCTACAAGAGCGTCAATAATAGAAACGCTTTTTAAAAGAGATTATATCAAACGTGAAAAGAAATCACTTGTTCCCACGCAAAAAGGAATACAGGTTTATGGGGCAATAAAGGACAAACGAATTGCTGATGTTGCCATGACAGCCGAATGGGAAGTGGCATTGCATAAAATTGAAAATAATGAGGCAGATGTCACTGTTTTTCACAAAGCTATGGAAGCATACACTTCATCCATTACACAGGAGCTTTTAAATGTGAATATTGCTAAAGAAGAACAGCCCGAATTGACCTGCCCAAAATGTAAAACGACCAACCTGGTCGTTAGAGAAAAGGTTGTCAAGTGTCCCAATGAGTCTTGTAACTGGCTTCAATTCCGAAATATTTGTGGGGTTAAGTTAGGTCTACCTGAAATAGATAGTCTAGTAAAAAAAGGAAAAACCAACCTTATCAAAGGAATGAAAAGCAAAGCAGGAAAAAAATTCGATGCCTACATCACTATGAACGATAAGGGAGAAACCTCTTTTGAATTTGAAAAAAACATTTATAAAAAGAAATGAATACCACTATTATAAACCGTAAAGAAATAGAATGTCTTATTTATACGGTACGAGATAAACAGGTCGTGATTGATAGAGACCTGGCTTCACTTTATCAGGTCGAGACCAAAATACTCAACAAAGCCGTAAAAAGAAATACCGAGCAGTTTCCTGATAGCTTTTGTTTTCAATTGGCCGAAAAAGAAAGTGAAACTTTGAGGTTCCAGATTGGAACCTCAAACACAGGTTGTGGTAGACGACGTCATTTAACCTATGTATTTACTGAACAAGGTATCGCTATGCTGTCTGCTGTATTGCGTAGCGAAGTTGCTGTAAAGGTTAGCATTGAAATTATGAACGCATTTGTAGAGATGCGGAAAATATTGATAGGCAACGCTGCGTTGCTTTCACGGGTGGATAAAATCGAATTGAAACAAGTTGAGGCTGATGGGAAATTTGAGGAAATCTTTAGGACATTGGATAGCGGTAAACTCCAGAGTGAAAAAGGAATATTCTATGATGGTCAAATATTCGATGCTTTTACGTTTATTTCCAATTTTATCCGAGGCTTATAAAAGTCAATTGTTTTTATTGATAACTATTTTGACGACAAGGTACTTACCTTACTTGAGAAACGTGAAAAAACAGTATGTGCGACCATCAACACCAAAATTATCAGCAAGAAATTGCATCTAAATGTGCAACGGTAAAACAGTCAATAGTAATCTATTGAAATGCATACTTTTGCCCACGCCCATGTTCGCTTCCTTATTATAGACGCTACGGAACTTTACCATATCGGAGCATCATTGAAAGATTTAGGTAAGAAATGGTTTGTCTTCTCCAAAATGGATGCAGAAGTAGGTAAAATGCTTAGCTTTTTTAATGACATATAATGTGAGGGATAGAAGCGGCATCCTTTTATGGTTCTTAAATATTAACATAAGATATAGCGAATAGCCTGAGCCGCTTGCATTTTTTAAACTGTCTATTAGAGCTTGAAAAATGCAAGCTGCGGCACACCCAAATAAAACTACATTCTACTTTTCATCCTGCTCGCCCATTCTCCTTAAAAGTTCCTCGCGAAGCGCATCAAGGAATTTTGTACGGTTAATCTTCCGGTTTCTCAATTCCAAATAAGTCTGATAGAAATTCCCTAGGTCAATCCCAAAAACTCTTTCAGAATATTTAGCTATCTTTCTTATGTCGTTTTTTCCGTTGTCAAGCGCACCTTGATAATGTAGAGCATAAATCAATTCAATCAAGGAAGCTTTGGTACCCGTCCAATTCAATCTTGGCATGTCTTTCGATAATTCTACTTGTTCTGTGTTTTTATATAGCTTGTCTTCAATATAGACTTGTATCAAATCGTTCGCCATTATCTTGGCGACCTTATAATCATGAGAAGTAGAAAAAGTCATATCAGACTGAAAATAAACGGTATCTACACATAGCTGAATGTCTTGTTTACCTCGCACGAAGTATTTTTCATCGAGGAAAGAATTATTGCTCCGGTAATACATGTAGAAATCGAGATTATTGTCAAAGAACCTTTTTAACTTTTTCAGTTCTTTTTTGAGGTATTTCCGAATGGGCTTTGCTCCATAAGGCTTTTTTGTTTCGATTTTGTAAATGGCATTGTGGTAAATCAGACTTGCTACGAAAACCGGTTTAACATGCTTGAAAAAATGTATTTCCTCCTTTTCGCTAATAAATCCCGTTTTCAATACGAAAACTTTAAGTTCTGCGGTTTTACGCAACACGACTTCAATAGCTTTTTCATAAAAAAGCAAAGAATTATCCTGCTCATAAGTCAGTTCTTTTATTTTATTTTCTAAATCTTCTCTCGCTTTTTTATAAAATTTATCCATTTTAAAAATACTTATATTTAGACTATTATGTTATTATTTATTTGGAGTCGAATAATGATATAACTACATAGAATTTATTGTCTTTTTTTATTCTTTTGCTCATATTGTGCATGTAGCTGTCCGCAAGCAGCTTCTATTCCCGAGCCGAATTGTGTTCTTCTCGAGGCATGAATACCTTGAGATTGTAATTGCTCAACAAATTTTGATACGCTTTCTATTGATGGTTGCTGATAAGCAGGATTAGCTCCAAAAGCATTATTATATCGAATAACGCTGATATGGTACAGTTCTGGACGATATTGAGACTTTACTAATTCAACAAGTGCGTTTAGATGTTCATTTGTGTCATTCAAATTTTTTATCAATAAATAAGCTAGGTAAACCTTGCGATTAAAAGTCTTAACATATTTGTCCAAAACAGTAAGATTATCAACTAAGGAGAACTTTTTTTCAAGAGGAATTAACTCTGCTCGTTGTTTTGAGAATGGTGAATGAACGGATAGTGTGATTGTAACATTAGGATACTCTTGGACCATTCGTTCTAAATTAGGAGCAAAGCCAACTGTTGAAACTGTAATCCTTCGTTGCGAAAGCCCGCCGTAACCCTTTGTTGTGAACGCCTCAATAGCAGTAAATATATTAGGGTTGGCAAGTGCTTCGCCCATTCCCATAAAAGCAATACTGTCGGGTAATTTTTGTTGCCAATGCGGGTGAAAAACCTGTGCGCAAATCTCATCAGCTGTAAGGTTTCTCATTAACCCCATTGCGGCAGTAGCACAAAAAGTACAACCTAGTCCACATCCACATTGCGATGAAATACACATTGATGTCCAACCTGTCTGATAATGGGAAAGTACAGTTTCTATTTTTGCTTTTGATTTCGTCTCAAATAGTACTTTTTGCACCTGTTTAGAACTGTGGCTTTCTATTATGGTAAGTGGTATGGGGGTTGCTCCAAATTGTGATATAAGTTGGTCACGTACAGGTTTAGGCAGTTCTTTTGCATCTTCAAAATTTAAACAACCTCGTTGCAATGAGTAAACTAATTGTTGGAAACGATATGACGGTATGCCACTATTTTTCAAATACGATTGTATATTTTCTAATATGCCTCCCGTTGGCGGATTGGGTAATAATCCAGATACATTCATTTTCATAATATTTAATTTCTATTTTTTTATAGTTGTATTGTGCGATTGATATTTATTTCCTCTAAAAAAGTTTCATCATGAGAAATGACAAGTAATGTCCCTTTATATTCGTTAATAGCATTAGATAATATTTCTAAATTCTGAATATCCAAATTATTCGTTGGTTCGTCTAAAACAATAACATCGGGCGACTGGTTACTAATATTTAAACAGCATAACATTAAACGCATTTTTTCTCCTCCGCTCAAAACACTGCAAGGTTTATCCCAATCATCTTTGGTAAATAAAAAGCGGTTTAATCTCATTTTAACTTCATGTTCCTTCAATGCAGAAATATTAGATTGTTGTGCCTGTTCGTAAATTTTTTGATTATTGTTTATTAAAGAATAATCTTGGTCAATATAAATTATTTTGCTTTTCGCAATAAAAATACTACCGATTTGTGGTATGAGATTTCCTATAATCAATTTTATTAAAGTCGTTTTACCAGAGCCATTGGCACCCTTTACACCAATACGTTCTCCACTAGAAATTTGAAAACTTTGGCTTTCATTCCATAAATATTTTTCGTTTTTATAAGCAAAATTAATGTTATCTGCTTTAAAAATATTTTTGCCTTTATGCAGCTTTGAATTATCAAAATCGAGTTTCATTTGCTCGGTTTCAGAAAGAGAAAAACGTAAGTTTTGGAGTTCTTGCTTTATATTTCCAATTTTTTCTGCATGAATACCTTTTAGTTTTGCAGTGCTATTTTCTGCATTGTTTCGCAAAGTGTTCATCATTATTCGTGCAACCCCCGATTTCTCTTGTTTACCTTTTCCTCTGCTGTCTAACTTTTGTTGTCGTTCCAAAGTTCCCCGTTCTTTCTCTTTGGCTTTCTTCAATTCTTTTTCTTTGCTTTGAATATCTTGGTTCAAAGCATTGGCATCAATCTTTTTCTGTTCCTTATAAAAATCATAATTACCACCATAAACTTTAATTCCATTTTTGTTCAATTCGCAAACAGTATCTAAAAGATTTAATAATTTTCTGTCATGGCTTATGATTATTAAAGAGTATTTAGTTGATTGTATGAAATCATACAACAACTGTCTTCCTAAAATATCCAAATGATTGCTTGGCTCATCAAGCAAAATCAATTCGGACTGATGAATGGTAATCCCAGCAAGGAAAACTTTTGTTTTCTGTCCACCACTCAATGTTCACATTTTTTGAGATAAGTCCAAGTCGGATAATTGCCAATACTGCAAAGCCTCAATACAACGGTCTTCTATAGTCCAATCATCGTTCAATATGTTGAAATTGTCTTCGTTTGTATTTCCATTTAGAATTTCTGCTAAAGCATTTAACTTATCTTCAATTCGTAAGGCTTGTGCAATCGTCAAATGATTGAATTGTCCGAAAATTTGAGGAACATAATAAGGTTCTGTATTAATAGCTATTTGTCCGTAAGACGGTTGAAGTTCTTTTGCAATAATTTTGAGCAACGTAGATTTTCCAACTCCGTTGTTTCCGATTAAAGCAATTTTACTGTGATTATTTACTGAAAGATTAATTTCGCTGAACAGTAAATCTTTATTAAGATGTGTATATGATATATTTTGGATAGTAAGCATGATTTCTTTCTTTAAAGATGAGAAAATAGAGCAACCGTTTTGCGGTTGTCACTCTTATTTGTCTGAAAGAAATAACTTATTACATATATTGCTTACTTTATGCTTGCAAATATAAAAAATAATTTTAAAATATCCATATGTAATAGTGTTTTTTTTATATTCATTTTTGATAAGTGATAAAAATGACTACATTTTGCGGAGCTTGATAAGTAAAAAAAGATACACTAGACTAATCTCAAAATTCTACAGAAAAGCTTAAAAAACCTCTTAAGTTATTGTTTCATTTCTCATGTTATTGTACCAAATGCTGCAAATCAGGGTCATTTTTGATACGTTCTAATTCGGTTTCCACGACCTGAACAATATCTATCTTGACTTGCCTGTAATTGGTTTCAATTTCCTGCTTCATATTGTCCGTTCCGTTTTCATCGGTAAAGGATAATATCTGCGGTATAATTTTGTAGGCTTTGGTTTCGGTTGCCAATTTTTCATTGTCCATCACGATTTCGGCATGAAAGATTTTCTGTTCGATGCGCTCATCAAAATTGTCAGCAACTGCTCCCACGAACAAACCCTGTGTTAAGGTGGATATTTTAGAGGCAGGTATCAGACTGTCTAATTGAGTAGATATAGAAGTAGATTTATCGTTACGGTTGATGGTCATACTTTGACGTTTCTGCAATACCTTGCCAAAACGTTCACTTAGGTTCTTTGCAGTTTCCCCTACCACTTGACCAGAGAATATATTACCAACAGTATTTTGAATTACTTTACTTTCCTTATCTCCGTAATCCCTTGTCAGTTGCGAATAATCTTGAAAGCCCAAACAAACAGCCACCTTATTGCTACGTGCAGTTGCGATAAGATTGTCCAACCCCCGAAAATATATAGTAGGTAATTCGTCTATGATAACAGAACTCTTTAGTTGTCCTTTTTTGTTGATAAGCTTTACAATTCTTGAATTGTATAATCCCAAAGCTGCGGAGTAAATATTCTGACGGTCGGGGTTATTTCCAACACATAGTATCTTCGGTTCTTTGGGGTTGTTGATGTCCAATGAAAAATCATCTCCTGTCATTACCCAATAAAGCTGTGGGCTTATCATTCTTGATAAAGGAATTTTAGCGGAAGCAATTTGTCCTTGTAGTTGGTCTTGCGCTCCACCTTGCCATGCATCCATAAACGGAGAAAGATAGTTTTCTAAATCGGGATAAGAAGTCAGAATGGTAAATACATCTGAATATTTTTTATTCAGTAATTCAATGGCGTGTGGAAATGTACAATATTTTCCATCCTCATAAATTTTCAGAAACCATATAATAGCAGCAAGCAATATAATAGGGCTTTCGACAAAGAAGTCGCCTTGCTTCTGTATCCAGCTTCTATTCAGATTTAGCATAATAGTATAAGCCGCTTCATAGGCATCGGATATATCGGTCATAAAGACGGGATTAAGCGGATTGCAACGGTGGCTTTGGCGCGGGTCGTCAAAGTTGATGACATAGAACTTGGGCTTTACTTTGTATTTATTCGTATGCTTCAATAAATGATTATAGGCGATGGTAGAAAGGTCATCGAATTTGAAATCGTATATATACATCGAAAAACCTTTTTCGATGTGTTGTTTGATATAGTTGTTTATAATGGCATACGATTTCCCTGAACCTGGAGTTCCTAATACTATGGATGCCCTAAAGGGATTCACTACATTAATCCAACCGTTGTTCCATTTACCTTTGTAATAAAACTTCGTGGGCAAGTTAACCGAGTATTCATTTTGCATCAGGTTAGTTTCCTGCTGGAAGCTCTCATTCTCATTATTAAAAACATCGTCCATCAGGTTGTTTCGGAGCAGTCTGCTCATCCACACGCCCGCCATTAGCAGAGTAATATATCCGATACTCGTCGTTAAGATGTAAAGTAATGTGGCGATTCCTGTGGATAATTTCAATAGTGGTGTGTTGAGAAAAAACAGAGCAACCCCGATGACTAAGGCTGTATAAATCTTAGACCATGTTATCTTCTCATTCTTTACACCTTTCGTACCCAAACAACTTAATGCTAGTAATGTTAATGCAAATATTTTGGTGTAAAATGTGTGTGCGAACAGCTCTGCGGTATGGTTGAAATTGATAAGTATCTTACCAAGTATTTCCAATGTCCAGCTACGTTCAGCGAAGAACCCGTAACAGAACCAATAAAAGTGCATCAGTACCAAAAGAATACTTACGGCACGCATAAAAGCCATTATTTTGGCTAAACCTCTCAAATCGTCTTCTCCTTGCATATTTAAAATTTTAGTGATGCAAGTGAATTTAGAGGCTATAACTATTCGTTACCTAGATACGAGGTTAGATGGCTCTTTGTGGCAGAATTTGGCTTCAATCTAGTCTTCAATAGTGAAAAAAAATCTTTATCACCTTCCTTGTCATTGTTTTTTTTATTCTTTTTCATGCGGTTGGTAAAGTCTTGTTACTCGTAATGTTCATTCTCTGTATTGGGTAACAAATTAGTCTGTATATTTTTATACTTTCGTATATTGGGGATTTGTGCATGATTATAAAAACCATATGAAGAAATTTATATACTATCCGAATTTAGAACCGCCAAATACTGAATGGCTAAAGTTTTCAATTCTTTATTTGGAAAAAATTGAGAGCATTGTACCATATGGTAGGCAACATTTAATTTCAGACGATTACAGAAGACTATCAAACGAAACTGATTTGGTCGAAATGTACTCACCTGAATTTTTGCAAGGAGAAAGAGCTTCTATTAAATCAATTGAGGAAGCTGAAAAATTCTTGCAAAATCCTTATGGAAGAGGTCCATTAATGAATCGAATCAATATTGAGAGAAGTTGGCGAGATGAAAGAAATTGGACGTATCAAATTTTCGCAGAGAAATTTTCTTATCAATTTGGGGAATTTTGCGAAAGAGAAAGAATTGGGAGAAGAAATGGAGAAGGTTTAATACTGCCCAAAGAATTGGCTTTTTTATTTATGACACATTTGGCCCAAGAAATTTCATATGAAAGAAATGGTTCAATTATAACTGACAATATTGAATTCGACAACTATTCAAATTTTTCAAGAGTCTACAATCCAGGAACGAGTAATAAAAATAAGTTTATGAAAGGAATAATAAACTTACTTGTTCCTGCAAATATTTCAGACATAGGATTTGACAGATTAATTGAGTTTAGAAATCAAAATAGAGAACGAATTACTACGTTTAATAATCAAATTAACCTCTTGGAGGAATCCATTGGAAATGGAATTACGGAAAGACAATTCATCGATAGTTTTAATGACATTTATTCTGACTTAACAAGAGAAATCGTACTAATGGGAATTGGACTTGCTTCAATACCGTTTGCAACATATATGCTAATTAACAACCCTCAAGCTTTATCAGCAGAATATTCAAAAGAAATATTGGGCGCTTTAGGATTAGGATTAGGAGGAACTTATGCTGTAAAAAGAGCACTTTTTGATACGAGAGAAAAAAGGCTCTGTAAAAAATATTTAACCAATCTCAAGCGATTAAAATAACAAACGGGCAACTTTATACAGGCGGATTTCGGATTTTATTGATAAAACGAACATCTTATCTTCAAAAATCCGTACTGCGCTTATATTTGAACTTAGTGTGCAATAATAAAGAAACTATGTCGTGTAAAAGAGGAAAAGCATCTCCAAGCAATCATGTTAAATTACAATTATTTGCAGATTCTGGTGGATATTGTCAGAATCCAAATTGTAATAAAAACCTGTTTATCACTGTTGGAGAAAGCGATTTCCACATAGCAGAAATGGCTCATATTTTTAGCGCAAGTGATGGAGGCCCCAGAAGTGACTCTAAACTTACCAAAGAAGCAAGGGGGGAATTTGAAAATTTAATTTTACTATGTCCTAATTGTCATACATCAATTGACAAAGCAGATACTGAATATCCAGATAGTCTAATCAAAACTTGGAAGAAAGAACACTCAAATAAAATAAATGAAATCTTTAATATTAAGCTTTGTAATGACAGAGAAGAGGTTTGGAAATTGATAAACCCTTTAATGTTAGAAAATAAATTTGTTTTTGAAACCTACGGACCAATGACCGATGAAAGGTTTAATCCCGAAAGTGAAATGCCAAAAGAATGGAATCGTAATATTCATAAAACAATTCTACCAAACAACAGGAAAATTTTAAATATTATTGACAAAAATTATAGCTTACTAGACAAAAACGAAAAAAATATTTTTGCAAAATTCAAAACACATGTTAAAGATTTTGAAGCTAAACACATAAATAAAGAAGACAGTAATGGAACTATGTTCCCAATTGAAATGAACAACATATTTTTATAACATGCTAAATAATGCACCAAATTGGTTAATAGAAAGTATTGGAAAACATGACCATGTTTTATCTGTGAATATAGGTCCTGATAATGTAATTAATATACAAAGAAAAGAAGGAATTCCATTAAGGGTCGCAGCGATTTCATCAAAAGTAACAAACTCTGCTACCGTTATTAAAGTTGTCAAAGAACATTCTTTCGAATTTTTACTTAATATTCCAAAAGATGCATATACAGCCGGCGAAATATTTGAGTATTTAGATTCAAAGCAAATTAGTTACGGCGGTTTAGGTGACTTATATAGGGTTTTATCAGAAGATGAAAATTGGCCATATCAACCCAAAGAGGTTTCTTTCATAATAAGAGGTCTTGAACAACATTCTAAAGTTTCATCTGTAAAACGCTTGGACGATAGAAGATATTTTATCACTAGAAACAGTCTACCACCCGTTATAATTGTAGCATTAAATGATTATGATTTAAACACTGAATCAGTGCGAAATGGAAAACAAGTTTATAAAGCTTTTGATGGTATACTTGCTTCAAATCCTAACGCAAGAATAACTGGAGGCGCAGAAAGTGTAGCAGAATCTTTAGGGGTTAAAATATATACTTGGAGACAATTATTAGGTGCATTAAATAATATATGGAAAACATCCTAACTTCTTTAATTTCAGTACTTAAAACATTACCAAACAACAAATGTTATTTGTTCGGTTCATCATTACAAGAAGATAAAAATTTAAAAAGTGATATTGATATACTTATTCTTTACAGAAATGAAAATGAACCTAAAATTATAAGAGAAAAACTAGACCCTATACTATTGTCATTCCCCATACATATTATATTTTTAACATATGAAGAAGAAGTTGAATTAAATTTTTCTCAAAGAGTAAATGCGATATTGATTTGAAGTAAATGATATATCATAAGCCCTTTCTTTTCTTCTTCTTTTTCATGCGGTTGGCAAACGCTTGTTCCTCGTAATCTTCACCTTGCGCGTCGGACAACAATCCACCGAGTCCGTCTATCAATCCGAAATCATCGGTCAGTTGCTGTTTATTCAGAAAATCAAAAAAACTATGTATTTCTTCGTTTTCATCTGCAATACTTTTACCAGTAGTTGGTAAATTAATATTAGTTGTTTCACTTCCATTTTGCCGTTGTTCAACAGACTGCTCTTTCCACCAGTCATTAAAGACATTAGCTGATAGGTTTTTGCCTAATTGCGAACCGTTCCAAACGGTACGGCTTTCGTGGTCTATAAAGGTCATCCCATAAATGCGCCCCTCATCGTTGCGACGCACAACGGTATTTATTCCTTGCTCCATCAACTGTTTTTTAAAAGCAGCTTCACCAGTAGCGGTGTGCATCGTTATCTTGATGGTGTTTTTAAGGATGGCTCTATTGGTGTCACCTTTCATCTTTTCTTTAGAATGCGCAAAATGTTTCTGTAAGGCTTCTAATCCAGCATACTTCCCAAAAAGTGATGCTTTAAAAGGATTACTGACTTTTTCTCCGTTTCCGTTCAGGGCAAAATATACAAGCCCGCCTTTGGGTTGTCCGTTTAGCTCTCCTTTTACTTCCTCTGCCGCAATATTGAAAAGCGAAAGCAAAGCATTGTAAGCTCCGAGGCTTGGGTATTGATAATACTTTGGTAAATGTCGCACCACCGAAGCAATTTGACTCTTGATATCTCCACCACTGTAATCGACAGGACGGAATACCAATTCGTTTACTTTGTCCTGTTTGTCAGTTGCTGGTATTAGATTATGTCTTTCTTCCAAATCCCGACAAATCGCCATTGACCGTGGATGGTCGTAACTATCAGGTATCTTTTTTCCGTCCAAGCCCACACAGACAGTTACGATATGGATGTGGCTTCGTTCAATATCAGTATGCTTGAAAATTATGTAAGGTTGGTTAACATACCCCATCCGTTCCATGTACTCCTGCGCCATTTCGACGAATTGTCCATCGCTGACCCTATCCGCAGGATCAGGGTTTAGCGAAATGTGGCGCACAGGTTTTTCCGTCCTTATGTTTGCAGACAGATATGGTTCAAAACACCGATATAAGTAATTAGTAGAGTAATTATTGTCCAAGGTTTCAGGTATTCTATTCAAGAGCAATAGCTGCCCATTTTCGCTGTCAATCTTCTGTTGATTATAAGAAATTGCACCATACAGATTTCCACCCTTTCCAATCTTCGCTATCATTTTACTTATCTTTTTGCAGGTGTTTTTTCTCAAACTCCTGTGTCAGTTCAATCACTTTTCGGCATAACTCCGCCATTTCTGCGGTCTGTTTTTCCAGTTTAAAGAGGTAAGCTGATGCCTTTTTCTCGGATAAATTGCGGTAAAGTATTTTTACAATTTGATTGTAGTTCACCCCAACGGCTCTGAACTGACTATAAAAATTGGTCAGCCTCGTGTGAAAATCGACAGCATCCATATTGATTTTCAACGTCTTGACTGTCTTCTGAAAGATGCAGGCAGTAATAAAATGTGCCATTACTTTCATTCCCGACTGTTCAAATAAGGTATGGAATTGTGCATTTTCCATATCATTTAAACTAATCGAATAACGGTGGATAGCAGGGTCTTTTTTAGCCTTGCGTCCACCTTTTCTTATTTGATTTCTCTTATTGTCTTCCATATCTAAATCCATTATAAAATCATAAACCCCGACTTCGGAGGGTGTTTTCCAGCCCCCTGCAAGGGCAAGTTGTTTTTAGCTGCGGAATTTATTTCGAGCAGATAAAAACATAACTTGCTCTGTTCGGGTGAACAGAAAATCCGCCCTGCGGGACGGATTGGATAAAGCGATAAAAAACGGCTTTGAGCCGTTCCATCTGTTGCATATATCAAGCAATGATTTCTCCATTCACCTATTGCATTAAAGCCATTACAAAGTAAAGACACCTTTTTCAAAGCATTATCCTATTGCACACTGCCAAGGACTGCCTGCAAGTGCCAAACCCTACATTAACAAAGTAATGGAATGAATTAACCTGCTTCTTTGTAATTGCAATCAGGCAAGCTTGTTGGCGAGCATTCGTTCCCGTTAGCAATTCTGAAAGACGGAATGCAAGATTGCTGGAAAGTTAGACTGCTTGATGGCGTCCAATCTGGCTGGCAGGAATAGCTGACCGATAGCACGACGGTTATCCTCTTGTTATGCCATCGAGCATGACAGCAAACATGCCATCAGAATTGTGGACTTGAAAGCAGGAAGGCTGGAACGATGGCAAAATAGAAGACCTGACCGCCTGAAAGAACACCTGCAATCTGGATTGACTTACAGCATGATGGCATTGCTTCATGCAGGACGGAAAACCTTATAAGAATTGAAACTTAAAATTAAATAATAATGGAAACAAAAAACAAAACAAAGTTCATTGCTTTCTCCAGCCAAAAAGGGGGCGTGGGGAAAAGTACCTTTACCACAATCATTGCAAGCATACTTCATTACCGCATGGGATACAATGTGGTTGTATTTGATTGCGATTACCCACAGTACAGCCTTTGCCAAATGCGGGAACGGGATTTGAAAGCAGTCATGCAAAACGAGGTAATAAAAAAGTTGGCACATCGTCAATTCTCTTCTATTAACAAGAAAGCGTACCCCGTACTGCAAAGCAGGGCTGATAATGCTTTAAATGATGCAGAAGCATATTTACAATCTTCGACTATTCCCGTGGATATGTTTTTTTTCGATTTACCAGGAACCGTCAACACTTCGGGTTTGCTGAATACATTGGCAGGTATGCATCATATTTTTTCTCCGATTACGGCAGACCGTGTTGTCATGGAAAGTACATTGAGCTTTAGTGATGTACTGACGAATGTCTTGATGAAGCAAGGACAAACTTCTATTGAAACCATTCGGCTATTTTGGAACCAAGTCGATGGTAGAGAGAAGTCACATCTGTACGAAACCTACGGAAATGTCATTAACGAGGTGGGGCTGCAAGTGATGGAAGGTCGAATTTCTGACAGCAAACGTTTTCGAAAAGAAAGCGAGGCTACTGCAAAAACTGTCTTTCGTTCCACTTTATTGCCTCCTGATAGAAGATTGATGAAAGTCTGTGGATTAGATTTATTTGTCATCGAATTTTTAAAAACTGTCAAATTATAATCGTTATGGAGAACAGGAAAAAACAGGATGCACCAATAAACGAAGATTACCTTATGTCTATCATAGCGGGGCAAAAAAAAAAACCTGAACAGGAGTTAGCAGCCCAAGAGCCAACAGCAGAGTCAATAAAGGAAACAACAGTAGAAAAGCCTGTAATCAAAGAACGTACCCGACAAAAACGGGCGTCCGATGTAGGTTATGGAGAGCGTTTTCTTAATAGCCACAACATGACCCGCCGTGGTGATAAAAGTATCTACATCCGACAGGAATATCATGAACGACTTTCCCGCATTGTACAGGTCATCGGTGATGATAAGATACCGTTATATGCCTATTTGGATAATATTCTCGAACATCATTTTGAACTGTTTGAGAAAGCTATCACGGAGGATTTTAATGAGAAATTTAAACCCATTTTTTAGCTATGGAAATATTGATTCTTGTGTGCCTTATAATTGTCATCATTCTTTTATTGAAAGACAAAGTGGTCATCTATAAAACGGTGCGAAAGCAGGTTAAGCCAAAAGAACGAATGTCCGACCTACCAGATATTATGGGACTTCCGAAACAGATAGAACGCCACACAGTGCCAATGAATACCACTAAAAGCCAATCTGATGAACGAAGCGATATACCTGATACTTTTGAAACAGAAACCTACGAGAAAGGTTTTGAGTGGGAAAATCCGCAGAGAGAGGAAGAGCTGGATGAAGTTTTTGGAAATATGCTCGATTTTGAAGATGAGGAAGAAGAATGGAGTGAATATGAGTATACGAACAGCGACAATGAGTTTGCCACAGGGGTTACCTTTGATGAACTGACTACCGTGGGGGCATTGTTACAGCAAGAAGTGCTGGAGCCTGCCTTGCAACAAAAAGCGGTGGATATAGTTCAGCGATTACAGGGAACTGAATTGTTTAGTCTGCTCGAAAACTCAATGGAGGGCGCTTCGCAAAGGATTGCAGCGTTGTTGGATAAGAGCTTCTCCGCCGAAACAGATTTCAATTCTTCCGATTTGCGGAAATATGATGTGGGTGATTTTGACATTGGGGAATTTGTCTGAAAAGGCAACTTCCCCTTATCTTTTAATCTAAACGGTAACTATTTCCCAAGCATTCTTATCAATTGTTTTTAATAAAGCGTTAAACCTTTCTTTATGAATAGCAATACAGAGTAAATCAGTTGGACGTGAAAAGCCCACATAAGCCATTTTAACAGAACTCTTGTGATGAACTCTATTATCTTGGAAATTGTTCCCTAAGAATTGATTAGTTAATCTTTCTGATTCGTAATTACTATGGTAATATGACTCTAAATATAAAGTAGCACAATGTGTTTGTCCTTTTACTGCGTGAATACTCGTGATTTCAATTTCAATTCCATTTTCCTTGTAATGATTCGTAACTTCTAGTTCTGTTGTATTAATAATTGGTATTCCAGTTGTGTCACTATTAATAAACGTTGAACTTTTCGAAAGTGCTAATTCAGAAAATATAGCAAAGAAATTAGAGGTATATACTTTAATTCCATTCCATACATCATCTATCTTCCCTTTGATTATCCCAATCGACCAGTTATAAAGATTTAAATTCAATTCCTCATATTTTAGAAAATCTCTTTCTCTAATGAAATCAATTAGCTTTTTCTTGGTATACGGTCGCCCGTCCAAGGTGTTGATGTTTTCCAATCTCAAGATTTTCAGGAAAGCGCTTAAAATATTTTTTCTTAAAGGTTCTAATGTTTTTTTGTTCTTATCATAGAATAATAAATAGCTTTTCAGGCAGTCATAATCCTGTTTTGGCTTACTTTTCTCTTTCTTATACCCTTTATGATAATCTTCTAGTCGTAATTTAGCTATATTTTGGCGGCTGATATTATCCTCTTTCCAATCTGTATTCCAACAAACAACCTTAACTAATTTATCGGGATTAGTAAAACTGTTATTTTCTTTATTTGTCTTCACGATTCGAGCAAAGTGGGGAATAAGATTGCTGATTGTATCATTTTCAAATATCAAGATATGGGGTTTTATAACACACTCATTAAGCCCGACAATATCAAAATTAGCATCGCTATACAAAGCAAATCTTTTCACCACGTCAGCTATTGGCTTACTAAGTCGTTGGCTACCACTTAATCTTAAAACATCTGCCCTATCTATCCAAACATCTGTTGCTTTAATTGAACTATAAATAGCCTGATTCTTGTCTCCAATTCGTTGGATTATCGAAATACTGCTACCGCCATCATGAAAAATCTTCTCTAATAAATTATATTGGTGAACGTCCATATCCTGCATTTCGTCTACAAAAGCAAAAGGGAAACGCTTTTGCAAAATTTCTTTAATCAATGGCTTCTTGTATAAATAGAGTTCCCCAAAATGATATGCATAGTCAAAGGAGATTATACCCTTTTTTAATGTTTCAAGAATTATTGCTTTTAATCCAATAAATTTTTTATTCTGATTGTTCTTTAACAGAACATCATTTTTACTGTTTTTGATTTCATCAGTTATGAAATCGTAATATAATCCGCGGACTTCATTTTCTATAAGCTGCTTACAAATTTCTTTTACAAGAGTGCTGTCACCATTTGCTTCAGCAGTAGCTCGATTGATATGTCTTTGATAAAACCATTTTGTGGGCTGCTCATAATTTTTATCCCAAGCAATGATATTAAATAGTTTTACTAATTCTTCTTGGTATCTTTCGGTATCAATCCAATTTAATTTCTTTTTAAACCCAAGATTATAAAACGGCACAGCTAAAAATTCATCAACAAAACCCTGTATTGTTCCAACAAAATTAGGATAGGAAAAGAGTTTTGGGCAATGTCTCTGTATTTTATCTTTTATCTCGTCAATTGCTGCATTAGTATGAGAAATAACGAGTATTCCTGAACCATCATAAAAAGGGAGCTTCTTCTCTAAAATTACTAATTTTGCTAATAACGCTGTTGTTTTACCACTTCCTGGAACAGCTTGTAAATCTATTGTGCTTAAATTTCGAATAAACGTTTTTCGTTCTTCGTCAAACTTTTTACCTATAGGCAGAAGTACACTTTCAGCATATCGAATATCCTCATCTGTTATGTTAATTTCCTGTGGCATATTGGATAGCTTTTATAAGGTAATTAACAGTATCATTCTCATCAGAGATTTTGATTGTTTTTTTTGAAATTTCTTTTTTTTCAAATCCGCTTAAATCTTCGTCAATTGCATTGGCAATTTGATAAGCAATTTCAGTCTTTTTAAGTCCTTTGTTTATCAATTTTTCAGCAAGTGATTTTTCAAAACTAGTATCCCAATCTGTTCCTGTGTGAATTGCTTTTACAGCGTTCTGAAAGGTCTTTGTTAGTCCTTTAGATTCAAATAATGAATATTCCAAAGTCCATTTTGGAGCAGGGAAATACTTTACTTGTTGTTCTGCTTTTCCAATTATATCCGCTAGTCTTTTATCGGTTTCTTCTTTAATAGTTTTTATTTCTCTCTTTAAATACTCGTACTCATTCTTACCTTTAGAATCCTTTACTGGCTTACCATTTTCATCTAATTTTAGCGTTTTTTTATACTCTCTAATATCGGAATCTGTAATAATAGCCACAGGAATTGTCATAAAAGGCTCTACATTTCTTAAATAAATATTAGCATAATGGTCAAAGCCAGTGTGTCCAATGTTGACAACAGAAACCCCTTTTTCAGTGAGATTAATTCCGATAGATTTCGCTATACTTGGAATAAGGATTTCTTCTGCCCAGCCCTCAACTAAGATTACCCCTTTAGCAAAAAACAAATTTGCCTTTGTGGTATCAAGAAATTTTTCCAAGAACTTATAGTTGTCTTTATCTAGTTTAGTGTATGTTGCACCCATTGGAAAGGCATAGCCATTGCTGCAAACTATCAGGTTTTCAAGTTTTAATTTGGAGGCTAAATTGGGACTATGAGTGGTTAGGATAAGTTGAATGGCATCTTGTTTTTGAAAAGCTTCTATCACTTGCATTTGTGCTTGAGGGTGTAAATGAGCCTCTAATTCTTCAACTAGCCCTAAGCGCAAACCGCTCCAGTTTGATTTGTTCAAATGAAGTAATTCTGCTGCCATAAATAATCTATTCAATGTTCCTAAACCTGGATTAGGTTCATCTTTAAGAAATAAAGTCAGTTTTTCAAGGATGCTTTTTATGTCATTTGAAGAAGCATTAAATTCAGTTTCATAATTATTACCGTAAAACCCTTTAATGTAACTATCAATTTTGTCTTTTATTTGTTTTCCATCCTGTGGCTTATTCGATTGTTCTACACCTATTTCATCAATGGTTTTAACTTCAAATTCACCCTTAAAATAATTTTCTAAATCTATTTTAAGGGTGGAAAAAATCTGTACCAATTCATTCGTATTTTCTTTCCCTTTAAATGCTTCATCACCCAAAAGAATTTGTGATAACCTCGAATTTCGTTTGGCAATCAGTTCATTTTCGGCATCTCTTAGCGGTTTTAAATATGTTGCTTTTAGATACTCTTTAGCTTCTGCTGTTAACAAATAACCGTCCTCATCTACACCTGCTTTTATATCAGCAGGAAGTATCTTTTTACCTTGCCTTTTTACATCATAATTAATTTTTAAAAAAGGTTCTGTGTCTTCTCCTGTACCTAGCCAACCTAACCATTCTGTAAAATTTTTTGCTTCGTCAGGTGTTAATTTCTCAAAAGTTAACTCAATTCTAAATCGACTTGCATCGTTATGGAAATCTTTATCCTCTACTCTGATATAATCATAACTATGAGTTTTAAGGACAAGCTTTATAGCATCAATAATTGCTGTTTTACCAGAATCATTTTCTCCAATAATTACATTCAAACCTTTGATAAGGTTCAAATTTAAATTCGGTTTTTCATGGTCAATTTCGCCCTCCGAACCGAATTTCCTAAAATTCCAAAGCTTTATGTTAGATAAATACACTCAATAATATTTTAATGGGTTTATATAGTTCTCTAATATAGAAATTAATTCTCTAGTGGAAGCCACCAACTGCCAAGTAATACCACTAAAAGACACATCGTAATTGTGCTTTCATTTCCATGACACCTTTGTTTTGAAGCCCGCAATAAGCGGGGAAATCTTAACAATAAATTCAGTTTAATCATGGAAAAACAAAGCAAAAAAATGTTGCTGACAAGCATTGCTTCGCTGTCGGCACTAGGTGTATTCGCACAGGGAAACGGTACAGCGGGTATCACCGAAGCCACACAAATGGTTACATCCTATTTCGACCCTGCAACCCAATTAATTTATGCCATCGGTGCGGTAGTTGGACTTATCGGCGGAGTAAAGGTGTATAACAAATTCAGTTCTGGTGACCCTGACACCTCGAAGACAGCAGCAAGTTGGTTCGGAGCCTGTATCTTCTTGATTGTAGCCGCAACAATCCTACGTTCATTCTTCCTTTAATCTATTGTTATATGAATAATTACAATATCAATAAAGGCATTGGAAGAACGGTGGAGTTCAAAGGGCTGAAAGCACAATATCTGTTCATTTTTGCAGGGGGCTTACTCGGCGTACTTATCCTCACCATGATACTGTACATGGCAAATGTAAACTCTTACATCTGTCTATTTATTGGGACTGGTGGTGCATCGCTCATCGTATGGCAGACATTCTCACTGAACGGTAAGTATGGAGAACATGGTTTGATGAAGTTTGGCGCAAAGAATAGGCATCCCAAATACATCATCTGTCGCAAAGCTGTACATCGCTATTTGAAGTTCACCACTAAACCCGATGTCGTATGAGAAATACAGGAAAAGCCACAACGCTAGAAAGCAAGTTTCCATTGCTGGCAGTAGAACACAATTGTATCATTTCAAAAGATGCGGACATTACGGCTTGCTTTCGGGTGCATCTGCCCGAACTATTTACAATTGCATCGGCAGAATATGATGCTATTCACTCGGCGTGGCACAAGGCTATTAAGACTTTACCCGATTACACTATCATCCACAAACAGGACTGGTACATCAAGGAAAATTACGCACCTGATATTGCACAGGACGAATTGAGTTTTCTCGCAAAATCCTATCAGCAACATTTTAACGAACGTCCTTTTCTAAACCATTACTGTTATCTGTTCCTCACCAAGACAACAAAGGAAAGGATGCGGATGCAGAGCAACTTTAGTTCACTTTGTAAAGGTGTCCTTATCCCGAAAGAAATAAGAGATAAAGAAACCATCCGCAAGTTTATGGAAGCAGTGGCGCAATTTGAGCGTATTATAAACGATAGCGGTTTTGTGAAATTGGAACGCCTTACCGAAGATGATATTATTGGTATAGAGGATAAACAGGGATTGCTGGAACAATACCTTACCCTTTCCAGAGAAGCGGGAACCGCTATGCAGGACATTGCTTTAGGCAGCGAGGATGTTCGTATCGGTAACAAAAGGCTGTGCTTGCATACCTTGTCCGATACGGACGACTTGCCCACGACAGTATCAGCGAATACCCGTTATGAAAAATTGTCCACCGACCGTAGCGATTGCTTGTTATCCTTTGCTGCTCCGGTAGGCTTACTCCTAAGCTGTAACCACATCTATAACCAATATTTATTTTTGGATAACAGCGATGAGAACCTCCGAAAGTTTGAGAAATCTACACGTAATATGCACTCTCTAGCAAGGTATAGCAGGGCTAATCAAATTAACAAAGAGTGGATAGAACGTTACCTCAATGAAGCCCATAGTTTCGGTTTTTCTTCCATTCGAGCGCACTTCAATGTGATGGCATGGTCGGATGACCCAACAGAGCTTAAACAGATAAAGAACGATACGGGTAGTGCATTGGCTTTAATGGAATGCAAGCCACGGCACAATACCGTCGATGTTGCCACGCTTTATTGGGCAGCAATGCCAGGCAATGCAGGTGACTTTCCGAGCGAAGAGAGTTTTTACACTTTCATTGAACCTGCTCTGTGCTTCTTTACGGAGGAAACCAATTATCAGAGTTCTCCATCACCGTTCGGCATTAAGATGGCTGACAGACTTACTGGCAAGCCCATCCATTTGGACATATCGGATTTACCCATGAAAAAGGGCATCATCACGAACCGCAACAAGTTTATCTTGGGGCCGTCAGGTTCGGGAAAATCTTTTTTCACCAATCACATGGTGCGTCAATATTATGAGCAAGGCGCACACGTGCTTCTTGTAGATACAGGAAACTCGTATCATGGATTGTGCGAATTGATTAAGGGAAAAACCAAAGGAGAAGACGGAGTTTACTTCACCTATACCGAAGACAACCCCATTGCATTCAATCCATTTTATACGGATGATGGTGTGTTTGACATTGAGAAACGGGAAAGTATCAAAACATTGATACTGACTTTATGGAAAAGAGATGATGAACCTCCAACACGTTCGGAAGAAGTGGCGTTGTCCAACGCTGTAAGCGGTTATATCGAACGTATCAGGCAAAGTGATGATTATCCCTCGTTTAACGGCTTCTATGAGTATGTGCGAGGCGACTACAGAAAGGTGCTGGAAGAAAAGCAGGTGCGTGAGAAAGACTTTGACCTTGCAAATTTCCTGAACGTACTGGAACCTTACTATAAAGGTGGCGAATACGATTACTTATTGAACTCCAATAAGCAACTCGACCTGCTTTCCAAACGCTTCATTGTGTTCGAAATTGATGCGATAAAAGACCACAAGATTTTATTCCCCATTGTGACCATAATCATTATGGAGGTTTTCATCAACAAGATGCGCAGGCTTAAAGGTGTGCGTAAACTGATATTAATCGAAGAAGCGTGGAAAGCCATCGCAAAAGAGGGCATGGCAGAGTACATTAAGTATCTGTTCAAAACGGTAAGGAAATTCTTTGGTGAGGCTATAGTCGTAACGCAGGAAGTGGACGACATTATCCAGTCACCCATCGTCAAAGAAAGCATCATCAATAATAGCGACTGCAAAATCCTCTTAGACCAACGCAAATACATGAACAAGTTCGATGACATTCAGGCAATGCTTGGACTTACTGAAAAGGAAAAGTCTCAAATCCTTTCCATCAACATGAACAATGATGCAAGCCGACTTTACAAAGAAGTGTGGATTGGACTAGGTGGTACACATTCCGCTGTATATGCTACGGAAGTGTCGCTTGAAGAGTACTTCGCCTATACCACGGAAGAAACCGAAAAAATGGAAGTCATGCAATTGGCATCTGAACTTGATGGCAATGTCGAACAGGCTATTAAACGTATTGCCCTCCAAAGGCGAGAAAAAACAAATAATTATTAATCATTAAAAAATCAGAACAATGAAGAAAGCAATGTTACTGGTGTATACGGCAATAATGATTGCCGTTACACCATCCGCTAAAGCCCAATTTGTGGTAACTGACCCTGTAAATCTTGCATCGGGCATTATCAACAGTGCCAACGAAATTATCCAAACCTCATCCACTGTATCGAATGTGGTTAAGAATTTTAACGAGGTAAAAAAGGTCTATGAACAGGGCAAGGAGTATTACGACAAACTACAAGCCGTAAACAATCTTGTGAAAGATGCCCGTAAGGTACAGCAAACTGTTTTACTTGTGGGCGATGTGTCCGAAATGTATGTGAAGAACTTCGGCAAGATGATGAATGACCCCAATTTCTCACCACAGGAATTATCAGCAATTGCCAATGGTTATTCAACGCTCCTTAACGAAAGTGCGGAGCTGTTGAAAGAGTTGAAACAGATTGTTTCCTCGACTTCTCTTTCACTGAATGATAAGGAACGTATGGACATCATCGACAAAGTTTACAAAGAGGTAAAAGATTATCATAGTCTTGTTCGCTATTATACCAACAAAAATATCTCCGTGAGCATTTTGAGGGCTAAAAAACAGAACAATACCAAAAGGGTGCTGGAGCTGTACGGTACTGCTGAACAAAAATACTGGTAGGCTATGGAATGGGATAATCTTCATGAACTCCTGCGCTCTTTGTACGATGAGATGATGCCTTTATCGGCAGAAATGGCGGCAGTGGCAAAAGGAATTGCTGGATTGGGGGCATTGTTCTACGTCGCCTTAAAAGTATGGGAGGCATTGAGCCGAGCAGAACCAATAGACGTATTCCCTTTGCTCCGTCCTTTCGCCATCGGGCTTTGCATTATGTTCTTCCCAACAATTGTATTGGGTACAATCAATGCGGTACTAAGCCCCGTTGTGAAAGGCACACATGGTATGCTCGAAAATCAGGTATTTGACCTAAACCAACTCCAAGTGCAGAAAGACCAATTGGAACGGGAAGCGATGCTTCGAAATCCTGAAACAGCTTACCTCATAAGCGATGAGGACTTTGATAAGAAACTGGAAGAATTGGGGTGGTCACCGTCTGATTTGGCTACGATGTCGGGAATGTACTTTGATAGGCAAGCCTACAAAATCGAGAAAGCAATAAAGGAATGGTTTCGCAATTTACTGGAAATACTTTTTCAGGCAGCTGCACTCGTCATAGATACAATACGTACATTTTTTCTCGTCGTGCTATCCATATTGGGTCCTATAGCTTTTGCGATAAGTGTATGGAATGGTTTTCAGTCCACACTTACGCAATGGCTGACCCGATATATCAGCGTTTATCTCTGGTTACCGATATCCGATATGTTCAGTTCCATATTAGCAAAAATACAATCGCTGATACTGGAACGGGATATTGAGATGCTTGTCGACCCGAGTTATATCCCTGACACGTCGAATACCGTGTATATCATTTTTATGATTATCGGTATTGTGGGCTACTTCACTATTCCTACCGTAGCGGGTTGGGTTATCCAAGCTGGTGGTGGTGGAAACTTCATGCGAAACGTAAATCAAACAGCATCCAAAACAGGCAACATTGCAGGTGCGGGAACTGGAGCTGCCGTAGGCAACATCGGTGGCAGATTAATGAACAAATAATAAACATTGATAAAAAATGGAATTTAAAACATTAAGAAATATAGAAAACAGCTTTAAGCAAATACGGCTGTATGCCATTGTATTTGCTGTACTCTGCATCGCAGTGGTAGGATATGCCCTTTGGCAATCCTACCGCTTTGCGGAGTTACAGCGGGAAAAGGTTTATGTACTGGACAACGGCAAATCGTTGATGTTGGCTCTTTCGCAAGATGCCTCCATTAATCGACCTGTTGAAGCAAGAGAGCATGTAAAACGTTTCCATGAACTCTTCTTTACGCTCGCACCTGATAAGAATGCCATTGAAAGCAACATGAAACGTGCGTTCAACCTTGCTGACAAAAGTGCCTTTGACTATTACAAAGACCTTTCGGAAAAGGGGTACTACAACCGTATTATTTCAGGGAACGTGCAACAACGTATTGAAGTAGACAGCGTGGTCTGTAATTTCGATACCTACCCTTATGCCGTAAAGACATATGCCAAACAATTTATTATTCGGTCAAGCAATGTAACGAAGCGTAACCTTATAACCTCCTGCTATCTCGTGAACTCTGTCCGTTCGGACAATAATCCACAGGGTTTCAATATCGAAAAATTCAGCGTATTGGAAAATAAGGACATAGAAGTCATCGACCGATAAAAAGATGAGCAATGAAAAACTTAGGCACAAGAATAAATAATTGGTTTGAAAAGCTAGATGGACAGTGGCGAGCGATGCCTGTTAAAAAACAACAACGCTATACGATACTGCTCTTTATAAGCTATGCGCTATTGTCCACTATCGTGATTCTTAAAGTATGTTATGACGTTAGCAAGTCCGATAGCAGCCTAATAATAGAGCATATCAAAAACCCTGTTATACAGAAAAATAAGTCTTTGGTTTATCCACTGGACAGTTTGTCAACAATTTTAAAACGTAGAAATTATGGAAGATAACGAAAACAAAAAAACAATTTTCCTGGTCAAAGACGACCAGAAAACTGGAACAGATGCACCCCTAGACGGTGCTGGAAACAAGAGCCAAAAACTAAAAAAGCCTATCATCTTTGCTCTTATGGGCGTGGTATTCTTTGGCTGTATGTACCTTATTTTTAAACCATCATCCGACAATAAAAAAGTTGAAGATATTGGTTTGAATGATGCCGTACCGCAGGCTACCAATGCAGTACTTCAATCCGATAAGCAAAAGGCTTACGAGCAGGAAATGCTCGAGCAGAAAGAGCAAGAAAGGCGTAACTCGCTGACGTCTCTTTCTGATTACTGGAACACGGAAAGTAGCATGGATGAAGAAGTTGATTATCCTGATGAGGATTACAAAAATGGTAGCGGTACACGCAGAACTAGCAATCCCGCTCTTAACAGTTACCGTAATGCCCAAAGTACGCTAACCACGTTCTATGACAACAACGATTACGAAACACAGGAACTCCGTAAACAGATTGAGGAACTGAAAGAGCAATTGGCAGAAAAAGAAGTACCGCCTAACACTACCGTTCAAGACCAGTTGGATTTGATGGAAAAATCATATGAGATAGCTGCGAAATATCTGCCGTCAGGCAATCAGGAGCAGCTCAATAATGTGGACACTACAACTGTTTTAACGAAGAGAGATTCCCAAAAAGAACACTTTGTAGCATTTGCGCCTGTAAGAAAAAATGCCGTATCTGCATTGTATAGGGAACCGACCGACAGTGTTTTTTTGGCAAGCTGGAAAGAAACCCGAAATCGAGGTTTTTATACGACAGGAGTATCAGAGCAGGTTATCCAACCAAAAAATAGTATCAGAGCGGTAGTACAGGAAACACAAATTGTGACTGGCGAGAGTGGTGTAAGATTACGTTTGTTGGAAACAGCAAGTACGGCGAGCAGAACCATTCCGACTGGAACGGTACTAACGGCGAATGCTAAGTTTCAAGCTGGCAGATTACAACTAAAGATAACATCCATCGAATTTGAAGGCAACATTTTTCCTGTTGATATAACCGTGCATGACACGGACGGACAACAAGGATTGTTTGTGCCATATTCACCTGAAATGAATGCCTTAACGGAAATCGCCTCTAATATGAGCCAAACATCGGGAACCAGTATCATGATGACCCGCTCCGCAGGACAGCAAATGGCGGGTGATTTGAGTCGTGGCGTGGTGCAAGGCGTTTCGGGGTTTTTCTCCAAAAAAATAAGAACCCCGAAAGTGACCGTCAAAGCTGGTCACCAATTATTCCTTGTTTCAAAAAAATAATGTTCAACAATAAAATAGAAAGAAAATGAAAGCACTATTTAAAAGTCTTTTGGCGGTGGTTTGTTTAATAGCCTTTAATGCCAATACAAATGCACAACAAATTGCATCCATTACAAGCAAGTTAACTATGGGCAAAGTAGAGCCATACGAAATGCAGGTAACGTATAACAAAACTTCGCACCTGATATTTCCATCTGCAATCCGTTATGTGGATTTGGGAAGTGACTATTTGATTGCGAGCAAAGCAGAAGATGCCGAAAATGTACTGCGTATAAAAGCTACTGTTAGGGATTTTGAAGAAGAAACCAATTTTTCGGTTATTACCGATGACGGTCGGTTTTACAATTTCAACATCTTTTACAGTGCTTATCCTGCCTCAATGAATTATGATTTGTTGACCATGCAAAAGGCATCGGACAGGGAAAACGGAAATGATGTGCTGTTTGAAGAATTGGGCAACAACTCGCCATCGCTGGCTGGGTTGTTATTGAAAACCATTTACAATCAGAATAAAAGAGTTATCAAACATATCGGTTCCAAAAGCTACGGCATACAGTTCTTATTAAAGGGTATATATGTTCAGGGCGGTAAGTTTTATTTACATACGGAATTGAGCAATAAAAGTAATGTGCCGTTCAATATCGACTTTGTGAATTTCAAGGTAGTGGATAAGAAAGTCGCTAAACGTACCGTTGTGCAGGAAAAAGCGATGACCCCATTGCGTATATATAAACCACTGGATGAAATCGGGGGCAATACGGTAGACCAAAACGTATTCCTGCTAGACCAATTTACCATCACTGACGACAAGGTTTTGATTATCGAAATCTTTGAGAAGAACGGTGGCAGACAGCAAGTCCTGCAAGTGGAAAACTCCGACCTCGTACATGCCAAACTGATAAACGATATGCACCTAAAGATTAATTAACCCTAACAGAAACAACAATGAGAAAATACATATTTGCCGTAATGCTTGCAATTCTAAGCATTACGGCTGTGCAAGCGCAAAGGATGTCTCCCAAACAAAAAGGGCTGGAAGTAAACGTTGGTATGTTGTCCAAAGAAATCAGCGACAATTACTATCTGAATTTGACCCTGACCGTGAACGGTAAGAACGGAAATCACTGGATTTGGGGTGTAGAATACACCCATCGGTTAGCAGATTACAGGGACTTACAAATACCGCTAGAAGTTTATACAGGTGAAATGGGTTACAGCCTCCAATTGTTGGGGGATGTAAGAAAGATAATTACCTTAAACGCTGGACTGACCGCCGTTGCAGGTTACGAAATCATTAATCACAACAAAGTAACGCTATACGACGGGGCAACAATCCTTAATAAAGAGAATTTTATTTATGGTGCAGGTGGACGGCTCTCGTTGGAAACCTATCTTTCCGACCGCTTTGTGCTACTCCTGCAAGAGCGTACAAAGTTAATCTGGGGTACAGATTTAAAACAGTTCCGCCCATCGGCAGGTGTGGGACTAAGGTTTAACTTTTAAATAACTAAATGATGAGAATTCTAATTAGAAGATACAAGCAACATTTACAATCAACGTTTATGTTTGCTGCTATGTTGATTTGCTCGGTGGTATTCACTTCATGCGAAAAAGATGAATTGGAAGTACAACAGAATTATCCTTTTGAGTTAAAGGTCATGCCTGTTCCTGGAGAAGTAAAAAACGGACAAACCGTTGAAATAAGGGTCACGATAGAGCGAAGCGGAAACTTCAATGACGCCAATTATTCTATCCGCTATTTCCAATTTGACGGACAAGGTACATTGCGGTATCACGATGAACTACCTTATCTGCCTAATGACCTTTATCAGTTATCAGCTATGCAGTTCAGGCTGTATTACACTTCCCAATCCATCGTGTCGCAGTCTTTTGATATATGGGTTTCGGACAATTTTGGAAATGAAAAGCAAGTGAGCTTTCAGTTTAACAGTAAAAATTAATGAAAAATCCTGCCACAATTCGGCAGGATTTTTCATTAAAGAAGCCTCTTATTACATCTTTTTTCGTAAATTCAAAAAGTAAAAATCTAATAGGTTATCGTTATGATTGCATCATTAGTTATAGGTATACTGTTTTTAGTTGTGGGATTGGGTCTTCGTTATTGGGTTAACCGCAGGAAGTTTTATAGGCGCAGTATCACGGGAGCCGAGGGCTTTTCGAGTTATGAAAAGTCGGTTGGCATTAAGTTTATAGAACGTGTTGGCAAATGGGTAGCTTATGCCCTGATTATATTTGGAGTATTGTCCTTGTGGGTCTATTCACGTGAGAAAAAAGAAATAGTTTCCCAAAACACGGAAGTACAAAAACCAAGATAAATAATAATATATATGTGAACGGAACGGGTCTTTATGGCTTGTACCGTTTTTTTGTACAAAATGCTCTCGCATTAAATCCATAATCAAAGACAGTTGTTGTATAAGAAAAACTACTTCGTTATCTTTGTTGTTGAAAATATAGAAAAAATCTTAAAGTGTTTTTACTTTAAGTCCCACATTGAAAACTGGTAATTTTTAAGACTACGGGACAGATAAGGAAGAACGCTCATGCCTATGGCGTGGGCGCTCGCTTATTCGTAGTCGGGTATACCAGTGCCTCAATGTCGGTAAGTGTAGTTGCCTGCGCTTTTTTTTATCGCAGCACTCCATAATAAATGAAAACAACCGTCAACATGGAGACTGAAAACATAAACCCAATTACTGCCGCTTTTATCAATGATAAAAGCCCCATCATGGATGCTATACATGATAATCTTATCACGTCAAGTATTGATGTTATATTTCGTTCTGATAATATTGCAAATGGAGTTAAGCTGTTATCTTCATTGAAAACAATTCCCGATGTTTGTATTATCGACCTCGACTTTTCTGATAAGGACATCGCCATGCAGCTACGAGAATTAAGAAGTCAATATTCAACAATGAAGTTTATCGCTCATAGTGATATTGATGATGAAAAAGTCATTAAAATGCTTTTTGAATTTGGTTTTTCAAAATACGTCCTGATTGGTGAGGATATGAAAAAAGCCATTGACGATGTGGTCAATGGCTAATTATCTCATGGGGACGCTTTGCTTTGTTAAAAATTATAACTCATCTTCTACATTTAAAATTTTTCGAAACTTTGTTTCAAGTTCATCAATTTTTTGAGGAAGACTATTTTTTAATTCGTCTGATATTTTTGACATATCTTTAAGATATTCCTTATAGGAGTCTCCTGTTAAACTACGACTCTTAAGTCTGTCTTGACGAAATCCAAAATCCCAACCTTTGTCCCAATACTCATTAAACACTGCATCAATATATGTACAGAGTGATTTTGGAAAAAAAAGTTTGTTAAGGAGATAGAAATTTCTAAAGTCATACAACGCTGCGCTTGCTCGTTTTGCCCTTTCTTCACTTTCTTTTTCCCCATCCTCAATTATAGGATGCATAAAATTCGTCCAGTTAACCATTGCCGAATGAAGTTCAACCAACTTTTTATAAAGTTCTATAATAATTTTTGCTCTTTCTTGGTGTAGAAAAGCGAATTGAACTTGATGTGTAATATTTGCTTTTGCAAGTTCAGATTTAATTGGCTCTATTTTCAAAGACAATTCTTCACTTAGTGAGCTTTTATACACTTCCATTTTTTCTTGAAAGTCTTTTTTCACATTTTCAGTCAATCGTGTTAACTCTTCTGCTGTTGATAGCTTAGCGGTCTCTTTCCCTAATTGATTAAGCCATGATTTGTAAAACAAGAAGTAGGATGCAATCAAAAATAATATTAGCTCGATTACTATTTCAATAAACTTTTCCATTATTATAATTTAGTACAAAGCGTCATATCCCTTTTCAGTTAATCTCAAACATTCTAATGAACCACTTTCGTATGTAATCATTTCTTTGTCAATAAGATTTTGTATAGCGTCATTAAATAGAGACTTCTCTTTAGGATTTAAATTTTGTAATAAACCAAAATTTAGCTTCTTTAACATTACAATACTACCTGCTCTTGAGTTCTGATCTTCAAATTCAGATAATATTTGTTTCTCAATATCATCAACAGACATACTTTTTTGATATAAAGCATCAAATCCTCCTTGAGTTAGTCTGATACACTCTATACCTTGTGTGCCATCTTCATAAGTAATATACTCTTTTGTAATTAAGCTATTTATTGCATCGGCTGCTTGGTCTTGTTGCTTCGGGTTCAGCTTAGATAATAGCCCGAATCTCAAATTTCTTAAAGGTATAATTTCATTAGTTTTTAATTTTCCTTTTTCGAATTCATTTAGTATTAGTTCTTCCATAAAATATTAGTTTAAGCTTAGGACTAAACAATTTTTGAGCCTCCAATTGAAATGCGTCTTTTTGGCAGACCGACACAACTTACGCATGTCACTATGGCGCATTAATCATCTTCAATGTAATTCTTATATGACTTTATTTCAATATTAACCCCTTTTTTAAAACTAGAATAATTGGGATAATGAATATCCCACAAACCAACTCGCAACCTGTTTGTAAAAATGCAAGTTTAAGGAATGGTGAAATGGCGGCATTTTGCAAAATGGTTGCTCCGTTATATTGCAAAAAGACAGTTCCGACCATAGGAATGGATCTGTCTTTTTGCCGACCGATTTTTCAATTATAAACAATGAGAACCTATTTTTACAAGCGACCGCCTGTAGCAGCCGCCTGTAGTTTAAAAAATATGTTTATGAGCTATAGAATACATAACCGCCATCACTCCAGTAATCGCCGCAAAACAAGTCTCTAGCGTAAGCCTGATAATCGAAGTAACGTTTTGCAAAATCTGGCAAGTCAATTTCTTCAACCAATTCCATTGCAAAATTTTCTTCACTATCATATTCACCGACATAGTCGTTTTCAAACAAGCTTATCAAGTCGTCTATATACTCTTCCGCTAAGTTGTGATGACCATTGTTACACCATATTAAAAACGGTTCTTTTTGGCTTTCGTCCATATTCTCGAAAGACTCCAAAACCTTAAATACATTATTACTTAACCAACATTCGTCAATCAATCCATTTGGAATATTTTCATAATCCTGAAACATAAATTCGGGGTCTTCTTCGTCTTGGTGGAGTTCCCTGCAAGCTGTATAAAATTCTTCCTTATCAGTATATTCGGATAGTTTTAACCACTTCCCGAAAATTGAACCCTCATTGTATTTTCGATATGTTCCGACATATACACTCGCTTCCGATATATTAATTTGCTGTATCATTTCTTTGCTGTTTAATTTTAATTTGTTTTTTGATTTATTCGGCAATGAGAGGGGGTGCTGTTTTGTTTCATTACCATTTCCAATGCTATTAATCTTCATACCTGACATTTTTTTTATTCGTTTAAAGGGTCGGAGTATGCTATGTTTCGTTTCATGAGCAAATCAAGGTTAGTGTTTAGCCGACACAAGGTTTTGGTAAAAGAATACTACCCAACGGGTGGAGATTTTTTGCCAAACTCGCCATGACCTTGAGACGGGGTTTAGAACACGGATTACCTTTGCTCTTGAAATGGGACAATAAAAGCATACAGGCTCTTTGGATAAAAATGTGGAAGCAATAAAGATGGCATTGTGTAAATGGTTCACAATGGATATAAAACACAATTCATTTCACTGATTTTTTGAAGAACAGAGATTTGAGGATGGAGTAAACAGGGAAGCGCATGGGACGATATTTTTAATTTTCTGTCCCAATAGTAGCTATAAGCTCTTTTACAGCGAGGGTATTGTAGGTGGTGTAAGTAAATGTGCTTAGGCTACAGAAAAATATCATGTGGCTATGAAAGCCACATGAACAGAGATTGGAAGCATGGAGCAAACGGCGAAACGCAAGGGCGACATTTTCAATTTTCTGTTCCAATAGTAGCTATAAGCTCTTTTACAGCGAGGGTATGTGGCTGGTGTAAGTAAATGTGCTTAGGCTACAATATAGATGTGTTCAAAGCCAATTAATGCCAAGTAGTTCTACTGAAAGACAGAGGCGAAAATCCTTTCCGACAAGTCTTTAAGTTTATCCGTTCAGGATAATCCTGTATGATAACAAGTAAAAAGAGTTGAAGATGGAGAGCGGAAAAAGTAAAGAATTAAGTCCTGAAAGGGTTATGGAAATCTTGAAAAAGAAAGGAACTCATGTAGATATTGAGGAAGCAAAAATAATTTTAGAGTTTATTAAAAAGATTGCTCACATAGCGGTTAATCAGTATCTTAGGGGATGTCTTTAATGTCGAACATGAAAAGCCTTTATAATGAGAAAAGCAGATTTATACATTCGTGTATCGACCGATGAACAGGCGGACAAGGGGTATTCGCAACGTGACCAAGAAGAACGTTTAAGGAAGTATTGCGAAATCAAAGGCATTCCAATAAGGAACGTTTATATAGAAGACCATTCCGCTAAGTCTTTCAAACGACCCGAATGGCAAAAATATTTATCGAACCTACGCAAGTCGAAGAACAGTAAGGCTGGGGCATTGTTGCTATTTACTAAATGGGACAGGTTCAGCCGAAATGCAGGTGATGCCTATCAGACGATTAACCAATTGCGTACATTCGGTGTAGAGCCAGGAGCTATCGAGCAACCCTTAGACTTGACTATTCCTGAAAACAAAATCATGTTAGCGTTCTATCTTGCTGCTCCAGAAGTTGAAAACGACAGAAGAGCACTCAATGTCTTTCACGGAATGCGTCGTGCAAAGAAAGAGGGAAGATATATGGGAACGGCTCCATTGGGATATATCAACAAAATATCGGAGGATAAAAGGAAACATATTGCCTTACATGAATTTGAGGCTCCTGTTTTGAAATGGGCATTTGACCAGATTCTTGCCAATAATTTTAACACGGAACAGATATGGAAAATGGTAGGAGAAAAAGTTAATGGAAAAGGTAGGTTTAGCAAGAACAACTTTTGGGTAGCCTTACGAAACCCCTTGTATTGTGGTAAGATTTTCATTCCTCCGTACAAAGAAGAGCAGGGACATTTTGTAGCTGGGCAACATCAACCACTAATCAGTGAAAAGATGTTTGCCGACGTTCAAGATATACTGGATGGAAGAAAAAGGGTAATTAAGCCTAAGATAGTGGCGATGGAAAACTTGCCTCTTAGAGGCTTTCTTAAATGCCCTAAATGTGAACGGATGTTGACAGGAAGTGCCTCAAAGGGGAAAATGGGGAACTATTACAATTACTACCATTGTAGTTCCTCATGCGGTACAAGATTTAAGGCAGAAGTCGCTAATGAAGCTTTTGTAAAACAACTACGGTATCTATCGCCAAAGGCTGGTATGGTAGATGTTTTTATTGAAGCCTTTATAAACGATTTCAATAAGCAAACGAAAGCTCAAAACAGTGATAGAGCTAATATCATAAAAGAGATTGATACGCTGAACAAACGCTACCAAAATGCACTTCTAAAGAATGCTGACGGAGAGATGGACTATGACGATTTTCAGGAAGTAAAGAAGTTAACTAAGGGTAGGATTGAGAAATTGGAGAAGCAATTGAATGACTTAGCTTCGGTAGGTACTGAAATTAGAGACTTGGTAGCTTCGGCTTTAAAAAAGGTCGCAAACATTGATAGACGCTATGAAAACGGCGATATTGAAGAAAAAAGGGTAGTATTGAGTTCGATGTTCCCCGATTTCTTGGTATTTGATGGAACACAACATCGAACCGCACGAATAAATTTGGGGATAACACTTATGTACCAGAATACCAGTAAATTACAAGGTAAAAAAAATGGGACAAGTCTATCGTTTTTAGACTTGTCCCAAGATGTGATCCCGCTGGGATTCGAACCCAGGACCCATACATTAAAAGTGTATTGCTCTACCAGCTGAGCTACAGAATCTTTTTACTCTTCGTTTCGAAATGTCTTTCGTTGTTTGGAGTGATGCAAAGGTAGATAAATCCTTTTAAATAGCAAACTATAGCGCATCTTTTTTTACGTATTTCCCCGAAACTATTCAGTTAGAAGGAATTAATTTTTCCTTACTAATTGAAAAAATTCACAAAAGCTTAAAATAGGAACATTGTTTTTATTCATATATTCGTTTAGTCATCCACAAAGACCATGATAAACGGCTCGACCATTACAAAAGTTGCCTTTGCAAGCCTCTTCCACACATGGAACAGGAAGGTCTATCACTATGCCCTAAGCAAAACAGGGTCTTCTTACATTGCTGAGGAAACCGTACAGCGCACCTTTATCAAACTTTGGGATAACCTACAGCATAAGAATATCGACGTTAAGGTCGAAGCACAGCTATTCATGATTACGCGTAGCGTGATGTTGGATATCATCAAAGAAGAGCGCAGACGTCAGCTAGCCATGAGCCGTCAGGAGACAAGAGAAGAGCTCAGCCCTACTCCATTCGACCACTACCGACTAAAAGAGTTGCAAGAGCAACTCGACCAACTTATCAATACCATGCCCGAAGGACGCAAGCGGGTCTTTCAGCTACACCGTCAACAGAACCTCAGCTACAAACAAATTGCCGAGCTACTTTCTATTTCACCAAAGACCGTAGAGAGCCACATCCACCTAGCCCTGAAAACCCTTAAAAAGAACTTTTTCTTCTTTTTCATTTTATTTATACTTTTTTTCACTTTGTCTTAAGGGTAGCTTTGATTAGCGTCGTATTCTGTACGTATGAAGATTACGAAACAACTGATAGACCGTTACCTAAAAGGCCAATGCTCGGAAGCCGAAGCGAATGCTGTAGAGCGCTACCTGCAAGAAAACCCAAAGGGGCTGGCAGAGTTTATTCCGGAGGAGGAATGGGACGCCATGTCGACGGACTACCCCTATGTTGAAGAACGTAAAGTATACCAAAAGCTGCAACACAAGCTGAAGCTTCCTAAACAAAAAGCAAACTACATATACCGCATCGGACAGGTAGCCGCTCTCCTACTTGTGGCCTTTGGCATTTACCAAATAGCAAGCCAGCGCCCAACTAAGCAAGTGGAGAAACAAACAGCCTTAGCCAAGCAACCAATCGTGGTCGACAAAACCTCCGATGATAGCAATTTGTACTACATCAACTCGGGCAATGACAACATGGTGTTAAAGGCCACTGACGGCTCTACGATCACCTTATACCCACAATCTGAAATTAGATATGCAGCATCTTTTGCTGGGCAGAAAGAGCGCTTATTATACCTAAAAGGGAAAGCCAAATTTGAAGTAGCGAAATATAAAACGAAGCCCTTCCGTGTACATTCCAAAGGAATAGTAACGACCGCCTTGGGTACTATTTTCATTGTAGACGAAGCAAAAAAATCTGAAACAAGCATCCAATTAATCGAAGGATCAATAGAAGTAAAAGCACATAACCAAATAAACAATAAAGTTTTAACAAGAACCATAAAACCACAGGAAGAACTAATCCTGAACCATGAACAAAACACCATCATCAAGGAGAAGAAGGTACAGATTGCAGGCATCGACCGCGAAGGATTCTTCGAGCAAAAGTCGCATAGCCTACAGTTTAAAAACTTAGCGCTACAGGATATCATCGCTATCCTAGAGCAGAATTACGACCTGAAAATCACCTACGCCCCAACCAGCCTGGAAGGGAAATTCTTTAGCGGTACATTTTCAAATTCCCCAACCGCCTATCAGGCCGTAATCAAGGAGCTAAACTACCTACACAACTTGAAATTAAACTATGTAAAAAACAAGTAAAAGCTTTACACTAAAAAATGAATTATGAAAAATCTTCTTGTAAACAAAAAGGAGCTATTTACCATGCTTCAGCTTCGATTTAGAAGACCGAAGACTTCATGGCAGCTACAAATGGGGATGCTGGGACTACTCAGCATGAGCTACCAAGTAGGGATGGCACAGTCCACCGCCCACGTAAACGGAGTGGTGCGCGATAGCCAAGGCAACAACCTATCATCCGTAACCGTGACCATCAATAATGCGAAAAGTGGTTTCCAGCAGGCCACCACCAGTCAGGCCGATGGAACATTCACCTTCGAACGTATTCCCGAAGGACAGGGCTACAACATCAAAATTACAGCACTAGGCTACAAAACAAAGGTATTAAGCGATTACCAGATTGATGCCAAAGACCGCGTAGCCATCTCCGTGACGCTCGAGCAAGATGTAGCAAACCTTGAGGAAGTAGTCGTTACCGCACTGGGTATCAAAAGAGATAAAAAAGCACTCGGTTACACGGTTGCTGAACTAAAAGGCAATGAGCTAACGCAAGGTAAAGAAGCCAATGTAGCCAATGCACTTTCCGGAAAAGTTGCCGGTGTGCAGGTTAGCCGTGCCGCTTCTGGCGCTGGAGGTTCCTCCAAGGTGGTTATCCGTGGTAACAACTCACTCATCGGAAACAGCCAGCCACTATACGTGGTAGATGGGGTACCCATTGATAATCAAAACGTATCTGCACCAAACCAATCAGGAGGTACCGACTATGGCGATGGTATCGGAAATATAAACCCCGATGATATCGAAAGCATGTCGATACTGAAAGGTCCCAATGCTGCTGCATTATATGGACAGCGTGGCAGTAATGGTGTTATCTTGATAACAACGAAGTCAGGAAAAGCTGGAAGAACGAATTTCAACTTCAGCAGCGACTATTCCATTGGAAACGCTTTAGTACTTCCTGATTTTCAGAATGAATATGGACAAGGCCTAAATGGTAACTTCACCCACTTTCGTAAAGATGACGGCACGATTGTGCCGATGAGCCAAGCCATCGCTAACGGCTTTTCGGGCATGCCAAAAGCATCGGCAGGCCGTGATCGTACTACCCGTGCTAGCTGGGGGGCTCGCATGGATGGACAGACTTATGAAGATATGTATGGCAATGTTTTACAATTTAATCCAGCGCCAGACACGTACTCATCTTTCTTCCAAACTGAAAAACAACGCATTAATAACCTCAGTGTAGACGGAGGTAACGAGAAGTTAAACTACCGGTTTTCTTTTGGAAATACACATGTAGATGGCTATATCCCTACAAATACCTTAGACCGTAACAACTTCGCTTTACGCACGCAAGGCAAGATTACAGACAAGCTACATATTGATGTTAAAGCCAATTACATCATGCAAGAGGCTAATAACAGGCCTACCTTGTCGGATGCATCCGACAATCCAGCATACCTCTTTATAAGTCAGCCGCGTAGTTTAAGCAACTCAATAGCTGCTCAATATAAATGGACCGCACAAGATATCAGCAGACAGCTCGGTTTCTCGGGTTTAACCGAAGGTTTAGAGAAAACTTACGCGACAAACAGCTCCACGGCAAACCCCTTTTGGACTATCTACGAAAACCATAATGAAGACCGTCGTGACCGTTTGATCGGGCTACTACGCTTAAGCTACGATGTAGCTCCATGGCTGAAGCTTTCCGCAACGGGAGGTACCGATTTCTATACTGACCAACGCTTCCGCTACAGGCCGATAAACACCTACCAGAGTTTAAACCGTAAGGGCGACATGCGTGAGGAACTCATCCGCTCGCGCGAAAATAACTACGACTTCTTGGCAAGTTCCAACTTTGCAGCATCCGATGACATCAAGCTTAGTTTCAATGTGGGAGCAAGTCATCAGAGTCGCTTCCTGCGCATAACAGGGAATACTGGAAATCAATTTATTGTTCCAGACCTTTTCGTCATCAACAATACAACCACCAATTCGTATATCTTCGACTTGGTAGAATCTAAAATCAATTCCATCTACGGATCGGGACAATTTGGCTACAAAGACTTCTGGTTTGTGGACTTCTCGGCAAGAAACGATTGGTCATCGACCCTATCGTTAAACAACAGCTCTTTCTTCTATCCTTCAGTAAGTAGTAGTTTGGTGTTGACGGAAGCTTTCAAGTGGAGCTCCCCTCTCCTATCCTACGCCAAAATAAGAGGATCATGGGCACAAGCAGGAAGCTCTGGAAACCCATATCAGCTAACAGGAGCATACAGCCTGAACCAGTTTACACATGGTGGTATCCCAATGGCGTCCTACACGGAGGTTATTCCTGATAAAAACTTAAAGAACGAGCTTACGACTTCTATCGAAGCAGGTGCCGATCTTCGTTTCCTCAGCAACAGATTGTCGCTATCCTTCACCTACTACCAAGCGAAAACGAAGAACCAAATCTTAGATGTTCCAATCTCGCCATCCAGCTTATATGTGAAAAACAGAATCAATGCGGGTGAAATATCCAACAAAGGTATTGAGTTTGTCATCAGCGGAACGCCCGTAAAAACAGAAAGCTTCGAATGGAGCAGCCAATTCAACTTCAACCGCAACCGCAATAAAGTAGAGTCGTTATATCCAGGTATTCCAACCTTCCTATTAGCGACCGACCGTGGTGTTAATGTTGTTGCTGAAGTAGGTAAACCATTCGGACAGCTAAAGGGTACACAGTTCGCGTGGGTTAAAGATGAGCAAGGAAACCGCCTAATAGACCCAAATACAGGGCTTCCTATACGTACGGCTGGTCGTGTGGAGACCGATTTAGGTAATGCACAGCCTAGCTGGATTGGAGGATTCTCCAATACGTTCAACTACAAAGGAATCAGCCTTTACGCCTTAGTAGATATTCGCCAAGGTGGCGTAATATTCTCACAGTCCAACCGCGAGCAAATTATCTACGGTACCAGCAAAAAGACATTAGAAGGACGTGATGGCACCTATGTAGCGCAAGGAATGGTCGCTAAACAAGATGGCAACGGACAGTGGACAAGCTCAGGCGTAGCAAACAGCAAACAGGTCAATGCACAAGATTACTGGAATATGGTCGCTAGCGACAAGGAGGTAATGGTGTCAGAAGAGATGATCAACGACATGAGCTATATCGCGATGCGTGAAATCAGCCTTTCCTACAGCCTTCCTAAGAAATACATGCCAGTCAATGCCATTCGTAACATCAAATTAGGCATCTACGGACGTAACCTCTTCTACTTCCAGCGCAAGACGGACGGTTTCTCTCCAGAAACATCAGCCTTCAACGTGAACAACTCATCCATCGGTATTGAGTCGACCTCTTTACCAATGATGCGTAATTTCGGTATCAACCTAAGTATTGGCTTATAATCTTTTGCAACATGAAAACAACTACACTAAAAAAAATAGCCTATCTAGCCACTGGAGCCTTCATCCTGATGCAGGGAAGTGCCTGCACGAAGGACTTTGAAAGGACAAATACACCGCCTACCTCCGTAACGAAGGTAGACCCAGCTTTACTAATCGCGCGCATCCTGCGTGATGGCACCTTCCAAGAATCAGGAGAGCTGCCAAACAACAAATTCGGATCTTGGGTTCAACATTGGGCAGGTGGCCCTGTAGTGCCTGTATCGCGCTATTTTGAAGGCCCAGAGAACCTAATCTGGTCGCAACACTTCCAGTTGCTGCGCAACATTATTCAGATTAAAGAAGAGCTCGCTGGATTAGAAAATGACCCTTCTGGCAGAAGTAGGCTCGCTATCGCTGAAATATATGAGGTTTACCTCTATCAGCGATTGACGGATTTATTTGGTGATATCCCTTATTCAGAGGTTACCAAATCGAACCAAGCCATCAACCGCACGCCAAAATTTGATAAACAAGAGGATATCTATCCGGCTTTGATTCAAAAGCTAGATGCTTCCTTAGCCAAATTAACTGTAGGCGATCAATCGTACGGAACGGCTGACTTCTTCTACAACGGAAATGTCGACAAATGGAAGAAGTTTGGCAATTCGCTAAAACTACGCTTAGGCATGCGCTTGCGCTATGCCAAACCAGACCTTGCTGAGCAAACGGTACGTGCTGCTATGGCGGCAAGCTATGGCCTACTAGCCAACAATGCGGATAATGCCGCTGTGCCAACCTACAACAACGCACAAGCGGAAAACCAAAACCCTATTTTACGCCAATCCACAACAGGAAGTGCCGATTTACGCTACCTAGCAAACACCCTAGTTGATAGGCTTAAAGCGGATAATGACCCACGTTTACCGCTATTAGCGCAGTCGGTAACCATCAATGGGGTAGCGACCTACCAAGGAATTGGTGTATCCTTAACCGACAATCAGCTATCACAATTAATCCGTGCCAACTACTCAACGCCAAATAGAGCGACTTGGTTTAGCTTAACGTTCAACCCTATACCGAGCTATGCGATGACCTATTCGGATATCTGCTTTTACAAAGCAGAGGCCGCACTATTGGGATGGGGAGCAAGCAGCCAAGATGCCTATGGGTTCTTCAGCGAAGGGGTTAAAGCAGCATTTGCTCTTCCTCCATACAATTTAACAAGCATACCGACCAGCTATGAGCAAAATGTAATGAGCTTCACCAACCTTACCGATGCACAAAAGATGGAGAAGATAGCTACACAAAAATGGATTCAACTCTTCGGTCGTAACATGGAGGCATTCGCCGAATGGCGCCGAACAGGCTATCCGGTGTTAACGCCTGGCCCTAACCTAGGTTCTACCAACGGGCAGATTCCGCGTAGAGGAATCTACTCTAGCGAAGAGGTTGAGCTCAATAGAGATAATTACAAAGAAGCCGTTGCTCGCATGACGAATGGCGACTCTTTCCTATCCAAAGTATGGTGGGATAAACGTTAAACGAATACAACCTATCGAAAAACAGGAGGCCGTAGCAACTTAAGCTGCGGCCTTTATTATGGAAGAGTAGTTGCTTAAACCTTATATCTTTTTAAAAGCCTCAAAGACGGACTCTCTTTCCAAAAACCACATCCCCAAACGTTCATCTGCTATACCTTCCTTCAACCGATAGGTAAAATCAACACCTTTTTCTTCATCAAGGGTAGTTTCCAAACAGCGTAAAGAAATAGAAGATTGCTTTTGGAATGTAGCAGCTAGCTCTGTGATATGGGAGGAGATAAAAAAGATGCTGTGCGAAATATGGCCGATACTATCTATGAGGCGTAAAGTCGCCGCATAAGTATCGTGATAATTCGTTCCCTTGAACAGCTCATCCAGCAGAATAACCATAGGCCCACTCTCCTGAATAGCCGTTGCTACCGCCTTAACGCGATGCACCTCATTGAAAAAATGGCTGTAGCCTGAAGCTATATTATCCCCGAGGTTAATCGTTGTCATCAATCCGTTAAACAAAGAAGTACACATAGAATCCGCAGGCACAGGAAATCCTAAATGAGCCAAATACAAACAGCTACCTACAGTTTTAAGTAACGTAGATTTCCCCGTCATATTCGCTCCCGTAAGAAACCAAATAGGTTGCGAACGACGTACTTTAATGTTATTCTTAACCGGCGTCTTCAAGGCCAAATTATAGGCCCCTTCTATGTCCAGCAATAACGGAGACTGAGGGTCACTATCGAAAGTAGGAAAGTGCAATTCCATACTTTGGTAAACACGAGCCACCGCACGTAAAGCATCCAACTCATAGCATATACGAAAAAGCCTAACCAAAGCTTCACGGTGCTCATCCCTAAAACGAGCATCATACTTTAAAGCCAAAGTGAGGCTATAATTCCTATCCTTAGCCACTAGTGCCAACTCTTGGAGGTCGAAGTGCGCTACAAATGTCAAAAACCATGCACACGGCCCTCTTAATTCACCTATATCCCTACCAGACTCAGCAGCAGCTTGAAAAAAATCATGTAGACGCACAATCAATAGGGCTACCTCACGAATAGACTGACGAATTAACAATTTATCACGCTGATAGCTAATCGACAAAAAATTATCAGAAAGCGCATTTAAGAAATATCCTGTTTTACTAGTCGTATGATTTCTTCGCGTCTGCCCTTGATAATGTTCCAGGTCGACCATCATGTACTTATCAAAAAAACAATCAATAGGCTGATCAACGAGGTATTGGATAGCTACTTGCCGCCCTTCGATTGCAGCAACATCTTTCAGAGGATATTGAAAATATTGATACAGCACATCTCTGCCACCAAGCGTAAAAGTTGTATCAAAAAGATAAAGCAAACTACCCTCCTCCCATTGGAGTGCATTCAAATCAGACAGGGTTTGTTTATCAATTTTAAACATGCTAATAATTGGTGAAAATCAAAAAATCCGAACCTAAAATCATCGCGTTTAGCGCTACTCTACCTTAGACACGATGAGATTAAGGTATAAAAAATATTACACAATCGATTGACAAAAACCAAACTAAAGAACTAAAAAACAAATATTTAACATTTTTTAATGCTTTAAAACACAGCAGAAGCAGTAAAAAGAAAAAATAAGCTTTTTTAATGATAACATAACAGCAAAAGGGATGGTGGATTCAAACATATTTCGGATATTAGCCAGAGCTACCTATAGCCTCATTTAACACATGGAGAGTAGAAGAGAATTTTTGAAAAAGGCCGGTCTATTAGCCGGATCCTTCGGGCTTTTTAATAGCCTTCCCGCATCTATCCAAGCAGCCTTAAGCATCAACCCTGCTGATGGCTCTACCTATTTAGATGCCGAACATATCGTTTTGCTGATGCAAGAAAACCGATCGTTTGACCATAGCTTCGGCAGCCTACGTGGCGTCCGTGGCTTCAACGATAGCCGACCGGTGGTGAGCCCCGACGGCCGACCTGTTTGGTTGCAATCCTACAAGAATGGTGACACCTACCTTCCATTCCGCTTAGACATCAAAAATTCTAATGCGGCATGGACGCGCGACCTTCCACACTCTTGGGAAAACCAAATCGGCGCCTGGAACAAGGGACAGTTCAACAATTGGTTAGAATGGAAACGTTCAGGCAATAAGAACTACCATAACATGCCCCTTACTTTAGGGCATTACAGACGTGAAGATATACCTTTCTATTATGCCTTTGCCGATGCATTTACCATCTGCGATCAGCACTTCTGTTCTTCAATTACAGGAACAACAACCAACCGTCATTTCTTCTGGACAGGCACTTGCGTACCCGAAAAAGGAGCTAAACCGCTTACGCGAAACTCTGATATCTACTTCAACCGCATGGCACATTGGAAAACATTCCCGGAACGCCTAGAAGAAGCCGGTATCTCGTGGCGCGTATACCAAAATGAAATCAGCCTGCAAAATGGTCTAGAGGGTGAAGCTGAAGCATGGTTAGGCAACTTTACAGACAACAACTTAGAGTGGTTCGACCAGTACCAAGTACGCTACAAAAAAAGTCATATAGACTTCTATAAAAAACGTATAGCCGAACTTCCAGCAGAGATAGAGCAACTCGAGCAATCGCTAAAAAGCAAGCACGACCAAAAAGCACAACAGCAGCTACAGCAGAAGAAAAATCAGCTGGAAAGCTTCCGCAAGGAATACGAACAATACAATCCACAGCGGTTTGAGAAGCTTGATGCACGTACAAAATCGCTGCATCAACGTGCCTTCCAAACGAATGAACGCGACCCAGACTACCATCAGGTAACGCAGGTAGCTATCGAGGGAGAAACAATCACCATCCCTAAAGGAGATATCCTACACCAATTCCGTGCGGATGTTAAAAATGGAAAGCTACCGACGGTTTCCTGGTTGGCAGCACCACAGCATTTCTCAGACCATCCAAGTGCTCCTATGTATGGCGCATGGTATGTATCTGAGGTGTTGAGCATTCTAACGGAGAACCCGGAAATATGGAAAAAAACGATCTTCATCTTAAACTACGATGAAAACGACGGTTACTTCGACCATGTACCTCCTTTTGTAGCGCCAAAACCGGGCGATAGCAGCACCGGAAGCACCTCCAAAGACCTAGACTACAGCAGCGAGTTCGTAACACGCGAGCAAGAACTAGCCTACGGCATTGAGGAGAAGAATGCAACAGAAGGACCTGTAGGCTTAGGCTACCGCGTACCACTTATCATTGCATCTCCATGGAGCAAGGGCGGATGGGTAAACTCGGAAGTGTGTGATATCACCTCCACCATCCAGTTTATGGAGCATTTCTTAACCAAGAAAAAAGGAGCTCACCTCGTTGAAGAAAATATAAGCAGCTGGCGCCGTGCTATTACTGGTGATTTAACCTCGGCATTCCGTCCTTATCAAGCGGACAACGCAGCCCTTCCCTCCTTCTTAGATCGCGACACACAGGTCGCACAAATCAATAAAGCAAAGGATAAGCCTGCACCAAACACGTTTACAAAGCTCACAGCTCAAGAAATTGATGCCGTTACACAAGGTAAGAAAGTCGGCAGCTCCCCACAGCAAGAGCAAGGTAGTAAGCCTTCAAATGCACTTTGCTACGAGCTAAACGTACATGAAAGCTGGACCAACGGACAGCTGAGCCTACGTATGGAAAGCGCAAACAAGCTATTTGGTAGCCGTGCTTTAGGTGGTGCTTTCAACGTATATGCCTACGGGTATCAGCCTGAACGTGCCAACTGGTCATTTGCCTGCTCCGCAGGAAATGCTGTTGAGCACAGCTGGAAGGCATCGGATTTCAACCAAGGCCAGTACCGTCTAGCGCTTCATGGGCCGAATGGTTTCTACCGTTTGCTACAAGGAGCAAACCAACAACCAAGCCTGCAAATCAGTGTACAATTCTTACCGAAAGAAGAGACTTTACGATTCTTCGTGCACAACACCAGTAAAAAGGCACTGACTTTAACCCTGAAGGATGCTTACCAAAAAGGGCAACAAAAAAATAAAAAAATCAACGCTGCAGAGCAGACAACGATCGATATATCGATAAAAGCGCAGCAGCGTTGGTACGACCTATCCTTCGGAATAGTAGAGGAACCATCCTTCATCCGACAGTTTGCTGGTCGACAAGAGAATGGGAAACCTAGCATCAGCGACCCACTGATGCGCTAACCCACAAAAGCCCAGGACCAACAAAAGGTGCTGGGCTTTTTTTACCGACAAATCACCCCTATTCACCTATTTTTCAACTAGCCTTACCTAATTCCCCTGTGCATAGCACCATATTAAGTTTTCTTTTGCCCAACAATTAAACAAAAGAAACATGGGAATATTTTCAATCTTCAGAAAAAAGAAGGAGGAACCAGTTGACAGCTTAGCCCAAGAAGCTCCTCTTTCACATGCAGAAACAAATCCAACAGCCTCCAGCAGCAGCATGGCCAATGAAGGTGCTGGCATCCACCGCATCTATACCTATCTACAGCAAGACTTCGAAAGCAAAGGCTACCAAGATGCACTCGTGAGTCCCGATGAAGGCTATAAAAACGATAACATACGACTCATCAAGTATGATCTTCAAATTTTAATTCACCAGGTAAAAACGTACCACGATTCGCTGATGAAGGATTTGGAATTTCATATCCACTCCAGAGAGCGTGCTGGTCTTATCGACCTTGTCGATGAACTAAAAATTAAACAAACAGACCTGCAAGATCATATCGAAAAAGTACAAGGTTTCGACCAGGAGCTTAAGCAAGATGTAGGACTCTATGAAAGAGCTATCCTAGCCTACAAAAGAGGATTTATGAAAGGCATGGCCTCAATTACACAAGCATATCTATTGAACAAAAAATTCTAGCACAATGAAAGATTGGTGGTTAAAATTTGGTTGTTACCTTACAGGCTTCAACTACAATCTCGTTAAAAACTCAAGTGAGCAGTCGGCCAAGAATGTCAAGAAATATACATCGGCCATGCTTATCATCGTATTGGTATGGTTCTTTATTGGTTATAGCTTCGCGACGCGCTACTTGCACCTCGCACAATGGGGTGGCTTGGTCGGCGGTCTTCTCATGAGCTTCATTATCATACAAATTGAACGCATCATCATTCTATCGACCAAAGTTAGTGCTTGGTCCAGCGCCTTCCGTGTGCTGCTCGCCTTGGTGATGTCTATATTAGGCGCTTTCATCATGGACCAAATAACCTTTAAGGATGATATCGAGCTACGTAAAGCGCAGGTTATGGATCAGCGTGTAAAAGAAGCTGTACAGGAATCCGAAAAGGATATACAACGGCAAATCAACGAGCTCGACACCATGATTGGGAAGGCCAACCTACGCTATGATGCCGTCAGCCTTGAACTTCGTAAAAACCCCGTTATCATCACGAGCTATACAAATAGTTCTGTTACGAAAGATCAGGAAGGAAAGGCCATCAACAGCACCCAATCGACAAATAAGTCGGTAATGGAGAATCCTAAAAAGCTGGAAATGGAACAGCTCCATAAGCAGATTGAAACCTTACAAAACAAGAAATTCGAACTGGCGCAATCCATTACGACACTGAAAGAACGTAAAGAAAAAGAACTTAAAGCAAGCACAGGCTTTCTGGATGAGCTCAACCTTCTACATGATGTGGTGACATCATCTCGTATTGGACTATTCGTTTACCTCCTATTCTTACTTTTCTTTTTAGCTATCGAGCTTTTCGTGTTAGTCATGAAACTGACGGATAAGGAATCGGACTACGATAAGTTGCTGCAACACCAAACACAGATACGCGTGCAAATGCTCGATAAACTGGGGAAAGGAGGATAATACCTCCCCACTTTTTATAGCATCTATGCACTCACGCCACCATAGCGTTTAGTTTATGCTGAGCTTGTCGAAGCATCATGTTGAGCGAGCGCAGGGCTCGTGGAATCTAGCGATTAGTAGAAACAGATAGTTAAATCTACTTGTCGCTAGATTTCTTTCTTCGTTCCAAATGATGCTTGAAGAGTCATGGCGCTAATCCCCAAATCCCCCTTATTTTGCTTCTTTATAAATTCTTTCTACCTTTGTCCTAACCCAACAACGACTATATGTAAGAGCAAATTTCTTCCGATACTAATGAAACGCTAAATCTTTAACAGAAAGATGAGGCCTATACAATCATTTCAAAACGAAAGAAATCATGCTTATTATAGACCAACTAAGCTATATCCATTCGGATAAAGAAACACTATTTCATAATTTACAATTCTCCCTGAGTACAGGAAAAAAAGCCGCTATTATTGGAAATAATGGAGCCGGCAAGTCTACGCTATTAAAGCTAATCGCAGGACAACAAAATCCAAATGCAGGACGCATAAACGTAGCAGAGAAACCCTATTACCTACCGCAGCTCTTTGATGCTTTCCACGGGGTGACCGTAGCGCAAGCCTTAGGTATAGCCCAAAAGCTATCCGCCTTCCACGCCATCCTGGAGGGCGATGCTACAGACGAAAATCTACTCTTACTGGACGACGACTGGACATTAGAAGAGCGCTGTGCCGAAGCTTTCGCCCGTTGGGAAATACAGCATATACAGCTCGACCAAGCCATGGCGACGCTAAGCGGCGGACAAAAGAGCAAGGTTTTTCTAGCTGGCATCACCATTCATCAAGCTAAGTTTGTACTGATGGATGAACCCAGCAACCACCTAGATACAGCAGGAAGGCAGTTGCTGTACGACTTCATTCAGCATAGCCCTTTAACCCTATTGGTTGTCAGCCATGACCGCACACTGCTCAACTTGCTAGACACCATGTATGAGCTCAGCAAAGTGGGTATTAAAACCTATGGGGGCAACTACGACTTCTACGCCGAGCAAAAGGGAATTGCCGAAGGAGCGCTCCACGACCATATCCATGCCCAAGAAAAAGAACTGCGCAAAGCACGAGAGAAAGAGAGACAGGTAAATGAGCGTCAACAGAAATTAGACAACAGAGGAAGCAAAAAACAGCTGAAGGCTGGTGTATCACGCATCATGATGAACACCCTACGCAATCAAGCAGAGCAAAGTTCGGCCAAAAATAAACAGGTACATCAAGATAAGATAGGTACCATCAGCAGGGAGCTCACAGAACTACGAGGACAGCGCCCAGAAATAGACAAGATGAAGTTTGATTTTACCACCACCACCCTACATCAGGGCAAGGTATTATTCAGCCTTCAAGCGGTCAACTACAGCTACGGAAGCGAAAGCCTATGGTCAGAAAACCATAGCCTACAAATAAATAGCGGCGAGCGCATAGCTTTAACGGGAGGCAATGGCTCTGGCAAAACAACACTTATTCAGCTGTTGCTTGGCCAATTGTCGCCTAGCACAGGAGTAATCACAAAAGCGGCTATACAGTCCGTTTACATTGACCAAGACTACTCCCTACTGGAAAATCAACTCAGCGTCTATGAGCAAGCCGAATATTTTAACAATGGCTCCTTAGCAGAGCACGATATCAAAATTAGGCTTGACAGGTTTCTGTTCAGCAAAGAAACATGGACCAAGCGTTGCGATGCCCTCAGTGGTGGCGAGCGTATGCGCCTAGCACTATGCTGCCTAACCATCAGCAGCCAAGCGCCAGACCTCATCGTTTTGGATGAACCCACGAATAACCTGGACCTACAAAACATAGGTATCCTAACTTCTGCCTTGCAGCAATACCAAGGAACGCTACTCGTTGTTTCCCACGATGCTACATTTTTAGCAGAAATAGGTATCAACCGCTGGATAAACCTTTAGCAAATAAGAAAATAACGAAGAAAAAATAAGCGATGTAATATCCGAAAAAACATATTTTTCGTAAAAATTAATATTTTATCAATTTTAATTTTGCAATTCAAAATTAATCTACTACATTTGTAGAGTATTCAGAATTGCCGAAGCAATACCAACCGAGTGAAGACACCGCGGTGGTAAAATAATACGGGTATCACACCAAAATAAACGTGCTATCACGCTTGTTTTCAAAACCCTTGATTTTCTGGATGCAATTTATGGTTAAACGTTTTTAATACTAAATTGTATGTCAACATCAACAAATCCATTAGCAAGTCACCTGTCTGAGCAGTTCAACCGCTACAGCATACATGAGCTTATTAGCATCAACAATGATATCGTGGAAAACAAAATATGGGGCGCCCAGCGCCCCATATTCCGCAACGCAGTACTTACTGCATTGGCCAAAAAAGGTATTGATTTATCTCCTATTATTTCTAAAGAAGATGGTTTCAGTGTCATTCAGATTGTGAAAGTAAAGCTGGAGAACAACAGCTTAATACCGGCTTAAGGGTTCGACAGAGCGAGCAAGGCAAAAGAGCCTAGCCAGTGGCTACCCATATAGTCGTCGTTACTGATATTTTTTAGGGAGAAGTCGATATGTTTATTTCCTAAATCGACCAAGTCGTTATGCAAGCGCGGTATCGCTTTTGCGATGCCATACAAGCAGTGCGCACGGCTGAAGTTTAAGCCATCCAGGTGCACCAACTTACCATCGGTACGGTCGCTCACCAAAGCAGGCTGCAAAAATCCAGCTCCTTTTTCAAAAAGAACAGGTAGAAAATCGGCTAGCCAAGGTTCATACTTATCTTGAGGCAAGATACGGCTCATCAGATAAGCCTCTTCCAAACATGGCGAAAGAAAATCAGAACCACTAGGCTCATAAGCAAGGTTACAATTTTCATCTTTAGCAAAGAAGCGTTCGCTATTCACTTTAATAGCGTTTAGCAAATCATGGTCGCCCACTTTCAGCGCATAATCATACATCAGCGATAAGCTAAAAGCCGTATTATCATGCTGACCAGTACGAATCGGATAAACCAATTTCGTCAGGTAAACCTGTGTGCGTTCCGAAAGTAAAGTCGCCAAAGGTTTTAAGGTCGTGGCCCAGGTCTTAGCATCCGCATCGTTCCAGCCCAACAGTTCCTCCTGAAGCTTCAACAGCCAAGCCCATCCATAGGTACGCTCGAAGCTCAGGTTATTTTTGTCTTGGAAAAAAGCAAGCTCCACCGCCAAGTTCTCCGGGGTGATATGTTCTTTTAGAAATTGACGCATCTTGCCATCACTATCCAACTGAGGGTAATTTTTCAGCAGATGAACAATAGACCAATAGCCATGTACCGACGAATGCCAGTCAAAACAGCCATAAAAAATAGGACGTAAAGCCTTAGGTCCTTTTAAATCTTGTGCGCTACCGAGCACCTGCCCCATTTTGTTCGGATACTCAATGCCCAAGCAGTGCGTGGGCAACTCAAAAATTACAGCAGCAGTTTCCTCCGTCAAACGAAGCGGCTCTACAGCATGTTCTCCCCCCTCCTTATTGGAAGGCTGGCAAGCCACAAAAAAACTTACCGACAGCATCCCGACTAACTTAGCGATACCTTTCATAAAATATTCTGTTTATTAGCGTTTACGAATAACAAGAATAGGCATAAAAACAGCATTTTACAACAAAATCAGGAATTCATCCGCCGAAGGCGAAACAAAAAATAAACGAATAAAGATTACATAGATAGCACCCTACTATTTAAAACGATAGAAAATACCCGCCGTTGCGCTCATATGAAAGCTATCATATTCCGGGTTTGCCTTCCAAGCTCTCCACTCCTTACGTCTCGAGGTTCTGATGCCTTCCGTTGCTTCCGTATAATTAAACGATGGCGCAACAAAAGCGTAGATATTCTTCGACAAAGACCAGGCCGGCATCAGGCGTAAAGCAACAACACGGCTATCATTCACCCGAAAATTAGATTCAAAATGTGTACGCTGCACCAGCTCTACAGCTAGCGAAAAATTAGGCTTTTGCAACAAAGAACTACCAATACCAAACTCAGCACCATACTTCAAAATCGGACGGTCGGTATACATTCCAAAGCCAAGCACACTATAAAGCACACGACCACCAGAGCGGAAATTAACACTCATAAACTTGCTTTCATCATACTGAAAAGCCAATTCTTTACGTCCATTTTTCACCAAGCTCAGTAGTGCTACGGGATAATCACTGCTATCCGCAATATTAATCAAACCAGCCATCTGGATACCCTTCACCTTCTTCGCTACGTTAAAAGCCCCTGCCAACTGGTGGTTTACGTCGCCCCCCGAAAAGTTAAACAAACCAGCCATCTGTGTCCCCTGAGCCGTTTTCACCCGATTCATAGCACCCGCCAGCTGCATCCCCTTTTTCAGGCTATCCGCCGTATTCCAAATTCCGCCGAGTTGAAAACCCTGCACATTATTAACCACCACATTGCCGGCACCAGCCAGCTGAAAGCCCTTCACATTCCCCCCTACAAGGTTGATAACACCTGCCATTTGGTTACCATGCATATCATACTGATTCACATTGAACACACCGCCAATTTCCGTCCCTTCAACACCGGCCGTAGAGCCTCCAATAATATTCAGAGAAAATGTATTTACAATCTGCGCATTAAAAAAACCATGCGTACTCAGCCCAGGCGTCAACGACACCTGAAAAGCACGGTAAGCAAAAAATCCAGCCAAGTTTAAACTCTGAATACGCTGCGAAGAGTTCGTGAAGAAACGACCGAAATAGGTATCATAAACCGTCCTATCCTGCTGATTTGCGGAATAGTAACCTGTAGAATGCCCCTTTTTATTCTTCACCACATCGATAGGCAGCAAGAGCGTAATCGACGTATCGCGATACAATTCCTTACTCAAACCCAAAGCCAACTGCTGGTCGCCGCCGCGCACATCAAGCGTAAAATAACCCTCTTGATTCGAGAGCGTAGCCGACTGGAAAGAGACACGGTCATAAACACTGGCCTGTGGAATAGCCCTTTGCGTACGAATATCGCGCACATAGCCCGTTACCATAGCCCTATTTTGCTCCACCTTCACCTCTACAGAAACATCCATCCGTTGTGGCGCATAAGTAATGATAAGGTGCGAACCTGTCTCTTTGAAGATAAACAAATCGCCAAACAAACGCTCCAAATAACTGACCATAGGACCTTGATAAGCCTTCTGCGTCACTACGCTATCCAAGTTTACCAAATTGCTGTTGTACGAAAAGTGAAAACCCTCCGACTCCTCCAGCTGGTCCAGTAGCTCCCGCAAAGGAACCCGATTGTAAGCAGGCACCTGAATGACACGCGCCAGCTTACTCTGTGCAAAAGCACTAGTATAAAATAAGCTAAGTCCTAAAAAAAACAAAAGCAACCCCAATCTATACCCCATCGCAAGCATAAACGCTTTCAAAGTAAATCTACAAGCTAACGTCATCTATTAATTAATATAGTAGGTATTACCCTTTTTCTCGATTTTCAAATTAAAGGTCGTTAAAATTACCTCGACAATTTCTTTCAAATTTTGCTGCTCAAAACGAGCCGTATACAACAGCTTCTTATGCACCGGGTTTAGCACAAATTGTTGCCCATAAGCTCTACCCAATACCTCAAAAACACGAGGTAAAGGTGTATTTTCAAAAATAAACTCTTGGTGAATATAATAACGATACAACTGGTCGGGAACCGTGTCCGGCTGCACCACCTTCGTTGTCGTATCCGCAATCGTCACATGCTGATTGGCCGTAAGAAACACTTTCTCTTTACCATATTGTACACAGACCTTCCCACTCGCCACGATAACCTCCGTTTGGTTTTCACCCTTACGCACATTAAAACTCGTCCCCAACACTGTAATCGTCTGCTTACCACTCTGTATCACAAACGGATGCGCCTCATCATGCTTCACCTGAAAAAAAGCTTCACCTTTAGCCAAAGTCACCTGTCGCTCACGCCCAAGCCAAGCTTTATGGTAGCGTAAATCACTAGCCTTATTCAGGCTAACGTGGCTACCATCGGGCAAATCCATATGCTCCACCGCACCCCAAGTCGTCAGCTGCTTATCCTCCGTAAGGCCAAAATGTAAAGCCATAAAAGATAAACCACAGACCAATAATACCGAAGCAGCTACTTGAAAAATACGGGTAGCACCTAAGCGACGCACAGGCTTTACAGCCTCCGGAATTTCGTCAGCCCTTTCCGCAGCACGACCGGCCCGCAAGTCGACAAAACGCGACCAAGCCTGGTCAATATCGACAGGCTGATAATCCATTTTCCGCTCCGTAAGGCCCCATATTTTTTTCAATTCGAGGTATTGCGCCTCATGCTCCGGATTTTCCTCAATCCAAGCCGCTATCTTTTTATTATCTTCCGGACTCGTCTCCCCCAGAATATAATTTACAATCCATTCATTTTTCATCGTCCAGCAATTAAGGTTAGTAATAAAACCGTCAGGTATTCCACCAAATGTATACGCAGGTGGCGTAGCGCCTTGCTCATGTGGCCTTCCACCGTTTTTACGGAAAGCTCCAGCAAAGAAGCTATCTCTTGGTACTTAAGCTCGTGAAAACGGCTCATCTCAAAAACGGTGCGTGTCTTTTCGGGCAGTTTAGCGAGCGCCAACTGTAGCTGTTCGCGCAACTCCCCATCCCCTTGGTCGAGCAGAGAAATCCCCTCACCTTGATGCAAAAGATGGTCACTATAACGCTGCTTCACCCGCCTGCGCTGAATCAAATTCAACCCTTCATGGTAAACAGCCTTATACAAATACGCCCGCAAAGAGGTATGAACCTCCTTTTCCCAATCTTTTTCCCAGAGCTTCAGAAATACCTGTTGCACCACTTCTTCCGCCGCATCGGCATCCTCAAGCAGCTTAAACACATAATAATGAAGCTCCTTAAAATGCGCACGAAAGACAGCTTCGAATTTTTTTTCCTTTTCTACGCACATAAAATGTTAACCTAATACATTCAAAAAAAAACAATATTGCGCTTTTTTAAATTAAGACAAACTGAACGGCCCTTACCCTTATTTATTTTGTAAAAAAAATTGCTCTACAGCGCAAAGGTAGAAAAAAGGATTTGGGCGGCACCCTTCGGGTCGGGCTTTCCGCTCTATCTTTTTCGGGCTGCTTAGGCATGCCCGAAAAAGGATGCCGCTCCACTCCCTGCCGCAAGATTGGCCACTGCAAAATAGAATCACAGCCCTACACAAAAGAAGAAATAACTATCTTTAATACGATATTAGCTAAGCAATAGTCCTACAATATGAAAACAACACCTGAACACGACGCGCGCATTGCAAAAATGACCTTTGCTTCCGTGTATCCCCATTATCTTAAAAAAGTAGAAACCAAAGGACGCACCAAAGAAGAACTACACCAAGTCATCACCTGGTTGACCGGATTTGAGGAGCAACAGCTAGCCCAACTTATTACAGACAAGGTAACCTTCGCTACTTTTTTTGATAAAGCAACCCTCCATCCGCATGCCGACCAAATAAAAGGTGTCATCTGTGGGTACCGAATTGAAGAAATAGAAAATCCGCTGACACGGAAAACACGCTACTTAGACAAGCTCATTGATGAGCTAGCCAAAGGCAAGAAAATGGATAAGATATTAAGATAAAAAAAGTCCTCAGTAAAAATACCAAGGACTTACACCTATTAATAAGGAGTAGGTGATTATTTATTCATGCCAAGGCGAATGAAGAATACAATCGCAGAAGTTCTTGCGTTCAAAATTCGGAATCATGAAAGCACATACGTCTGCTTTGATATTTCCGAAAGTTGTATCCGTCTTATGCGCAAAGCCAGAAAAGAAAGTAGGAATAATATTCTTTTTGAAATCCGTACGCGGGAAAGCCGTAATAATCGCTTCGCGATGTTCGGTGGATAGGTGCTCATAGCCCTCACCCATCACATCCAAACCCACCCCCGAATAGAGCAAAGCTACTTCCGCCTCTTTATGTTCTGCAATACCAATAGACGTGTGCAGCGCAATGGTATCCCACACCAACTGCAAGCTTTTATCAGGCAAGCCATAGCTGCGCAGAAAATCGCGGGCCGCATTAGCACCGTCCACCTCAAAGCGCAAATCCGCACTACTATACTGCTTCGTTAATCCCAAATCATGAAATACAGACGAAATGTACAAGAGTTCCGCATCGTGTGCAATATGCTGACGCGTAGCATTTAAAGTCGCAAAAAGATAAACACGCAAAGAATGGTTGTACAAGAATTCTGTACCATGCGTTAACAATAAATCGGTAGCCGCTTTCGCGAGGCTGCTATCAGGAATCGTAATCCCTGCAATCGTTTTTGGATGTTGTAGTGACATAGTTTTTAACAGTTTAACACTGTAAAAGTAACCCAAAAAAGAAAGCATGTAAATGCCTAAACCAACCGATTAGATACCAATTTCTACAAAGCCTTTACGATAACCATCGGGCGATATTTGCATGCACTTCTTAAAGAAGTTGCTAAAGTGATAAGGCGTAGAAAAATGTAAATCCACAGCTATTTCCTTAATCGGTTTATCCGAAAACTGTAGACTTTTTTTAGCCTCCGAAAGTAGATTTGCTGAAATAAGCTCCTTCGCCTGCGCTCCTTGTTTCCTACATATTTGAGCCAACTTGCGCGGACTAATATTCATTTTCTCCGCATAGGCCTCCACCTTATGCCAACGTATCCCCTCTTCTTGAATCAAGGTTAAAAAATGATGATATTGTTTTGTATCAAAATCACCACTATCTGCTTTTATCAATCGATAAATATTAGCAATACGGATAACGATAATTTTCAAAAATGCAGCCAACACATCCGGTTGGTTCGCATAAGGAAGCTCCAGTACATCTGCATAAACCAAAGCCAGCATCGCTTGAAGTTTACTAAAATCAGCTTTCCCCAAATTAAACAATACCTCCTCGCGATTGCTCGTAAACAAAAGCTCCTTACAGTTATTAGCGCTGACGGGCGTTTTCAACCAAAAAGCATCATCAAATTGAAGTAGATAGCCATCGGCAGCAATAGCGACCTCCGTAAAAACCTGCTCTCGCGAAAATAGAAATAAACGATAGGCCCCTACATCAAATGCTATTTTATCTACGACCAAAGAACCGTCACCACGCCTAACCAAAAGAATCTTATGGAAATCACTTCGGAAATCCGATAAAACCGTAGGAACGCCCAGCTCCAATTGGTGAATACTAAAAAATGATGCGATATCCATATGATGTGCCTTCCACTAAAACAACTATTAAATAAAAATCAGCTAAAAAGGCGTGAAGCATTTTCAACCTCCACACAAAACTACAAAATTAAGTACGCTCCCGATAAAACAGAAACACCCCATCCCCAAAATCCAATTTTCAGCCTTCTCCCTAACTACGAACAGACTAAAACAAAATAAAAAAACAAAAATGTCACTATATTGAGACATTTGTTTTACTTTTGTGTCATCATGAGCAAACAGAAGATTATAGAAAGTGCAATTTTCATTTTCAATGCAGATTTTTCAGCATCATTAGATAAAGTAGCTACGCACGCCTCCGTTAGTCGCCGCACCTTGCATCGTCATTTCAAAGACCGACAAGACCTCTTAGATGCCTGCATCTTTGAAATGATGAAAACTTGGCAAGCGGCCATGCTCGTAGCCTTCAAAAATAGTACAGACCCCATCAAGCAATTGGAAGAAATGCTCTATGCAGGTATCGACTGTGGTGTAAAGTATGCCTTCTTGACCAAGCTACAAAACCGCGCCGAGGAACTTAGCGCATTGCCTACCGGCGATAGTGAAGCCTACACAAAAGCACGCGACCGTTGGTTTAGCTTTATCCCGGACCTTGGCGCTAAGAAAATAATAAACAACAACCTGTCGATAGCATGGATTCGTATTCTATTTACCCATATGATTATGGCCGCCGTAGATGCCTTGCAATCCGGTGATGTTGCTCCAAATACAATTAAAGAAAACGCATGGTACTCCTTCCGCAGAAGCATCGGAATGGACTAAAACCCTGTTTAATAGCTAAAATAACACGAAATGAAATCCATATTACTTATAGGCCAATCCAATATGTCAGGCCGCGGATTCCAATCCGAAGTACCCATTCTTTTTAATGCCAATACTAAAGTGTTGCGAAACGGGCGCTGGCAATTTGCTAACGACCCTTTACATAATGACCGTATTTTTTCTGGTGTAGGCCTTGCGCCAGCTTTTGCCGCAGCTTGGCATATTGATGAGCCCGCACAAGAAATAGGCTTTATACCCTGTGCCGATGGTGGTACATCGCTCGACGACTGGGCTGTTGGCGGCGCCCTATTTGACCATGCCCTAGCGCAAGCAAAACTAGCACAACGCAGCAGTGAGTTAGTTGCTATATTATGGCATCAAGGAGAAAATGACGCTATGCCTGAAAAGGCCATTTCTTATGCGAAAAAGTTCAACCAAATTGTTTCCGAATTCCGCAAAGAACTCGGCGTTCCCACGATACCACTTATCGTAGGTGGACTGGGCGATTTCTTACCTACAGGCACCTATGGCGCTTATTTCGCCGGCTACAAAGAGGTTAATGATGCTTTATTTGCTTATGCACAACAGCAAGAAAACTGCTATTTTGTAACCGCAGAAGGCTTAGTCGCAAATGAAGACCAAATACACTTCAATTCAATTTCCTTACGCAAATTCGGCACTCGTTATTACCAAGCTTTTGCGAATCGCACACATGTCGTAGACGTCCCAAAAGAAGAAGATTCGCTACTAAAACAAATACATGAACGTCGGCAAACACAACAGGAAGCGCAGTTATTACTCGAATTTCAGTATGCACTCGGCGAAATAGATGCTACAACTTTAAATGATAAAGTTACAGCGCTGAAAAGCTAATCGATAAGCGGCTACACTAGCCTAACAAACCCCGTTGAACCACAATTCAACGGGGTTTTTATTTTTTTACATTTTCGCTAAGGGTATAGCCTATCTTCCTTGTCTTACTTAAAAACGCCCTACCATGGAACAGATGTTATACATTAGCATAGCGAGCTTTATCGTACTTTTTAGCCTGATGGCTTATGTTGTTTATAGCTGGATAAAATGTATGCACGAAAGTGCCGATTAACGAAAGACATGAGACAGTTTTACAATGCCTTAGGCTTCGTTATCGGCGATTTATTTCGCTATCGCTACCGTGTATCATTACAAAATTTAGCAAGAGCTTTCCCCTCTGCTTCCTATGCAGAAATCAACCAACAGCATCGGCTATTTTATCGTAATATTGCACGCGTGCTCACGGAAAGCCTATGCCCACGCATACAACAGCTAGAGATGGAAAGTGAAAGTATCGACCTGCTGCGTACCGCACAGGCGACAGGAAAACCAATCATCTTGCTCACAGGACATTACGGCAACTGGGAGGTGCTAAATAAGCTGCCGCTACAACTAGGTACACCTATACAGGCACTATACAAACCGCTGAAAAGTAAATTCTGGGACCGCATGTTTCGTAAGATACGCTGCACAAATGGCGTGCGCCTTCTTCCAGCTCAGCAGGCATCACGCATTCTCATTCGTGAGAAAGAGCAGCAGCATATCACCATCTTTATTGCGGACCAATTTCCTGGAAAAAATAACGGGCTAGCGATAGACTTTTTATCGCAAGACACCCATATGTTTACGGGTGCTGAGCAACTTGCCAAGCGATTGGACGCCGCCGTATTCTACCTACAGCTAAACCCTAAAGACACCAGAAGTTGGTCTGTCTCGCTACAAGCAATTTGCACGCAGGCAAGCCTAACAACTGATGGTCAAATCACAAAAAGCTATACCCGAAAGCTGGAGGAAAGCATCCGCCAAAACCCATCATTATGGCTATGGACACATAAAAGATGGAAATAAAATAAGGGTAAAAGCTTCATAAGCTGTCTCTCTCTTAAACAGCTTAAAAACTAAAAATGACGAAGATGAAAAAACAAATTAGCTATGGTATCTTGCTTATTGCGTTAGGTTTTTACATAGCAGAAGTTCACAAAATAACCTTTATCGACCTCGGTAGATTGGTAGAAAAAATCCATAGCTTGCCCGCTTACGAAAATAAAACGACAAGCAACAGCAAGGCATATGCATCCGAGCCACAGCCTGGATTCAAGCATAAATTACCCAGAATATTTCCAAGACCAGCCTTGTAAAAAGGTCTAAAATAGATAAAGAATAAAAGGGAAAAACGAGAAGCCGAAAACTATCTGTAAGGTACAGATTCGGGGTAATCGTTAAAAAATGTTAAGAGAAAAATAGCGAAACAATATCCCTAAACAATAAACGTTTAAAGGGTATAATTTCATAAAATAAGTTAATAATTGGTTTGTAAACATCCTGAAGCTCTCCGCCTCAGGATGTTTCTTTTTATAAGCTTTTCAACTAGCTTATCCTTGCATTACGCAAAAGACAACCAATCAGAATTTTCTTTATATTCTAAAACAGAATTGCTATCGTTGTACGCTAAAAGATTCGTTAACAACTCTTTCAAGTCCATATTTACATGTTTGAATGCATTCAAGTATAAATCCTGACGGAAACCTTTCTCTGCCAATTCATCCACAAACTGCAAACATACTAAACGAGCAATAGCTTTACCCAATACCACCAACTGACGTTGTGCTAAGGTATCGTTCAAACTGAAGTCTAACAGCTCTTTGAAGCGAGGTGCTACACGCGCTGTTAAATCGTAGCCCGTCAAATAACGACCGAAGTGAAGTTCTTTGGTCTTCTTCATTTGCTTCACAACACCTTCTGCAATCTGGCTGTACAACATCTCGTTGGAGCCTTCAAAAATTTGGAAAGGACGGCTATCAACAATACCACGACCAGCAACATGCTCAATTTTGTAACCACTAGAACCGGATAGCTGCACGCAGATTTGCGCTGACTCTTGCATCAAGTCGGTTACTAAAGCTTTCATACTGTTTGCCGCAATACCTTGTCCAGAAACATCATGCTCAATAGAACTCATCGTCGTACTATGCGCACACATACCTGAACATAGAGCAAATGATGACTGAATACGTGACAATTGGAATTGTACCGAATCCATCACGGCTAACTTCTGTCCACCTACTTTACGGTTTTCACAGTGCTGTAAAGCCTCGTCCAGCATACGCTGAATAAAGCCCATTCCCATACCTGGGAACTGTAAACGGCTACGGTGTAATATATCAAGCATCATTTTGATACCTGTACTCGTTTGTTGTAACTTCTGATTCGTTGGTACGGTAAGGTCGATTGTATTTAATCCATAAGGAATCATGTACAAGCCTAAGTTATTAAAGTAATGTTCTACTTTAATATGCTGATCCGACTTACTGTTATCCGTAACGAAGAAATCGATATCACGAGCAAGCTCGCCATTATCCATTTTCTTACGAGCAGCCACGATCCAATAATCAGCCATACCAGTCAAGCCTTGCCAATGCTTCTGCCCTTTTAGGGTGTAGCTATCAGCATCAGCCATAAACTGCGTACGCATGTTTAAAGCATCACTACCATAATCAGGCTCGGTGATCATCAGTCCACCCATAGCCCCCTTCGTCATAAACTGTTTAAAGATATCAGCTTTGATATCCTCATGGCCGTATTTCGCCAATGGTTCTAGAAAAAGTGCTATATTAATTCCAAAAGTTAAGGAAAGTGGTAGCGATTCATAGGAAGCAGCAGCTAGCAATCCAAGACATTCTTTCACCTGCGCACCGCGACCAGCGTAGGCTGTTGGCACAGCTACCGCCAATGGGTTAACATCCATAATGCCTTTCCATACCTCTTCCGGAAGTCCTCTTTGTAAGCTCAACGCATTAATATCAGACTTCGTGTGAAACAATTCCACCAACCGCTCTTTGAAACGGTTTATAAAAACTTCAAAAGTTTCATTCATACAACATTCTTCTTTAAAGATTTATTTTGCATTCAAAAATACAATTATTTTCGGGCGCAAATTATGCAAAAAACCCAAGAATAAAGATGATAATTGTCATTTAATTGTATCTGCACCGCTAATAGTGCTGATAATCTACCCTCAAGTGCTCCAACAGAAGAAACTAGCGACCAAAAAATAGCGAAATAAAAAAAATATAAAAAAGATTTGCCTTAGTGTAAAAAATACACTATATTTGTACTATCATAATTTAGGTTTATAATTGGTTAGTAAAGGTTTCCATTCTCCCCGTTTGGAAACCTTTCTTTTTTTATCGAGACCCCAACCTAAAAACCCCTTTAAAAGCATTTAAAACAAGAAAAGCCGACACGAGGCCGACCTTTCATTTTAGCCTTTCAGCTAAGGAAGTATCTTTTTATAGTCCTTTATTTTTTCTGCGAAGCATAGCGCTGCGCGATAATAGTGACCACTAAAATTTGAAAAGCATGATAAATCATCAACGGCAGAAAGTATAAACCAGCTCCTGCGGCATGCGAAAATATAAACTTACCAAACACGGAACCGTGGGTTAAAGATTTCTTAGACCCGCAAAATAACGCCGTTATTTGGTCTTCTCTATTGAACTTAAAGACATAGCGCGCCAGCAGATAAATCAATCCGTAGACAAATACAAAGAAAACGACAACGCCTAGAAACACAAGAATCAAATAGCTTTTTCCAATACTATCAAACACCCCACTCACAAAAGACTCTGCAAAACTCGCATATACAATTAATAAAATAACGAGCTTATCAAACTTATTCAAAGGCTTACTATACTTCGTTCCCCATTTACCCCAGTATGGCTGCAAGAAAAGGCCTAAAATAACGGGCAGGATAATCTCTAATATCAAACCACCGTAGATATCGCCGAGTACAGCTACCTCTCCAAAATCCATAAAAAACTGCATCCAAAGGGGTGTCACCACGACACCAATTAATCCGGATATACTCGCATTAAAAATAGCCGCCGGAATATTACCTTTCGCTATCGACACCATCACCACCGAAGAAGATACCGTAGAAGGTAAAGCCGCCAAGAAGAAAAATGAAAGCCAAAAGTCATGCTGAATACTACTTTTCACCAAGGGATAAAAAGGAAGCAAGACCAATGGAAAAAGTATAAACGTAGAGGCCTGCACCAAAAGATGTAAACGCCAATTTTTCAACCCCGCCTTAATTTGTGGGAAGCTAAGCTTCAAACCGTAGAAAAAGAAAATGAGCGAAACACCGATGGTCGTCGCCCAAGAGAGCACTTTTCCATCTTCCCACGTGTAGAGCTGCGGAAAGAAATAAGCTAAAGCAATGAATAGAAACAACGCTAAAATAAAGGTATCAAACTTACTTTTCTTCATGATTTTACTAGATTATAAATCGAAGATAGGACATTTCAGTAAGTGTTTTTGCAACATTTCCGTTGGTTTGAGCCTTTGAGCAACATAGCCATTAGCATTTTCATTTAAACTACTTAAATATTTTTTGTTTTTATCAATAATTTATCCAAATAAATGAAGAGGATGTAATATCTTTGTACTATGAGTACGACATCATATTTATCGGAAAGGATTAACAATTTATCCGAGTCCGCGACTTTAAAGATGACCAAATTAGGTCGTGAATTAGCCTCTAAAGGTATTAATGTTATTAGTCTAAGTGTGGGTGAGCCCGACTTTAATACACCGGACGATGTGAAGCAGGCAGCAAAGCAGGCATTGGATGATAATTTCACCCGTTACTCTCCTGTTCCTGGTTATCCGGAATTACGTCAAGCAATCGTGCAGAAACTGAAAACTGAAAACGGATTGGATTACGATCCTTCTCAGATTGTTGTTTCTACTGGTGCTAAGCAATCCTTATCGAATGTCATTCTAACATTAATTAACCCAGGCGACGAAGTTATCATCCCTACTCCTTATTGGGTTTCCTATTCGGAGATGGTTATATTGGCAGAAGGAAAATCGGTGTTTATCAATACAGATATCGATTCAGATTTCAAAATTACGCCGGCACAACTAGAGGCCGCGATTACGCCGAAAACGAAACTTTTCATGTTCTCTTCGCCATGTAACCCTACAGGTTCCGTATATAGCAGAGAAGAATTAGCCGCTTTAGCAGCTGTTTTTGAGAAGCATCCAAACATCTTTATCCTTTCGGATGAGATTTATGAGCACATTAACTTCGTGGATAAACACGAGTCTATCGCTCAGTTTGCAAGCATCAAAGATCGCGTAATCATTGTAAATGGCTTCTCTAAAGCTTATGCAATGACTGGATGGCGCTTAGGCTACATTGCCGCTAGCAAAGAGATTGCAGCAGCAAACGATAAGCTTCAAGGACAAACGACTTCAGGTACATGTTCAATCGCACAGCGCGCAGGTATCGTTGCTTACAACGGTGGCTTAGAAAGCGTGTTGAAGATGAAGGAAGCATTCGCTCGTCGTCGTCAATTGGTATACGACCTATTGAATGCTATCCCAGGTGTTAAAACAAACCTTCCAGAAGGAGCTTTCTATTTCTTCCCACAAATCAGCTCTTTCTTCGGCAAGAAAGATTTGCAGGGCAATGTAATCAGCAACTCTTCGGAACTAGCGTTATACCTATTAAATGAAGGTCACGTAGCAACAGTTGGCGGTGACTCCTTCGGAAATGACAACTACATCCGTCTTTCTTATGCAGCGTCAGACGAAAGCTTAGTAGAAGCATTACGCAGAATTAAAGAAGCATTAGCGAAACTTAGCTAATACCTAATACACATATAAAAAAAGGGTTTTGCACTGCAAAACCCTTTTTTTATGTAGGTTAACTATCTTTTTACTTACTACGAATTGCTTCTACGGGATCTAGACGCGAAGCATTCATGGCCGGAATAATGCCGGCAATCAACCCGATAAAGGTAGACAGTAAGGAGGTGATAACCACCATCTTCATACTTACCACCACGGTCACATCAAAAGCCAACTTCGCTATACCTGCTAGACCAAAGACAAAACCTAAGCCGATTGCTCCACCAATAAGACACAGCAGAATACTTTCAATTAAAAACTGAGACAAGATAAAGAAGTTCTTCGCTCCTAACGCTTTCTGTATACCGATTAAGTTTGTACGCTCTTTCACGCTCACAAACATGATATTAGCAATTCCAAAGCCTCCTACCAAAATGGAGAATATACCAATACAAAAGCCGGCTAAATTAATAACGACAAATAGCTGATCCAGCTGTGCTGTAATTAAGGTCGTCTTGTTGACGGAAAAATCATCCTCTCGCTGTGGAGGCAGGCGGCGCGTAGAGCGCATCAAGCCTATCAGCTCGCTCTCCGCCTCTTCAAGGCTATACTGTGGTTTTACTTCAATAGAGATACTCGGCGAGTTCTGCTCGTAGTTCACTAAGTTACGCCCCAAGGTAAAAGGAATATAAGCAGCATCGTCATTAGATACATTAATCAAAACTCCCGACCCTTCTTTCTTTAGCACGCCGATAACTTGAATCTTACGCCCCATAAGCGTAATATATTGGCCTATAACATTGCCGTGTGGAAATAGACCCTCGGCAATAGTAGCGCCTAAGATAACGGCATTACCACCCGAACGAGATTCCTGCTCCGTAAAATAACGGCCTTCAACAATATCAAGGTTTCTAATTTTATACAAATCATGTGTGCCCGCTACGACATTGATATTCGAGGCCGAGTTATTATTAAACTTGGCCGTCTTACCTCCAATATTAATAAAATAACCAACCGCCTCGGCAGTTGTCATGCGATCACGAACAGATTCATAGTCGGAAAACTTGGGTTCCGGTCTATTTAAGTATTTCCACCAAGGAAAATCAGGACCACCATCCCACGGCCATTTTTCAACGTACAGGGTGCGGCTACCTATTTTTTTGACAGATTCCTCCAGGTTGTTGCGCAAGGTATCAACAGCGGAAAAAACACCAATAATCGTCATAATACCGATTGTGACCCCTAAGAGTGATAAAAGTGTACGTGTACGGTTATCCTTGAGTGCCGATAACGCAAACAAGAAGCTTTCCTTAAGCAATCGAATGACTAAAAACATAATACCAATAAATATAGGTTATTTCCGGAATAGTTGAATAATAAAGTGAAAATAGCTTTTTTTGTTTTATTTTCGTATCTTTGTAAGCCTTTTTGAAACCTTTTAAACAGGTAGTTTGTTAAGTTTTCAAAAACATTAAATATAGCTAAGAATAAGAGATGAAGTTATCACAGTTTAAATTCAACTTGCCCGAATCTTTGTTAGCATCAGAACCATCCGAGCAGCGCGATGAGTCTCGCTTAATGGTCTTGCATAAAGATTCAGGAAAAATAGAACATAGAATTTTTAAAGACGTCTTAGAATACTTCGATGATCAGGATGTCATGATTTTGAATGACACTAAAGTTTTCCCTGCCCGTATGTACGGAAATAAGGAAAAAACAGGTGCTACAATTGAAGTGTTCTTATTAAGAGAATTGAACAAAGAGCTTCGCCTTTGGGATGTATTGGTTGATCCAGCGCGTAAAATCCGTGTAGGTAATAAATTATACTTCGGTGACGATGATTTATTGGTTGCTGAGGTTGTGGACAATACCACATCTAGAGGTCGTACAATCCGTTTCCTTTTTGATGGTACAGACGAAGAATTCCGTCGTAACATCGAGATTTTAGGTGAAACACCTCTTCCTAAATACATCAAGCGTAAAGCTACACCAGAGGACAAGTTCCGCTACCAAACCATCTACGCAAAGAATGAAGGAGCTGTAGCAGCACCAACGGCTGGTTTACACTTCTCGCGCGAGTTGATGAAGCGTTTAGAACTTAAAGGAATTAACTTTGCTGAAGTTACTTTACACGTAGGTCTAGGTACATTCCGTACAGTTGAAGTGGAAGATTTAACGAAGCACAAGATGGATTCAGAGCAAATCATCATTACGGATGAGGCTGCTCGTATCGTAAATAAAGGTATTGACCAAAAACGTCGTGTATGTGCCGTAGGTACTACATCTATGCGCGCTATTGAATCTTCTGTATCTGCAGATAGACACTTAAAAGCTGCTAACGACTGGACAAGTAAATTTATTTACCCTCCTTACGATTTCAGTATTGCAAATAGCATGATTACAAACTTCCATACGCCAGAATCTACCTTATTGGTAATGATTGCTGCATTCGCAGGCTATGAAAATGTAATGAACGCTTACGAAGTAGCGGTTAAAGAAAAATACAGATTCTACTCCTACGGAGATGCGATGTTAATTATCTAATTAAATTCGTACCCATAAAATATAGAAGCCTGAGATCTTGATCTCGGGCTTTTTTTGTGACCTAAACTCCCCGAGTATACGGTAAAATGTATAAAATTTGTTCTTGTGAAAAAAAACTTTATATTTACGTAACACGTATAACCCTAAAGATGAGTACCACAGGAAAAATATTAATAGCAGCCAGTATGGTATTGTGCTTTACTTGGCTATCGCAGTTCAATAAGATTAATGAACATCAAACGATAGAAGCAGGCCGATTGTACTTATACAGTGCCTTTCCCCTCTTCCTCACAGGCCTTCTTGTCTATTTCAAAGGCAAAGCCAACTTGAGCAAGAAGTCTAGCCTATAAAGAGCGCTAAGAGCTTATACAAGGTAAAGAAAGATAGGTTCGTTACTTTATTGGATGGAGAATCCTACGTAAAGATGTAATCATGTAGCTGTTTTAGCGAGAGCAGCTCGGGTAGCGTACATAATTTTCAAGCCTGTGCTTATCCCAAAACAGGCTTCTTGAAAAAAGATAAGTTATACAACAAAGACTGAACACCATAAACTAAACAAAAATACAAACAACAAAAAAGGGTTACTGCATGCAGTAACCCTTTTTATTAAAGATCTTATTTTCCTTAGTTTTGCTCTACAGGAAGTACAGAAACGTACGACTTGTTGTTAGCTTTCTTACGGAAAACTACTGTACCATCTACTAAAGCGTATAATGTGTGGTCTTTACCTACACCTACGTTAGCATCTGGATTGTGAACAGTACCACGTTGACGAACGATGATGTTACCAGCAATAGCTTTTTGACCACCGAAAATTTTGATACCTAATCTCTTACTATGTGACTCACGGCCGTTTTTCGAACTACCCGCACCTTTTTTATGTGCCATATCTTTATTACTCTTTTAAGACTCCAAAGAGTCAAATTAAAAATTCAATTATAAACTGATACCAGTGATCTGGATTTTGGTGAACTGTTGACGGTGACCGTTTTTCTTCTTGTAACCTTTACGGCGTTTTTTCTTGAAGACAATAACTTTATCACCTTTCAAATGAGACAAAATCTTAGCTGAAACTTTAGCTCCTTCAATGCTAGGCGTACCTACAGTGAATTTACCTCCGTTTTCTGCTAACAATACCTTGTCAAATTCAATACTAGCGCCTTCGTCTCCTTGTAAACGGTGCACAAAAAGAAACTGGTCTTTAGCAACTTTAAATTGCTGTCCTGCTATATTTACTATTGCGTACATTGTTATATAATAAAATTGTTAATATTTAATAAGCTGCAAAGATACAATAAAAAGCATATTATTAAAACTAAAAGTGAAAAATATTAGCTACTGAAGTAAGCACGTACATTTTTACCTTCCACCCAGTTCATAAATGCTTTATTCACGACCTTGTTACCTCCTGGCGTCGGATAATCTCCAGAGAAATACCAGTCTCCCTTATGATTAGGACAAGCTACATGTAGATTTTCCAATGTTTGGTAAATCACTTGCAACTCTGCCTTCAAGTTATGCGGGCGAACGATATTGGCAATTTCTTCTGAAATTTCCTCGTCAGTAAATGGTTCATAGATCGCTTTCACGTAGTTCTCAATCTCTTCCACCGGTTGGGTGATTGACTGCAAACAACGCTGATATACTTCATCCACGATATGTGCAAGACCTTTTCTTTTCAAAAGGTTAATCGCTGCTTCAAAAGCAACAAACTCACCCATACGGGACATATCGATACCGTAACAATCTGGGTAACGAATCTGAGGCGCCGAAGATACGATAACGATTTTCTTCGGGTTCAAACGGTCCAGAATAGTTAGAATACTTTGTTTAAGTGTTGTTCCACGAACGATAGAGTCATCAATAGCGACAATAGTATCTTCATGGTCACGCACAATACCGTAGGTAGTATCGTAAACATGTTGTACCATATCTGTACGGTCAGCATCCTGTGTAATAAAGGTACGAAGCTTCGCATCTTTAACATTCAACTTCTCGAAACGTGGTGTGATACTGATAACATCTTCTAATTCAGCGTCCGAAATTTTATCAGAACGGTTCAATAAGGCGTCACGTTGGAAATCACGTACGTAGGTGTTAATACCTTCCATCATCCCGTAATACGACACCTCTGCTGTATTCGGAATAAAAGAAAATACGGTATTTTTAATATCATTACCAATAGATTCTAAAACCTGCGGGCATAATAAACGACCTAATTCTTTACGTTCTTTATAGATATCGGCATCCGACCCTCTAGAGAAGTAGATACGCTCGAATGAACATGATTTTTGTTCTATTGGCTGACGGAACATCTCTTCTGTTACCGTTCCATCTTTCTTAGCGATTAAAGCATGACCAGGCTTGATCTCTTTCACGGCATCCAATGGAATGTTAAAAGCCGTTTGGATAACAGGACGCTCGGATGCTACCACCAATACTTCATCATCTTGGTAGTAGAATGCTGGACGAATACCTGCTGGATCACGCATTACAAAAGCATCACCATGACCAAATATACCAGCAATGGTATAACCGCCATCCCATGTTTTTGCTGAACGCGTTAAGATTTTAGCAACATCAAGGTTGCGTGCGATATGCGCGCTAATCTCTACGTTAGAAAAACCATCTTGCTTAAATTTATCGAAAAGCTCTTGGTTTTCATCATCTAAGAAATGACCAATTTTTTCCAATACAGTAACCGTATCGGCTTGTTCTTTTGGATGCTGCCCTAGCTCATATAGCTGTTGCAATAATTCATCCACATTGGTCATATTGAAGTTACCTGCCACCACAAGGTTACGGCTCATCCAGTTGTTCTGTCTGAGGAAAGGGTGACAACTCTCAATACTATTCTTACCATGCGTACCGTAGCGTAAATGCCCTAAAAGCACCTCGCCCGTGAAACTAACATGATCTTTTAACCATTGCGTATCCTTGGATTCCGTTGGATAGGCTTTATTAACGGCAGCGAATTTCTTCTGCACATATTCAAAAATATCTGCTACAGCAGATGACCCCATTGCTCGGTAGCGCGAAATATAACGGTTGCCGGGTTTTACGTCGAATTTAATCGTCGCAATACCTGCTCCATCCTGGCCTCTGTTATGCTGTTTCTCCATAAGGAGGTACAACTTATTGATACCATAATAGGGCGTGCCGTATTTTTCTTGATAATAAGATAGGGGTTTTAACAGTCGAATAAGTGCAATGCCGCACTCATGTTTTATAGCGTCACTCATAGCTTGAATTGATGCTGCAAAGGTACATATAATTTGCAAAATAAAACGAAGAATAAATCCTGCAAACTGTTTTTTTTCATTGTGTTCCTTAGCGCTATTCCCGTATGCCATACGCCTATCCCCCTCCTAGCCTATAAAAATGGAAATCCAAACCAGCGACACCTCCACACGGAATCTCTTTTTTTACATATCTTTGATTTTAAACCTCAACAAAGGCAATATTCTTTTGAGCAACGACATGGTAAAATTTGGATATACAATATTATATGTAGCAGACGTAGCTGCATCGGTAAATTTTTATGAAAAGGCTTTTGGCTTTCAGCGTAAGTTTGTAACGCCCGAAAATGATTATGCTGAGCTACTTAGCGGAGAAACAACCCTAGCCTTTGCTTCCAAAACATTGGCCAGCAGCAACCTCAAGAAAGGTTTTATAGCGAGTGATAAAACACAGCAGCCTTTTGCGATAGAGATAGGCTTCGTGACCGAAAATCCAGCAGCTGTATTGGCACATGCCGTAGAACAAGGAGCTACTATCGAAGAAGATGTGCTCACCAAACCGTGGGGACAGACCGTAGCTTACCTTCGCGACATCGATGGTTTTCTTATTGAGCTCTGCAGCCCGATGGGCTAGTGTTCAGAGGAAAAATGAATCCCTGATTAATACGAAAAACTACAAAAGCCTCAAAACAGCTCACTTTAAGCGGCTATTTTGAGGCTTCTATAGCATAAACAAGCGCTACAAAAGCTTGCTATTACACCAATTTAGGCTAATACCTGCTCTAAATCGGCGATTAAATCATCGACATCTTCAATACCTACCGACAAACGAAGTAAGTTGTCCACGACACCCACACTTTCTCTAATCTCTTTCGGAATTGAACCATGCGTCATCGTTGCTGGATGATTGATCAAAGACTCTACGCCACCTAAGGACTCCGCTAAAGTAAACACCTTGAAACGTGATGCTATGCGGAACGTTTCCTGCAAATCAGCTCCTTTTAATACGATAGAAATCATACCACCGAAATCACGCATCTGCTTTTTAGCAATTTCATGCCCCGGATGGTCCGTAAAACCTGGCCAGTAAATCTTGTCTACTTTAGGATGATCTTTCAAGAAGGCAGCAATTTTATGAGCATTCTCGCAATGTGCTTTCATACGCACGTGCAATGTTTTCAATCCGCGTAGCGCTAAGAAGGCATCCTGAGGGCCTGGTGTTCCACCAACAGCATTGTAGTAAAACCACAATTGCTTGTATAGGTCTTCATCATTTAAGATTAAAGCGCCCATCACCACGTCAGAGTGTCCATTTAAGTATTTCGTTGCGGAGTGCATAACAATATCAGCTCCTAAATCCAATGGATTCTGTAAGTAAGGAGAAGCGAAAGTATTGTCTACAACATATAAAACCTTATTTTCCTTAGCAATATCGCCTACGGCTTTAATATCGGTAAGTTTCAAGGTCGGGTTGGATGGTGTTTCAATCCAAATTAACTTTGTTTTCGGTGTAATAGCCGCACGTACCTCTTCCGCATCAGCGGTATTTACAAAGACGAAGCGAATACCATATTGCTCATATACCTTCGTAAAAATACGGTATGAACCACCATATAAATCATCACCTGTTACGACTTCATCACCTGGTTTTAGGAGACGTAGAACGGTATCCGTTGCCGCCATACCACTCGCGAAAGCTAAGCCAAAACGGCCATTTTCAAGCGCTGCCAAACAATCTTCTAATGCTTTACGTGTAGGGTTGGTACCTCTAGAGTACTCATATCCTTTATGATCACCAGGGGAAGCCTGTTTATAAGTGGATGTTTGATAAATTGGCGTCATCACAGCTCCTGTTGTAGGATCTGCTTCTTGCCCTGCATGAATTGCCTTTGTTGCAAATTTATAGCTCATGATAATATAAAAATCAATGTATTTACGATATAATTAAACGACAGACCATTTCATTAATAAATGGAATATGGAGTGACTACCGTAAAGGTATCAAAAAAACAAAGGCCTTACAAAACAATTGCTAAATCATATTCTCAACTGAATGTCAGGTTTTAAGAGCTAATAAATGAATGGGTATTTTTTAGAAATCTAAAGGCGACACATATATATAGGTATAGCGTAAAGCATTTGTGAGTGCCTCTCCCAACACCAGCTTTTGAAAACTGTCCGTAGGCTCAAATGCTGCTGGCTCTTGGAAGCCATACTTCTTTGCGGATGCTAGAATGACTTCTTCTTTTGTGGGATGTGCTGGTGCAACGACATTATAAACAGCATCGGCTAAATGCTTCTCAAAACCGAGTAGTAGCAGCTCTACGACATCATCTTGATGTACAAAATTGGCCAACTGACCGCCTGTGGTACATACCTTACCTTGAAAATATTTAGCAAAAATACGTTCCTGCCCAAATAAGCCTCCCAGGCGGTATACATGGGTACGGGGCAGCCTAAGCATAGCGCTTTCAGCATGCGCCAAATTGCTATCCACCAAAAGTGGCCCTAACTCCGTGAAGGTAGCATCGGTATCGGGGTAGATACCAATAGAACTCAAAAAAATATGCTTCTTATAAACTAAGATGTCAAGAAGCCTTGTTACCTCTTGAAAGCGAGAATCTAAAATAGCCGATTCAAAGCGCTGGCTAGCGGGAACAGAATTTAAAACATAGTCCACCTCTGCTGGAAATTGACCGAGGTCTACCCCTGCATCAAAGTTGGCCTGTATAGCAAAAATACCATCGGCTTGCAGCCGATGGTATTTCTCTACTTGGGTCGTTGTGGCATATACTTCATGTCCTCGTGCTTTCAGCTGTTTCGCAAAAGCCTCACCTATCCATCCACAACCTAAAATTAAATAACGCATAACGAACCCTATATCAAAGACTGATAATTTTGTCTTATTCTATTTATATTAATAAGCTTTAGCAAAAAGAACACGTTTTGTAGAAGGCTTACCGGTGAAGATACAAACGCCTTCTTCATCTTTCGCATCCAAAGGAATACAACGAATTGTCGCTTTAGTCTCGTCTTTCACACGTTTCTCTGTTTCTACTGTACCGTCCCAGTGGCAAGAGATAAAACCTGCTTTACTTTCCAACACTTCTTTAAATTCTTCGTAAGAATTTACTTCCGTTGTATGCTCCGCTCTGAAGTTTAAAGCTTTGTTGTAAATATTGTCTTGAATTTCTACTAACAACTGCTCAATTGTAGCTGCTAAACCATCTTGCTGTACTGTTTCTTTAGTTTGCGTATCACGTCTCGCCAATTCCACTGTACCATTTTGCATATCACGCGCACCGATAGCTACACGTAGTGGCACACCTTTCAATTCCCATTCTGCAAATTTGAATCCTGGGCGTTGCGTATCACGGTCGTCATACTTAACGGAGATATCTTTACCTTTCAATTACGCACGTAAAGCGTTTACGAACGTATCAATTTGTTCTTTCTCTTCGTCTGTTTTGTAAATCGGAACGACAACAACTTGAATAGGCGCTAATTTTGGAGGCAATACCAAACCTTGGTCGTCAGAGTGCGCCATAATCAAAGCCCCCATTAAACGTGTAGATACTCCCCAAGAAGTAGCCCATACATATTCTTGCTGTCCTTCTTTAGAAGTAAACTTCACATCGAAAGCTTTAGCGAAATTCTGTCCCAAGAAGTGAGAAGTACCAGCCTGTAGTGCTTTACCATCTTGCATTAACGCTTCAATACAGTACGTATCTAAAGCACCTGCAAAACGCTCATTTTCTGTTTTACGTCCGCGTACCACAGGAACGGCTAAGTATTGCTCGGCAAAGTCAGCGTAAACGCCCAACATTTTCTCCGTCTCCTCAATAGCTTCCTCTTTAGTAGCATGCGCTGTATGGCCTTCTTGCCATAAAAACTCTGCCGTACGCAAGAATAAACGCGTACGCATTTCCCAACGCACAACATTCGCCCACTGGTTTACCAAGATTGGTAAATCACGGTACGACTGAATCCATCCTCTATAGGTATTCCAAATAATTGTCTCCGACGTAGGACGAACGATAAGCTCTTCATCCAATTTAGCGTCCTCATCTACGATGATATTACCATTACCATCATTTTTCAAACGATAGTGTGTTACCACCGCACATTCAGTTGCGAAGCCTTCTACGTGTGATGCCTCTTTAGAGAAGAAAGACTTGGGGATAAACAAGGGGAAATATGCATTACTATGACCTGTTTCTTTAAACTCTCTATCAAGAACAGCTTGCATACGCTCCCATATCGCATAACCGTAGGGCTTAATGACCATACATCCTCTAACAGCTGAATGCTCTGCTAGATCGGCCTTAACCACTAAGTCATTGTACCATTGTGAATAATCCTCACTACGACTTGTTATTCCTTTTCCCATTATTAACCTTTAATTTTACTGTAACAATCTATGTAATATTATCGTCTAATTCTGAAGATAAATAGCCTAAACTAAATTTTATATATATTTTTGATTAGGGATTAAACCTCTCCAGAAAAGATGGGTCTAAGATAGTAATAAAGACTTACATTATCGAAGTTTAACTGTATTGGAAATGATGAAAACAAATAGATTATTATTCGGAAGTTTGACATTAGTAGCGGCATTGGCCCTTACTTCTTGTTCGACAAGTAGACAGGTTGTCTACCGCGATGACGTATATAATAATCAATCCAAAGCTCCGCAAAATTATCAGAGTCCGGATTATTATTATACCAACGGACAAGCGGAGCAATATTCACAAAATAATTACTACGCAGATGATTATTCCGACCAGGATTATGTGGAAGGTTACTCAACTGACGGCGATTTAGAATATGCAAGCCGCATTAACAGATTTTATTACTCAAGTCCAGCAATGGGCTACTACGACCCTTGGTTTGACCCTTGGTCTGGCTACGGTGGCATGGGAATGGGCTTAGGCTATTCCAACTGGGGCTGGGGATCAAGATGGTCAATCGGCATCGGTTTTGGTTTCGGCGGTGGTTATGGTTGGGGCAACCCGTACTATGGCGGACGTTGGGGCTGGGGCTACCCTTATGGTGGTGGTGGATACTGGGGTGGTTACAACTCTTGGGGACATCCATACTATGGTGGTGGTTACTGGGGCGGTGGTGGATACTGGGGCGGAGGCTACTATAGTGGCGGCCACGGTGGAAATCGCTACAGCGTAAGACCAGCGAACTCATCTGTTCGTTCTGGCACTCGCGATGGCTACAACTCTAGAGTTGGTGGCAGTTCATCACGCGTTGGTGGTGTTAGTAGAGATGGCAATGGCCGTATTGTTACTGGCGACCGCGTATCAACAAGAGGTGGAAACGGAGCGCCTAGCCGTGGTGATGGCACGAACTCTCGTATTGGCGATCGTTCCACAACATCAGGACGTTCACGCGATAATGATGGTGGATTCAGCAGACCTACTCGCGAAGGTGCTGGCTCCCGCGTAGGAACGCGTGAAAACACACGTGATAATAATGGTGGTTTCACTAGACCTACTCGTGAGAGCTCAGGTTCTGGCGTAACAAGACCAGGTGGTTCCGATTACCCATCACGCAGCACAACACGTAGCTCTGGTACAGCAGCACCAGCACGTAGTGTTGAACCTAGTAGAAGCTCAGAATCAAGCAGAGGTTCTTCTTACACACCATCACGCAGCAGCGGCTCCATGTCTAGTGGAGGCGGTATGTCAAGAGGCTCGAGCTCTGGTAGCTCTGGCGGTGGTGGCGGCGGCGGCGCAAGATCAAGCGGTGGCGGAAGAACTAGATAATATTTCATCTTATCGAGTAGCCAATATATTTTTGTATTGGCTACTCTTACTTTATAATCACACTATAAATTTATGCAGTTAAAAAATATACTCTTTACATCGCTATTGGTTTCTGCGTTAACCTATTCTGCAAAGGCACAATTTGTTGGAGACGCATTAACCTTTTCACAAGAAAATAATGGCGGAACTGCGCGTTTCAAAGGTTTAGGAAACGCAAAAACAGCGCTTGGTGGTGATATAAGCAGCATCACAGGTAACCCTGCCGGTTTAGGATTCTTCCGTCAATCGGATATCTCTGTGACAGCAAATTACCTGAACGCAAATAATAAAGGCACATACTTCGGTACAAATACGACGAAAAACAAAGGTCGTGTAGGTATTGAAAATGCAGGTGTTGTTTTCTATTTCCCTACCAACGAAGGCTACCACGGATGGCAGAACTTTAACGTAGGTATCTCTTATGAGAACACAAATACTTTTACAAATAATGTACGTTATGAAGGTGTTAACCCGAATAACACCATTGTACAGCGTTATTCTGATTTAATGGAAAACCCGCAAAATGGTGCTTGGGGTGATAAACTATTCAAGACCGTTTTAGTCGAGGAATCGCTAGATCCAAAAAATGGCTACTTCCCTGTTGTTGGTGAAGCCGTAAATAAAAATCAAGTTAGCGACATCCTAACAACGGGTTACAACTCCAGAACAGCTTTAGCTTTTGGTGCGAACTACAACAATAAATTGTATATCGGTGGTAATATTGGATTCACCGCATTCCGTTACGATACATCACAGCAGTTTTCTGAAGGTGGATGGACTAAAAATCGTGCAGAGATATTGGCTAAAAATCCAAACTCAACGATTGCTGACCCTACTCATGATGACTACAAATATGTGGAAGCAAACTATGAGTTGCTTGACGACTATTCGCAGCGCACAGAGGGTTCAGGTATTGATTTCAAAATTGGTGCTATCTATAAACCAACCACAGACTGGAATATTGGTGCTACCATCACCTCTCCTACTTGGCTGACGGTTGATGATTATACAAGCAGCTACATACGCGTAGACTACTACGATAAAGAAACAGATGCAAAACCATTCATCACAAAAGAAGTGCTTACTGATCCTACGGAAGATTCTTACCGCTTGATTACGCCATGGAAATTTAGCGTAGGTTTATCAAAATTCTTTAGCCGTGGTTTATTATCTGCGGACGTAGAATATGTTGACTATAGCACGAACAAACTTAGAACAATTGGTGGAAGCAATAGATCGCGTGAAAAAGCATGGGATCAGGACATGAAAGATAGCTACAAAGCAGTAGTGAATGTACGTGTCGGTGGTGAGATTTTGTTAACAAATACGGTAAGTGCACGTGCCGGCTTTAACTATTTTGGAAACCCGTACAAAAATGCGGATAACAAACAATACAGTGGTAGCTTAGGTCTTGGATTTAAATTATCGCAAAATGTTTACATGGATTTAGCCGTTGTTCATTTAGTAAACGACTACAAAGTTAGCCCTTACGCTATCGATGAGAACCACTGGAAATCACAATCTCCAGTAGCCGACATCAAACATCAACGTACTAATGCCGTACTTACTTTAGGTGCTAAATTCTAATTAGCCCTAACCAGATAAAAAAGAGGTAAACAATGTTTACCTCTTTTTTTATGGATTTATTCCAGAGCATAAAAGCTTACAGAAATCCGTATCGGAAATGCTCTACTAAAAATGGCCAGACTATTTTACGAGTCTGGCCATTATATAATTCATTAGGCTTTTATAAAGTTTTAACACGAATGTTGCGGAAGAACACCTCCGAACCATGCCCTAAGAAACCGATATGTCCTGATTTACGTGATAAACCGGGATGATTTTTCTTGTCTAGCGTTCCATTTTTGGATGCTTCGCGCAAATCGCCTGTTAAAATCAAGTGCCCGTTTAAGATAACTTTAATCTTATCTCCTTGCACATGTATCTCCTCTGTATTCCATTCGCCGATAGGCTTCATTCCTGAGCGTGCTGCAGGAATAATGCCATAAGCCGATCCATGGTATTGGTAAGGCTGTAGGCTTTTGTAAATATCAGCATCATTATCTAAGATTTGAATTTCTGTACCTACGTAGGCAGCATCGCCCTCCAAAGGAGTACGAATACCGACACCATTGTTAGCGCCTGGGGTAAGCTTAAACTCAAAGCGGTACACAAAGTTTGCGTACTCCTTTTTTGTATATAGATTCTTACCGAACTTCGCATCTGGATTTGCACGTAGGTATCCTTCAGGATTAATCTCATAGGCAGGGCTTTCGGTCCATTTATCAAGATTAGTACCATCGAACAACATTTCGAAGCCTTCTGCTTTTTCAGCTGCGCTTAAGCTATATACCTCTTTGCGCGGAAGCTCCTTGATATATAAATCACGGTACCATACACGAGAGCCATGCGCTTGCAATTCAATCTGCTCTGTAGGGAAAATAGATTGGTTACGATCCCAGTAGTTCTCCAACGTTACATTGTCTACTACAAGCTCACCGTTTAACCAAACCCATACCTTCTCGCCTACCATGCGTATTTTAAAAGTATTCCATTCGCCAAGCGGATTGTCGGCTACCTTCAACGGATCTTTAGCATTCGTCTTATTATTGTAAAGACCACCAGACCCTACTTGAGCACCAACATTGGTACGAGAGATATCCCAAATTTGTACCTGTGGTGTGCCACGCAGATAAATACCGGCATCAGGCTCTTTACCTTTAGGATCAAGCTTCCAGTCGACTAGCATTTCGAAATCGCCATATTTCTTTACCGTAGCCATGTTATCGCCATGCCCGCTAAAGACAATATCGCCATCAATGGCAGACCATGTTTCGCGCATCTTCTGATCGGCTACCGCTTGCTTTTCCGCAAGTTCTTTAGCGCTCATCTGTGCACGTTTTATTGGGTTCTCCACAAGACCTTTCCAGCCCGTCAAGTTTACGCCATTAAACATAGACACGAAGCCATCGCCTTGAGGCATTTCCGCCAAATGACGAACAATAGCTTCTCGAAGGTAGGAACTTTCGCCCCCCGATAGGTTAGCCATAGCACCTTCTAGAACACGACGTACATCTGGACCGACAAAGCTTTTATCATCCATCGCAATATTCATGGCTGTATTTGTCGCTGTGCCCTTCAGCTCGGCATCGTTCAAAAATTTGGATGCGAACAACATCGCTTGGTATGTACCTGTTGCTTGCAGACTTCCCAATACGGTTTTCTTCTGCGCAGCATTTGCTGCTAATGTAAAAGCATCTTTCAAGAACAGGGTTTTCTGATCAGCAGTATGAGCGCTAGCATTGATTTGAGAAATTAAGCCCTTAAATATACTATCGAAATTCGCCGTTCCCTTTTCTTTACGTGATAAGTCAACCAAGGTTGGTAGAACCTCCGAATTCGACCAATTTGATAAAGCTACAATCGCTTGGTTCTTCAAAGCGTCTTGATCCAGTCCGTTCTTCACCACCGCCAAAGCATCAGTCCCCCCTACACCAGCAAAAACTGGAAAGTATTTCCCCGCACTAGGTGAAGCAGAAATGGTAATATTTTTCGCTAGACGTTGAACTTTAGCATCTTTATCGGCACTTTCTTTTAAAGCGGTAACAAGTGCACGCTGCACATAAGGTGCATCAGACTCTGCGGTATTAGGTAGTAAACTAACCAATGCCTCAAAATCATCAGCCTGCACCACATTTGGTAAAGCCAAGAAAGCAGCTGTTTTCACCGAATTATCGGCTACGGACAGCAAAGGCAATACTACTTTTGAAGAGGCTGTATTGGTACGTTTAGCCAAGACACGCAATAGGACAACCTGCGTTTTAGCATCTGCCTTAGGCAATGCTTCATTAACAGCAGTTATCGTATTAGCATCAGGTGCCGAAAGCAATAATGTTTCTATAGCTGACGCTGTTACTTCATCGGCACCAGCGATAGCTTTAATTAGGCTATTGCTATTCGTGCCGCCCGTCAATTTTGACAAGGTCGTTAGCGCTGCGATTTTCGCTTGCACGGCACGAATGCTACCTAGATTTTTTTCAATAGCAGGTGCATCAGCACTTGTTCCTTTGTTAGCCAAAAAGTGAAGGATACTTTCTTGCACATCAGGCGCCGCACCTTTTAGGCTGCTGATTAGTTTTTTTGTATCGGCAACAGAGCCATGCTTACCTAAAAGCTCTAAAGCGGTAGTTCTGTATAAGGCGTTATTGCTCGTCGCGGCTTTCATCAGCTGCTTGCGTGCTGCCGCAGGGTCTACCTGTGCCAACAACTGCAAAGCTCCAACTTGCACCGTCGTTGCTCCCGCAATATGCGCTTCGCGCGATACCGTATTGATAACGGATGTCGCCAAGGCTGTTTGCCCGTTGTTTAGTAAGTTATGTGCATAGTCTAGCGTTAAACCGCCGATATTACTTTTATCAAACTGATAATTAACCGCCTTTAGTTTCGCCAACAAAACGGGGGCAGATTTAGCACCTGCAATTTTACTTAGCGCCGTATAAGCTGTAAACTGATAGTTATCCGAGGTATAAGTACTTAAGCTCGCGATGATGGCTTCTTCGTCATCTTTCGATCTTAAATCTCCTAGAGCAGCGGCAATAGCGGTAGCTGCTTGTTCATTTTTAGCGTTGGCAAACGCTTTAGAGAGAGCTAATCGAGCTTGTTCAGAACGTATACCATTCAGCGCTAAAGCAGCTTTATCGACAAGATAAGGATCGCTCAAATAAGGCACAATAGCAGCGATAGCCTCATCGCGCGAGTTTTGTTTCATCAACTGCAAGACGAAACCTTTATTATTTTTATCGGTAAGTTTATCTAGCGCTTGCACTAAGCCTTGAGAAAACACCGTACGCTGTCCATCTCTTCCGGGTTGCATGCTGTAAAAACCGTAGGAATTTGCGGCATATTCAATGGCTGCATTATCACCACCTTGCGGTTTAAGTCCGAGCAATAGTTGCGTAATATCATCGGCTGTAAAACTTTCTATTTCACGCATTGCGGCCAAAAACTTGGCTTGCTCTTCAGCAGGCTGCTGCGCTAAAACATCGGCAATCTTCGTCGCCGAACTTCGGTTAGCGGGCTGCTGTGCATATGCCGTTACCTGCAATAATAAGAGGGCAGATAAGGTATTATATACTTTCTTCATTAGATACATTATTTAGGCTTGAATCCGATTGTGTCGCCTGCTTAAAAAGCGGGGCATTGGATTCATTTATCGGGTCTATTAAATTGTCCAAGGTCCACGCATCGGTTGATCAATCAGGCGATTTGCGGCATCATCATTAAGAAACACTTGCTTCTGCGAATCAAAATGCAAGGTTCTGTTAAGACGTAAAGCCGCTAAGCCTAAATTCACTAAAGTTGCGGAGTAATAACCATTCTGCTCATTTAAGGCAAATTTCTGACGCGTGCGACAAGCTTCAACAAAGTCTGTCACCTGCGGCGCAGGGTCTGGATATTGTGCTAATTTGCGCTCCATATCAGGGATATCACAGATAAAGCCTTTAAACAATTTTCCTTTAGGCCCTTCAATATAAGCCTGACCTTCTTCAGTACCGGCTCCATCCAATATGATTTGGCAGCCATCGGCATAGGTATAGGTAATTTTACGCCATGTCCCTACCGCATCATAATGTTGCTGTGGAGCATCAACTTCTACCTTGATTGGGCTTTCTTCATCTTTACCTAAGAAATACTGAACAGGATCTAGGTAATGTTGGCCCATATCTCCTAAACCACCACCATCATAATCCCAGTATCCTCTAAATGTAGTGTGTACACGATGCGTACTGTAAGGCTTGTAAGCTGCAGGCCCCAACCACATTTCATAATCTAATTCTTTTGGTGCTTGCTCAACAGGCAAGTTCTCTTTTCCCACCCAATAGAATTTCCAATCAAAACCAGTATGCTTGCTAATGGTTACTTTTAAAGGCCACCCTAACATACCTGTATCGACTAATTTTTTAACCTTTTTTACGGGTACATTTAAGCCATAAAAATTGGAATCAAAGCGGAACCAGGTATTCAGACGGAAGATATTGCCATGTTGAGCAATAGCTTCTTTAACTTTTTTACCCTCGCCTATGGTGCGTGTCATTGGTTTTTCACACCAAATATCTTTACCCGAGCGGGCAGCTTCTACAGCCATAATACCATGCCAGTGTGGCGGCGTTGCGATATGTACAATATCGACTTCTGCATTTTGGATAAGATCACGAAAATCGTGGTGCTCCTTTACACCTCCCCCAAGTGCATTTTGTGCTAAAGCGAGATGGCGGGTATCGACATCACAAATAGCAACAGTTTTTGTTCCAGCGTAATTGAAATGTCCGCGTCCCATGGATCCAACGCCGATCACTCCTTTTGTCAGATGATCACTTGGCGCCAAAAAGCCCTGACCGCCCAACACATGTCGAGGAACGATCGTAAAAGCTGCAGCACCAATCAATGATTTTTTGATAAAATCACGTCTAGAATTGGTTGATTCTTTCATTATTAGATTTATAGTTATAAGTTTACTGCCCTAATTTAGCATATTTTATAGTCAATACCTAGATTATCAAATAATTGTTGCAATAAATTACGGCCTTTTTTGCAAGAGCTGTAATTAACGACGAGAATGGTGAGTATATACAAAAAAACAATCATCCGTTCCTGGTTATGCTATATGCTTATCGCACATCGTACACTCGAAAAAAGTTTAAGCCCTAATATCCAGGATTTTGAACTAAACCAGGCTCCACACGCAGGCTATTTTCATGAAATGGCCACAAGTAGTTATAAGATTTAAAAGATCTATCTTCAATTTTCAGCGACTCGAGTTTATCGTTCACAAGCCTTGTATGCCCTAGAGCAGGCTCATTAAGCACCTTTTCGGCAATCTGCCAACGAAGGATGTCATCATAACGAATACCTTCGCCTGCCAATTCTGTACGTCGTTCGTTACGAATTAGCGCAATCCACTCCTCTTGCGTTTTCGCCGTCAGCCCTACGTTGGCCACCGACATATCTAGCCCTGCCCTACTGCGAACAGCGTTGATAGCGCTTTTGGCAAGGTCATCAACATCGTTCAGCATGATTTTAGCCTCCGCATAGGTTAACAATACTTCAGCATAACGCAGCAAGGAGAAATGCATATTCCCTCCTGTTTTAAAGGCGTCGGTCTCATCGACAAGCTTCTTAAACCAAAACCCCGATTTACTGCTCCTTTGATTCTCGAAATATAAAGGACTACTCGGGTTGTAAACATCAATTTTATCACCATAAAAAATATCCCCTTGCCCGAAGATACTTGCCGCATAGCGAGGGTCTCTGTTGAGTTTAGGATTGAGTTCATAAACGCTTTTGGTATGCAATGGGCAAGTAGCAATGGGTCTTCCTTGTAAAGTCCAATACGAATCAACCAAAGATTTTGTAGGTACAAGATAAGATTGCCCATTGCCTGTACGATACTGAGGGGCTAAATCACGAAATGAATTCGTTGCGGAATTGGCATGGCTCTCCATATCGAACTTCATAATAAACTCTTTGTTCACTTTATCCGCTTTGTAGGAAAACAAATCAGAATAGACAGGGTGCAACTGATATTTCCCGCTATCCATTATCTCCTTTGCTATTCGCGCGGCCAACTCAAATCGTCCATTATATAAGGCATAGCGCATAATCAAAGCTTTAAATGAATACCTATTAAACATATAGGCGTCAGACCCATATTCATTTTCAGGCAGGCGATTAGCGATTTCCTCAGCCAATGGGAATAACGTATTCAAGATTTCTTCTTTTGACTTTGGCGGCTGTATCGCCGACTCTATCGTTGCAGGTTCCAAATAAAAAGGAACATTAGCCCAGCGACTGGTCAGCTTAAAATAATGCCAAACACGTAGTGCTTCCAAGATACTTTTAAACTTTACCCGTACCTCTTCATTTTCCACATAAGGCACATGCACGTTAGCAATGAACGTATTCAACCGACCTAAATGCTTCATCTGCAATTCGTAGTAATATAAAAAAGCAGCCGTATTTGCATTAAAATTCCCGTTGGCTATGCGTTGATGATGGTCTCCGTCAATTCTACTGTAGGCATTATCGGTTTTTCCATCTTCCATATAGAAAAGGATAGCACGGTCGCCGACAGACGTAAACACATCCACATAACTACTGTACACCACACGGCGCAAATCTTCTTCCGTATTAAAAAACTCCTCAAATGAAGTTGCTGTAGGGTCTGTTTTATTTAAAAAGCTCTCACAGCCGTACCATAGCACCGTGGTAAGCAATAGTATAACAGTTATTAATTTTTTCATCTTTATACACTTTTAGGTTTAAAAAATAGTTGCCTTTATGCCAAAGCTATAGGTTGCCATTCTGGGATAATTACCACTACCGCCATTACGCTCAGGCTCCAATCCTTCATATTTCGTAAACGTTATGGCATCCTGCGCATTTACATAGAAACGTACATTACGGAAGCTGCTGCCAATCTTTGCGACGGTATAGCCTAGCTGGAGCATTTTCACCCGAAAGAAAGAGGCGTCGCTCAGCCAAACATCACTAAGGAACGCATTGGTGCTAGCACCCGTCCACACCCGTGGAAATCGGCTATCTTGGCTGTCTGGTGTCCATCTGTTATCGGCATATTCAACGCGGGGTGTACCCAGCGCATTGCTACCTCCATCGACCAAAACGGGATAGCCCTCAAGCCCATTTAAACGACCGAGACGCCTGCCTACCCCTTGTCCGAGCATAGCAAAGTCCCATTTTTTATACGACAAATTAAGGTTAATAGCATAATTTAAATGCGGGAATGGATCGCCTAGATTTACGCGGTCGGCATCATTAATGACGCCATCGCCGTTCTGATCAACATATTTAATATCTCCGGGCAGGGTGTTAGGCAGCTTAGCGACCGTTCCGTCGACATCCGCTTTATCGCTAAAAAAACCATTGCTTTTAAAGCCGTAGAAGTTATCAATAGCAATGCCGTTGTACCATATTTTATCGTTGTTATCTTTAAAGATTAAGGTATCACTACTGTTGTAACCAGCTTTTAAAACGGTATTTTTATTATCGAAGAACATACCGCCAATGGTATAGGATACATTACCAATTTTATCAGACCAATTGGCAGAGAACTCATACCCTTTGTTTCTTACCTCACCGATATTGATAGCAGAATTCAAGTAGTACGACCCTGTAAGTGGAGGAACAGGAAAATTAGCATAGATTAAATCGTAGGAGAACTTATTATAAAACTCTGCAGTGAAACTCAACCTATTGTTCAGCAGCGCCACATCGGCACCTACGTTCCACTGTCTTTGTTTTTCCCATGAGAAATTAGGATTAGGTACACGCATGGTCCATCCCCAGGTGTTAACGACCTCCTGCCATAAATAAGGGTTTACGTTTTCATTACCTATCAATCCATAGGAGCCTCGAATCTTTAAGTTTGAGATGATACCACCCTCACGAAGACCAGCCATAAAGGACTCGTTGTGCATATTCCATGCGACCGCCGCAGATGGAAAAAAGCCCCATCTTTTACCAGGTGCAAATTTAGAGCTCTCATCAGAGCGTCCTGTTAACTCCAGCAGGTACCGGTTATCAAAAGCATAGTTCATCTTTCCGAAGAAAGAAACTTTATTTACCTCTCTATAATCGGTATAGGTGAAATTCATGATTTCTGCCCCTGCGGTGAAGTAAAGCTTATCCTTATTTTCACGCAGATCTTTCGTGTAGTTTAAGAGGGCTCTTGCCGTTAGCTGCGATTCGCTCACTCCTTGGTTTGCGGAGACTTCATTGCCCCAAATCGTTGTCGGTTTTCCTTTGGCATCATAGAATTTAAAGGTGTTGCGAACCGCCTTGTCTGCCGACTTATTTATCATGTAGGAGACGTTACCTTCAATATTTAAGTTTTCATTGATAAAATATTTAGGACGAAGGTTTATGGTGCTACGATCGTGCATATAATTTTTTGTGCCGCCTCTATTTATGGATGCAATAGGATTCATATTGTTATGCAATATATAATGCTCATCAATGTCGGAATCATAATAGATTTGTTGTGTAGGATTCATCCGCCATGCGATTTGATAAAGCCCATTACCATCGTCATTAGCCTTTAATCGGTCCACCTGTAGGCGGTGGGCATAGAAGTCGGCAAGAAGCACAAACTTATTTGCGATGTTCACATTGGTATTAAATCGGGCCGAAAACTTACGTGATCAATCTATTGAATTTAATCCGCTTTGCTGAAGATGGCCAACCATCAGGTTAAAAGTACCAACCCCACCGCCGCCAGAGACACTCGCTGTCTCATTTTGTGCAAACGACCTTTTCTGTATAACCTCGTCCAGCCAATTGACACTGCCCGTTTCGCCGCTTTCAGCTTTGCGTATATCCTCGTCAGTAAAAAGAGGCGCCTGCCCTTGGAAGTTCTTCGCCTCGTTGTTAAGCTTCATATAGCGTGTGGCATCGACAAAATTCGGCAGGTCAATTGGATTATCAACGGCGGCCCATGCATTCAGATCAACTTTAAACTGCCCTGTGCTACCACGTTCTGTTTCAATAATGATAACTCCATTTGCTCCGCGCGAACCATACATAGAGGCCGATGCCGCATCTTTCAAAACCGTAAGGCTTTTTACCTGCGCGGGATCAATGTCGGTCAACGACTGCTCCATACCGTCAACAATAACTAAAGGAGCCGCATTTTGTAAGGTGCTGACTCCACGTATCGTAATATTGCCGGGAACACTGCCTGGGAGGTTGTTTCCTTGCATCATCGTTACACCGGCAATGGTGCCACTAAATGCTTGTTGCATTTTAAAAATAGGTCTTGTTTTGACAACCGTCATATCCATCTGTGCCACGGATGAGGCTACGTGCTTCTTGTCGACCGTGGAATACCCCATAACGACGACTTCATCAATACCCATATTTTTCTCCTGGAGGATAACATTGATATTATCTTTTCTAGCGACGGAGACTTCCTGATCTTCATAACCAACTCCAGAAAAAATAAGGATGCCTGTAGATCCAGCCATTGGAATTTTAAAATTCCCACCAGCATCAGTCATGGCACCAATATTAGAGCCTTTTACGAGTACACTTATGCTAGGAATGGGTCGATTTAGATTGTCTTTTACTGTTCCGGAAATCAGTTTCTCTTCTTGAGCATGCAGCTTTGGTATCCACAATACTGCGAATAACATAAATAACAATAACCTTCTCATAATCTGGTAGTAATTAAAAATTTATAATTAGTTCATTAGGTAGTAGTTTGATGTATAGGGGAAAAATCAAACTATTAAATTGTAAAATCAAAATAAAGTTAATCTATTTTTTATTAAAACAACAAAAACTTTAAACAAATTTTTATAAAAGTAAACATTAGCTTTTAATTACCTTAGTCCTATTCTAGATATTATTAACATTTTCTATGCTCTTAATGAAAATCCTCTTTAGCAATGAGGTAGCAAACACGCCTAAAAAAAGAAAAAACAACATTCTAAAACTTAAGGTCCTCAAAACCATCTTTGAGAACCGCACAATAGCAATTAATGAGATTGCGGCTAAAGTAAACCTAAGCCTACCAACGCTCAACTTAATAGTCAATGAACTCATCAATGAGGGTCTTTTAGAACAAAAAGATAAAGGTGATTCTATAGGTGGTCGTAAGCCAAATCTATACCAAGTTAAGAATCAAACATTAAATGTTTTAAGCATTGAAATTGATCGGTTTAATATCCGGATTGTAGTTATAGATAATAATAATTCAATCGTTCATAAGTCTAGAAAATACCAACACCAACTATCGAAAGAAGCTATTGACATTCAAAATGTTGTAGACCTTATTTACCGTTACGCTTCTGAAGAAAATATTGATTGGACAAAGATTACGGTTATGGGCATCTTAATGCCTGGCCTGATCAACGCTGAGACGGGCGAAAACCTTACCTATTATCAAGGAGCAGGCTTCAACCTCCAAAAGCACCTAGAAAAGATATTCAGAAAGGATGTTTACCTTCTTAATGATGTGAAATCCGCCGCTTTAAGTGAACTTAAATATGGGGCCGCGATTGGCCAGCGGAATGTGCTTATTATACAAATGGACTGGGGGATCGGCCTTGGCATTATTATAAATGGCGAGGTTTACATGGGCAACGAAGGCTTCTCTGGCGAAGTAGGCCATATGATGTTTGCGGAAGATGGCCAGCTCTGCTACTGTGGGAAAAGAGGCTGTTTAGAAACTGTTGCATCGGGCATTGCCCTAGTTAATACGGCAAAAAGGGATATCTTGGCAGCAAAACCAACGCTCCTTAGCAGTAAATATGATGTCGATAATTTGTTGCCTACTGATATTATTGAAGCGGCAAATTTGGGGGATCAATATGCTATAGACTTAATCAACACATTGGGAAGCAACCTTGGCAAGGCCTTTTCTCAGCTTATTCAGCTTTTTAATCCACAGCGCATCGTGATTAGTGGAAAATTCGTAGAGGCAGGCTCGCTGATTACGCTTCCTATACAGTTAACTATCGAAACGTACACTATGAATGCCCTAAAGAAAAACTGTACTTTGCATCTCTCTACTTTAGGAGAAAACGGAGCTGTAAAAGGTATTATCTTATACAGTATAAATAAGTATTTCGACGATTTGATAAGAAAAATGGAGCATGAACCACTGCATTAAGCCACGACCTTAACGTGGCTTGGTTTTAGCATATTTTATATTCAATCCCTAGGTTGTCAAACAATTGTTGGTACTTAAGGGGGATATTGTCACTGATAATCATATCAATCTTCGATAGATCAGATATTTTACCTAGACTTTTACGGTCAAATTTCGAAGAATCGGCCAGCACAATGGTTTTATGCGCCGAGTTCATCATCTTCCGATTCAGCAAGGCTTCATGTGCATTTGTTGTCGTGATACCAAAGTCAAAGTCTATACCATCAACCCCGATAAAAACCTTTGAACAGAAAAAATCGCTCAATAGATCTTCGGCATAGCTACCTATTATAGAGGAAGAAGTTCTTCGTACAGGTCCGCCAAGCTGAATAATATCGACATGCTCATGCTTGATCAGCTCAAGTGTCACATTAATAGCAGATGTAATAACAGTTAAGGCTCCTTGAGGATGAATCTCTTTCGCAAAATATTGCATCGTTGTACCTGAAGCGATAATAATAGAGTCGTTAGGTTCCACCATTTTAGCAGCCTCCCGACCGATGCGTTGCTTAACGTCGGCATGAATATTTGCTTTTTCATTGATTGGTCTATCCTTCTGGTAAGGATTTACGTTTGTTGCACCGCCATGCGTACGGAATAAGATACCTGCATCTTCCAAAAACTGTAAGTCCTTCCGTATGGTTACAGACGAAACTTTTAAACTATCGCAAAGGTCAACAACCGAAACATGGCCGTTTCGTTCAATCTGCTTGAGTATATACTGGTGTCTCTCAACGTTATTCATCGGTACAAGATAAAGAAAGGATTGGAGATGCGTATATTAAAAACAAAATTCTTCACAATATTTCGTTTGTTTACGTTTTTTACTATATTTACTATATAATTATAAACAAACGAAAGTATTCAAAATGAATTTTAGACGCGACGACGCTATAAAAGCCGTTAAATCAACAACGGAATGGGATATCACCATTATTGGAGGTGGTGCAACAGGTCTTGGTATTGCAGTTGATGCTGCTTCTCGAGGATACAAAACTTTGCTTGTGGAGAAGCATGACTTTGCGAATGGCACATCGAGCAAGAGCACCAAGCTGGTGCATGGCGGTGTACGCTACTTAGCCAATGGAGATGTCAAACTGGTATACTCAGCTTTAAAAGAAAGAGGGCTTATCTTTCAGAATGCGCCTCATGTTTCCTTTGTGCAGAGTTTTGTTATTCCTTCCTACAGCTGGTTTAACAAGCTAAAATTCCTCATAGGCTTGAAGCTTTACGACTGGATGGCGGGGAGCCTTCGTATTGGTAAATCGGTATTACTAAGTAAAGATCAGGTGGTAGAAAAGCTACCGCACATAAAAACTAAAAAACTAATTGGAGGTGTCCAATATTTTGATGGTCAATTTGATGATGCTCGCCTAGCGATCAACCTAGCACAAACAGCATCCGAATATGGAGCGACCCTTATAAACTACAGTGATGTTATTGAAATTAGTAAAAACGAAAGCGGACAGGTCAACGGCCTTACTTTTCGGGATCGTGAAAGCCAAGAAAGCCATACCGTAAAGTCCAAATCTGTCATAAATGCGACAGGAATTTTCGTTGATGATATTCTAAAATTAGATACCCCTACCCATAAAAACCTCGTACGGCCAAGTCAAGGGGCACATATTGTTGTTGACAAGCATTTCTTAGGGAATGTAGATGCCTTGATGATTCCGGAAACCAGTGATGGACGTGTTCTATTCGGTGTGCCATGGCATGACAAAGTACTGCTTGGAACAACAGATACGCCTATTGATGCGCATCAAATTGAGCCACGCCCACTGGAAGAGGAGATTAATTTTATTCTAACGACGGCACAACAATATTTGGAAAATGCGCCTACCCGTAAAGATATACTGAGTATATTCGCCGGTTTACGACCATTAGCTGCGCCGACCAATGGAGATGGTAATAGTACGAAAGAAATATCACGTGATCATAAGTTGATAAAAAGCGACTCTAACCTCATCACAATTACAGGAGGTAAGTGGACAACCTATCGAAAGATGGGTGAAGAGACCGTTGATCTATGTGTCAAAACAACAGGCTTAGCAGCGAAGCCATGCAAAACAACGCATTTAGCTATTCACGGTAGTACGACCATTAAAAACGAAGGGCATTGGCAGGTGTATGGTAGTGACCTACCCCATATACAAGCGCTTATGCGCGATCAACCGGAGCTAGCGGAAAAGCTACATGAAAATTATGACTTCCGCCTAGCTGAAGTTGTATGGTCTTGCCAAGCGGAAATGGTCGTAAAATTAGCCGACTTTATGGCCCGTCGTATTCGCTTTTTACTCTTAGATGCACATGCTTCTTTAGCGGCGGCACCTAAGGTAGCGCAAGTGATGGCTCAACAGCTCGGTAAGGATGACCAATGGATAGCTAAAGAGCTTAATGACTACACGACATTGGTTAAGAATTACACGATATAACAGAATAAAAACCTAATAAACCAAGATAATATGATGAAAGAGTATATTCTAGCACTCGATCAAGGAACAACCAGTTCACGCGCCATACTTTTCAATAAATCAGGGAATATTGTGCATACCGCACAACAAGAGTTTACGCAATTTTTCCCTAAGTCGGGATGGGTAGAACATGACCCAGCCGAGATTTGGTCTACACAATTGGAAGTACTTAAGGAAGCGCTAGCGACCGCAAATAAGCAAGAAGCAAAAATCAGAGCCATAGGTATTACCAACCAAAGGGAGACAACTATCGTTTGGAATAGGAAAACAGGCCTTCCGATTTACCATGCTATCGTATGGCAAGATCGCCGTACGGCGGACTATTGCAAAAGCTTAGTAGAAAAAGGTCTTGCACAGCAGATACAGGAAAAGACAGGCTTACTTATCGACTCTTATTTCTCGGCATCCAAAATCAACTGGATCTTAAAGCATGTCGATGGAGCTCGGACTTTGGCCGAACAAGGCGATTTGGCCTTCGGCACGGTAGACTCCTGGCTCGTATACAACCTAACGGATAAACAAAAACATATTACCGATGTGAGTAATGCTTCGCGCACGCTACTCTTCAATATTCATACCCTTGAATGGGATAAAGAATTACTAGACATCTTCGAAATACCGGCTTCCATGCTTCCTACAGTATGTAGCAGCTCTGAAGAATACGGAGATACAACGACGGAACTAACAGGCTCCCCTATTCCTATTGCTGGCATTGCCGGCGATCAGCAGGCAGCACTATTCGGGCAGCTATGTACACAAAAAGGAATGGTTAAGAACACCTATGGAACCGGCTGTTTCATGCTGATGAACATCGGTAAAGAGCCCGTTATCTCCACCAATAAATTAGTAACGACGATTGCTTGGAAAATAGGAAATGAAGTTACCTATGCCTTGGAAGGCAGTGTTTTTATTGCTGGCGCCGTGGTGCAATGGTTACGTGACGAATTGGGGATTATCACGCAGTCGGATGCTGTAGAGTCGTTGGCGACACAGGTGGAAGATACACAAGGGGTATATTTTGTACCTGCCTTCTCAGGCCTTGGCGCTCCACACTGGAATGCAGAAGCACGAGGCACTTTACTAGGGCTATCGCGTGGGACGAGCGATGCACACATCGCGCGTGCGGCACTGGAAAGTATCGCCTATCAAACATATGACATCCTTAAAGCGATGGAGGAAGACGCCCAAACAACCATTACCGAGCTACGTGTTGATGGTGGAGCAACAGCCAATACCTTCTTAATGCAATTTCAAGCCGACATCCTGCAAACGGCAGTGATACGCCCCGCTATTACGGAAACTACAGCCCTGGGTGCTGCATTTCTGGCTGGGCTTGCTACGGGTTTCTGGGATAACATAGCGGCGTTGCAGCAGCTATGGGAGGAAGAGAAAGTATTTAAAGCGCAATCAGATTCACGCCTTAAAGAGCGTCTACATGAATGGAAAAGAGCAACAGAAACGGCAAACTTCTGGGCTAATTACCAATAATAACTAACCTAATAAACTAAAATTATGAATGCATTTACAGCAGAACTTATAGGCACTGCTGCCATGATTCTTCTAGGTGGAGGAGTTGTTGCGAACGTTGCCCTTCAAAAGACGAAAGGCAACAACGGGGGGTGGATTGTTATTTGTACAGCCTGGGCCTTAGCGGTGTTTGTGGGCGTCACTATTGCTGGCCCTTATAGCGGTGCGCACCTAAACTGCGCCGTTACGCTAGCCAACTTAGTACTGGGGAAGATGACGCTGGATATAGCGCTCTCTTATATGCTGGCTCAGCTTATTGGTGCCATGCTTGGTGCCTTTCTAGTGTGGCTCGTCTACAAGGATCATTTTGACCAAACGGATGATGCTGGAGCAAAGCAGGCTGTTTTTTGTACAGCCCCTGCGATACGCAACTTGCCAATCAACTTAATCAGCGAGGTGGTGGGCACCTTGGTATTAATATTCACCATTTTCCATTTTACGGAAGCCAAAATTGACGCTTCAACAAGCATCGGATTGGGATCTATAGGCGCTATTCCGGTTACCTTTGTGGTATGGGTAATTGGTCTTTCCCTAGGGGGAACAACAGGCTATGCTATTAATCCAGCACGTGATTTGGGGCCACGCATCATGCATGCGCTACTTCCCATTAAAAATAAAGCCGATTTTAACCTTAGCTACGCATGGGTGCCCGTTGTAGGCCCTTTTATTGGTGCGTTGCTAGCTAGTTTACTATATATGATATTGTACTAAAGGCACAGAGATATTCCTAAAAAAATAACGCCAATTTCTATTTCATGAAGATGAACAGGAATTCCTATGCCTAAAAAGTCACACCTATTTATGAAGAAAAACCGACGATAAACATAATTTATCGTTTTAAGTCAACACTATATTATTGGTTATTTATGCCTCGAATTTGCTCCTATAGCCAATTTGAGCTATAAGTAATCAACTAAAGCCATGCTACCAATTTTATAAATCATAATTATTAAATGGATATCCCTATGTCACAAAAAAAGCACAACAAGGTAAAGCCATCCACAAAGCTTAACAGCATATTTTGGCTTGCCTTAGCCAGTTCATGCTATTCCGGAAGCCATGTGTATGCCAATCAATCCCATTCTTTTGAAAGAACAACGTTTCAAGAGAAAATCAAAATCCAAGGCCTCGTCGTCGATAAAAATACGAACAAGCCTCTGGCCAGTACCTCCATCCTAGTGAATGGAAAAAGTATAGGCTCGACCGATTTAAAAGGAGCCTTCTCCATCGAAATCACTAGCGGTTCACTCGTAACCTTTCAGCTTATCGGCTATGAAAACTTTACGCATAAATACCAAACAGCAGCGGATAATATCACCATCCGATTGGGTGAAAACATCGAAGGAATTGAAGAGGTAATCGTTACTGCCCTAGGAATTAAAAGAGAGCAAAAATCTTTAGGTTATGCTGCTACAGAAGTTAAGGGCGAACAGCTGACGGATGCTATCTCCAACAACTGGACGGATGCCCTATCTGGAAAGGTGGCTGGTGTCAACTTGGTTCGTTCGGGTGGTGGTCCTGCTGGTACTAACAAAATCATATTAAGAGGAGAAAACAACCTAACAGGCGACAACAATGCCTTAATCATTGTGGATGGTATTATTACGAGTTCAAGCAGTGGCAAGATGACTGGGGGAAGCAGCGGTGCTTATCTATCGGACGACTCTCCTACCGACTACGGGTCGGGCCTATCGGACATCAATCCCGAGGACATAGAAAACATCACCGTCCTAAAAGGACCAAATGCGACGGCACTATATGGTGAGCGTGGTGCTGGTGGGGCCATTATTATTACGACGAAGTCGGGAAAAAATAGGAAAGGAATTGGGGTTACGCTAACGTCCAACACCACCATTGAATCTATATCGCGATGGCCAGACTATCAATATGAGTATGGTCAGGGTGATGAAGGTATTAATTACTACTCTTTCTTAGCTGGTGGCGGACTAGCCAGCACACGAAGCACTAGCTCCGCTTGGGGTCCTAAATTTGATGGGCAGTCTTTTTTTCAGTACGACCCCGTTACGCAGGCACGTGGCAAAGAGGCTACCCCATGGGTACCTTATCCAAATGCGCGTAAGGATTTCTTCGATAACGGAAGGACGTTCACCAATTCGGTAACATTGGATGGCGGTAATGATAAAACAACGATGCGTTTTTCGTATACCAACCTCAACAACAAATGGATAATCCCAAACACAGGTTTCGACCGCAATACGGTATCTATCAATGCGAGCCATAAAGTCACCGATAAATTAAAAATACAAACTCGCGTAAATTATAAACAAAACCAAAGTGACAACCTGCCATCGACAGGCTACAACAACCAATCCTTGATGTATTGGAACATATTTTGGGTTCCTAATGCACCACTCAGCTACCTGACAGACTATTGGATAAAAGGCAAGGAGAATGAGGTACAAAGTTATCCCTTCAGCTCTTACCCCGACAACCCTTATCTTATAGCTTATGAGATGCTTAACAAAAATAAGCGTCAAGGTATAACAGGAAATGTAGAAGCTACTTATACCATCTCGGATAATTTAAGCATCATGGCACGCACCAACTTAGATTTCGGCATTGAAAGGCGCTCACAACAACGTCCTTTTGACACCGAGAAGTTTAAGAAAGGTATGTTCCGTACACAATCTATTCAAAACCAGGAGGCAAGTACGGACTTCATGGTGAATTATAATAAGGATATCAACCCGTCTATAAAAACCTCACTATCCGTTGGCGGAAGCACCCTACGCAACGAGCGCTATCAAGAAAGAAACTCGGCGGATTCCCTTTCTGTTCCGGGTAACTTTACCCTCGCTAATGCTTCGGGAATTGTTGTTGCCTCCCCTTATCAGGAGCAATTTGTGATGAATAGCTTATATGCCTTGGGAACATTTTCATACAAGGAGTTTGTTTTCGTCGATGTATCGGCGCGTAATGACTGGAACAGCACCTTAGCGACGCCTGAACGTAAAGGAAACTCCTCTTTCTTCTATCCTTCTGCCAATTTAAGCTTAATTCTAAACGAGATGTTCACCTTGCCTAAAGAGGTTTCTTACTTAAAACTAAGATCTTCTATCGCTAGTGTTGGAAGTGGAGGAACGGTTCCTTATCAAACGTCGTATACCTACAACCCTGAAGTTATATTTCCCGGAGGAGCCTCCAACCCTACGCTCCTCCCCAATCCGGACCTAAAACCACTGCGAACGGTAAGTTTTGAAATTGGAACGGACATGCGTTTGTTCAAGAATAGATTTACGCTAGGGCTGACTTATTACAAAGCGAACACCTATAATCAACACCTACGTGCAACGACAGACCGCGGTTCGGGCTATTCAACAGTACTTCTAAATGCGGGAGAGATTCAAAACTCCGGAATAGAAATCGAGGCTGGTGCTCAAATCATTAGGAAGAAGGATTTCCAATGGAATGTCAATGGAACCTATACTGCTAATAGAAACAAGGTAATCGAACTGACAGATATCCTTCCACAGATCATCCTACAGAACGGACCTGGTAGCCGTGGTGCTATTATAGCAAATGTTGGTGGTAGTATGGGGGATTTATATGGGCGAGGTTACAAACGCTCTCCTCAAGGTGACATCATCTATCAAAATGGTATCCCTATGCTTGATGAAAATATGAAATATATTGGTAATACCAATCCAAAATGGAAAGCTTCCTTGAACAATGAGTTTAAATACAAGCAGTTTAGAGCAAGCTTCCTCTTTGATGTTCAGCTTGGTGCTGTTGCTTATTCCCTAACCGCAGCAAACCTAGCCGAGCAAGGGAAGACGAAAAATACCTTACCGGGTCGATACAACGGCATCATTGGTAACGGTGTTGTCGAAAATGGAGATGGCAGTTACAGCCCTAACACCTTTATCACGGAGAATATATGGAACTACTATGCGGCACATCTAGGTAAAGACAATGTCGAAGGGACAACCTATTCTACGGACTTTTTAAAACTGAGAGAAGCACGCTTAGACTATTCCATTTCAAAAAGACAACTGGAAAAAATTGGTCTGCAAAGAGCTACAATAGGTGTTTTTGGTCGTGATTTATTTATGTGGACCAAGTGGCCAATATTCGACCCTGAATTTGGAACATTAAGTGGTTCAGACATCAATAAAGGTTTTGAGCTAGGGCAATTTCCTGCTACACGAACTTTTGGTCTTAACATAGTTATTGGTATTTAACCTGATAGGAGACAAAAAAATGAAAAAGATACATATACTTTTTGCATTGCCTTTGCTATTTGCGCTAAGCTCTTGCAACAAAAATTTTGAAGATATTAACACTAATCCCAACGGATTAAGTAAAGTGACACCAGCCAACTTACTGGCTCCAGCCTTAAAAAAGACCGTTGAATACAACATGAGCCGTTCACAACGTGTAACCAATGAATTAATGCAGGTGACGGTAAATATGGGCGATGGTGACGGAAAAATATTTAGGTATGAAATTCGCGCCAGTGAAGCAGACTACTTGTACAACAACCTATTCCTTCAATTAACAAATTTTAAAGATATCTACGACCTTGCCGAAAAAGCAGGCAACAAATCCTATATGGGCGTATCTTTAATATGCCAAGCTTGGTTATACGCGATACTGACCGATACCTATGGTGATATCCCCTACGCTAATTCGATAAAAGGAAGAGAGCTCAACATCAGTCCTGAATTTGACCGTCAGGAAGATATCTACAAAGGGCTTTTTCAATCTTTAGATAGTGCCAATGTTTTCCTTCAAGGGGCCGCGAACCTAGACAATGGATCCGACCCTGTTTATGGCGGAAATGTGACGCTATGGCGAAAATTTGGGAACTCCCTATACCTACGTCTGCTGATGCGCGTTTCGCAAAAAGCAGCTATGGATGCCCCAAGACAGATTAAAAAAATGATTGATACACAGGCGGCAAACTATCCGATCATTGGTAGCAATAGCGAATCTGCTATTCTTCGTTGGACAGGCTCAGCACCTTATACGTCACCATTCTCTACCTGGCGCCCTGGCGACTGGTACACGCCTCGACTAACAACGTTCTTCGTCAACAATCTGAATGAATGGTCGGACCCGCGCATCCAAAAATGGGCTTCACTATATGATGGTGAATATGCTGGTGTACCGAGTGGATACCCTATTGGCACAAATCCGGTTGGAAAATCGGCCTTACTGACCACCTTGATGACAGAGCCATTACTAGGCAATATCCTAAACTACAGCGAGCTACAATTCACATTAGCGGAAGCCGCAGTAAAGGGATGGATAAATGCTAAAACCGCTAAGGAGTATTATGAGGCGGGGACAAAAAGTGCCATCGAATTATGGAGCCTAGAGCTGCCTGCCAACTACCTCCTTGGAGAGCATGTGGTATGGAATGAGGCAGCCAGCCTAAGCCAAAAAATGCAACTTATACACCAACAGAAATACTATAGTTTATTTTTCACTGATCTACAGTCATGGTTTGAATTTAGACGTACCGGATATCCAGAACTGCCAATTTTATCGGGCCACTTAAACAATGGTATTATGCCAGCACGTTTGAATTATCCCGTTTATCTTCAGTCTGCTAATCCAATCAATTATAATGCTGCCCTACAAAATCAAGGTCCTGACAATATCAACACGTTGGTTTGGTGGCAAAAACCTTAATGAAACGCACCATGAAAAATAACATACACAAAAAAGCAGTAAAACGTGGGTTTCTGCTGCTTTTCGCCGCTATCGGTATCTTCCAAAGCTGTGAACAAAAAGATAAAGAATATTTGGGTGAACTAAGTCCATACATCGCCTTGGAGGATGTCCGCGCACTGCATAAAGGTGCTGATGTAAATCTAAGTAAACAGGCACTATCGGGGGCATCCATGATTTACGGAACTGTCATTTCGGACCATAAAGGCGGTAATGTCCCTGAGGGTACCATCGTTCTTCAACAATCGAAACGTAACCGTATTCGTGGCATGGCTATTCAAATTGGCCCTACTGCTGCTGATTACAAACCGGGAGACTCTATTGTTGTCAATATTGAAAACAAAACGTTGTCAAGAAACGGCTTTTTAATGGTTACAGGATTAGGAGCGACCGACGTCAAAAAAATATCATCAGGAAATGCGGTTTACATGACGACAACGACGGCTTCCAACGTAAATAACTCGCCTCAAAATTTCGAAGGAACATTGATTCGGATGATTGGCGGACAAATGTATCCTCGTCCTGCCGTGGACGATAAATTTGAAGGTAATAGACGTATGATAAATGGTGCTGATACCATCAGTATCACGACGCGTCCTACTGCCGAATTTGCGGACCTACATGTTCCTCGAAACATTACCGTTACAGGAATTATGCTGGGCGCCCCAACGGATGCACAGGCAAAAAACAGTATTTACCCAAGATACAAAGGCGACATCATTGATGTATCGGACCCTGAAGTACCGGAGTACATCGGTTCGACACCAATTATTATTACAGGTTTTTGTGCGGATCCAACAGGAGCCGATGCGAACTATGAATATGTTCAGCTAAAAGCGAATGTCGACATCGACTTCAGCCAAGTTCCTTTCACGCTTGTCACAAGCACCAATGCTGGAACGGTACTTCACAACGCTGGATGGGCTAGTGGCGGCGGCCGCAGTTATAAATTTAACCTGACGACGGGCTCCGTAAAAAAGGGAGAATACTTTTATGTAGGCGGTCATCAACGCCGTATCAATGGAGCCAACTCTACGGTTATTTCTTCCGCCAATTGGATAAGATACATTCAGTATAGCACCAATGCTGGTGACGGTTTCGGAGACCCTAGTTCAGGACTACTACCTAACAGTGGTAACGCTGGTGGTATCTCCTTATTTATCGGAACCAATATTGCGGAGCAGTCTGTCCCTATTGATGTAGTCTTCTATGGCGGAAATGGAATAGCTTCCATCATCAGTCCGGACAAAACGTTGGGCTATCGCATTGGTAATACCGATAACTATTCACAGTACAACGCAGAAACAGGAGATGCTACTCCATTTTTCTCCATGGGTGATGGCAATAATGATTTTAGATTTCCACATTCAACACCTCCAGATATTGGGGCCTTTTACAAGCTTGGCGGGAAGTTTAATACGACAACACGTAAATGGATAGAAAAAAGAACACAAACATTTGTGGTAATGACGAAACAGTCTGTCTTAACGGAGATTGAAACTGGTGAGGGTATTACTGTCCAAATAGATTAAACGAAATAGCATGGCTAGGTTAGCTTAGCCATGCTATTTTTATGCATCAACTTTTATCAACCTAAAAAAATGAATATCAAAAACATACAAAAAACATTACTTACGCTTTGTGCGTTGGTTATTCTCTTCAATTATTCGTGTAAGAATAAAAATGCAATAGTCCCTAAAGGACATGAAACCACAGTGGTTTCCTTCGAACTCACAAACTTCAACGTCCCTGCAACCTACTATATTTCACAAGATGTAGAATTAGCCATCAAAGGTCAAGGGTTCCAGAAGGACGATATTATTTCTTTTGTACCCAGGGATAGCCAATCGCCTGTAATAAATATTGCGATTAAGACGCTTTCTACAGAAAGCATCATCCTAGCACCAACAAATGAGCTGAAAAATGGCGTATACACGGTCTTAATTCAGCGCGGAAATGCGCAGCGTCAACTAGGGAAAACGACAATATATGCTGTATTCAACCCTAATATTCCGGATAAGGAAGGAATGACGGTAAAAGGAAGTGTCTTTAGCGACGGTAAAGGAATTGCCAATGTTGTTGTTTCCGATGGTAACGAAGTGACAAAAACCGACGATAAAGGAATCTACTATTTACCTTCAAAAAAGCAAACGGGTTATGTTTTCATTTCTGTTCCTGCTAACTATGAGGTTGTAAACAACAATGGTAACCTACCTGTTTTTTATCATTTTTTAAATGCCATAGAAAACTCCGTTGAGATAAAAGACTTTGAATTAAAAGACGTCAACAATGAAAACCACATCGTTCTCAGTTTGGCAGATTTACACCTAGCCAATAGAACGAATGATATAGCGCAATTTCAAAATGGCTTCGTCAAGGATATCAATGCGCAAATAGCCGCTTTTCAAGGCCAAGGCAAAAAGGTATATGGACTTACACTTGGCGACCTGACTTGGGATACGTACTGGTACAGCAATAGCTTTATGATTCCAGAATATGTGAAGCAAATTAGTCATGTGAATGCCCCTATCTTCAATGTAATAGGAAACCATGATAATGATCCTTACATCGCTAACGACTGGGCATCAGAAAATGCTTTTCGTAATGCTTTAGGCCCTACTTATTATTCCTTCAATCTGGGTAAAGTACATTACATCGTCCTGGATGATACAGAATATATTAATGCCGGCGGAGCAACAGGAATAGTTGGTAGCCGCAATTATAATGGTAAAATAACAGACCAGCAGATGGCTTGGCTTGCCAAAGACTTAGAAACAGTAACACCAAATACACCAGTTATTGTGGCGACACATATACAAATACACAATGCGCCTAATGAAAAAAATAACCTACCGGGGTTTAGGATAAGTAATGGTGACAAACTGGTCAGCATGTTAAGCAAATTTAATGAGGTACATATCCTTACAGGACATACCCACGTCAATTATAGAGTGGAGCGTGACAACAAGCTGATGGAGCATAACACGGCGGCAGTATGCGCTACATGGTGGTGGACGGGAAACAAAGGCTACGCAGATAATCATATTGCTCCGGATGGAAGTCCGGGTGGCTATGGCATATGGGAGATGAACGGAGACAAAATTAAGTGGCAATACAAATCTATCGGTTATGAACCGAACTATCAGTTTAGATCCTACGACTTGAACAACGTACATATTACCGCCGACAATTACACCAAAAATGCAAATGACCAATTCAAAAAACTAGTACCTACGTATGCGTTCAGCTTTGCAACAGCGAACAAAAATAATGAAGTACTAATCAATGTATGGGGATATGATCCTAAATGGACTGTGACAGTAAAAGAAAATGGCACGCCTCTGAAAGTAGAAAGAGTAAGCTCACGCGACCCTTTACACATCATATCTTACGGGATGAAACGTTTAGACCTCAATGCAGAACCGTCTTTCGACTCTGCCAACAGCTCACACATGTTCAAAGTAAAAGCTAGCAGCGCCAACAGCACCTTAGATATAAGTGTCACCGATCGCTTTGGAAAAGAGTATACAGAGCGCATGATTCGTCCTAAAGCCTTTTCCTATACGATGCGTTAATAGCGCTATTTATTAACAAAAAGGTAATATACGAGGACTCATATTTTAACTAATTTTCCGGCCCGAAAGGAGATAAATGAAACATTTAGAAAAAACACTACTAATTATTGCAAGTAGCCTAGCCTTGAGCTGCTCTATTCAAAAAGAAAACCTTAACCATGCTGAAAGCCATCCATCGTTCTCTTATGAAGGGCACCGTGGTGCGCGCGGCCTATACCCGGAGAATTCTATCGGTGCTATGAAGGTGGCTATTGATTTGCCTAAGGTGACGACCTTGGAGATGGACTGTCACATCACGAAAGACAACAGAGTCGTTGTCTATCATGATCACTACCTGAATCCTAAATTTGTACAGTACACTAATGGGAAGCCTCTTCAAGGGATCGACGACAAAGGATTAATCTATGCCTACACTTATGGTGAACTGGGTAAGTTCGATATTGGCACAAAATACTACACAGATTTTCCTGAGCAGAAGAAAGTAAAAACCACAATTTCTTTACTTTCCGACTTAATCGACGAGGCGGAAAGCTACGCCAAGGAAAAGCGTAAAAAGCCCATGTTCTACAACATAGAAACGAAAAGTAAAGACGGCAAAGACGGTGAATATCATCCTAGCCCTCAAGAATTTTCGGATCTTATCTTACAGGTGCTTACAGAAAAAGGAATCGTTGCACGAACAGTTATACAGTCTTTTGATAAGCGTACAATCCAATACATCAACAAGGTATATCCGCAGGTTAAACTATCATACCTCATAGATGCCAAGAACGAACAACCTATTCAAGAAATTATTGACGAATTGGGGTTCACTCCTTTTATTATCAGTCCTAACTTTAAACTAGTGACCAAAGCTTTTATGCAGGAAGCGCATAAACATAACATCAAGGTTATTCCTTGGACTGTCAATGACAAGAATGAAATTCAACGCCTACAATCCCTTAAAGTGGATGGTATAATTAGCGACTATCCAAACCTTTTTTAACCTTTTATCTTGCATGTTAAACTTTTTTAAACCAGCGGCTCATCAGCCGCAACTACCTGCTAACCGTATTGATCCGGAATATAAAAAGCTACGCTTTCAGGTCTTCTTAGGTATTTTTCTAGGCTATGCTGCTTATTATTTTGTGCGTAAGAACTTCTCGTTTTCCATTAAAGACTTACAGGACAACCTAGGCTATACGAAGGCACAACTGGGCTTTGCCATGTCTGCCCTATCGATTGCCTACGGACTTAGCAAGTTCTTTATGGGCAATGTATCGGACCGTAGTAATGCTCGTTACTTCTTAGCTACAGGACTTATACTATCGTCGTTAACAATGATTTTCATGGGATTCTCGAGCTTTGCTACTTCTTCGGTAACGATTATGTTTATCCTTCTTTTCATCAATGGATGGGTACAAGGAATGGGCTGGCCTGCATGTGGACGTGTGGTTGTACACTGGTACTCGACGAAAGAGCGCGGCACAGCTATGTCGATTTGGAATTTAGCACACAACGTAGGTGGATTTCTAGTAGGTCCCTTAACCATATGGGGTGTGGAGCTCTTTATGGATTGGCAAGCGCGCCTTTACTTTCCGGGTATGGCGGCTATCGTGGTCGCTTTCATCAGTATATTGCTTATTAGAGATACCCCACAATCCTGTGGACTGCCACCTATTGAAGAGTATAATAATGACTATCCGAAAAGCTATACTGCAGAGCAAGAGAAAGAACTGAGTGCCAAGACGATTTTCTTTACTTATGTGCTCAACAATAAGATGCTTTGGTTTATCGCTATCGCGAATGCTTTCGTCTATCTGGTGCGTAATGGAATCATCAACTGGGCGCCTACTTTTTTACAGGAAGCCAAACATTTTTCCGTCTCGGAAGCGGCTTGGTCAGCTTCCTTCTATGAGCTAGCCGCTATTCCAGGTACTATATTGTGTGGTGTACTCAGTGATAAAGTATTTAATGGGCGTCGTGCCCCCGTAACCATTATCTACATGACGCTTACACTGATAGCGACCTATGTATACTGGACCGCAACAGGCGATAACATTTGGGTGGTTAACATCTCACTATGGGCAATAGGTTTCTTAATCTATGGGCCAGTGATGCTTATTGGTGTACAAGCGTTAGACCTTGTCCCTAAGAAAGCAGCAGGAACCGCCGCCGGATTAACAGGGTTATTTGGCTACTTTATTGGTGACCTACTGGCAAATGCGGCTTTAGGCTCTATCGTTGATAAGACGGGTTGGAATACGGCATTCGAGGTGATATTAGGCGCTTGTGTGCTCGCTATTTTCTTTACCGCCTTAACTTGGAAAAGAGAAAAAAAGCTGCTGCTAAGTAAATAACCTATTGTCCCATCTATAGCAGAACAAGACATCATTAAAATAAAAAAGGGAAGTTTAAAACTTCCCTTTTTTATTATTCACAGCCTTCCGGACCGCAACTAGGTCCTTCAACTACTTCTAAAGTCTTATTTACATTTTCTTTTTGCCATTCGTCGAAAGCTTTATGCATCGTTTGGCGAAATACTTCTTCGTCTTGTGCTCCCGAAATACCATACTTGCGGTTGTACACAAAGAAAGGTACGCTACGCACGCCTATCTGTTGAGCTTCATAGATATCCTCACGCACAGCATCCTGATAGGTACGTGCATTTAGTTCTTTCTCTAACGTGTCGGCATCTAAGCCTAACTCTAGCGCTAGCTCCTTCAATATAGCGATATCGTCGATATTCTTACCTTCGGTGAAGTAGGCTCTGAAAAGGCGCTCTTCAGCAGCATCTTGCTTGCCCTGTTGCTTCGCGTAGTGTGAGAACTCCTGCGCACGGAAACTATTAGCAACAACAGCTTTATCAAAATCGAAATCTAAGTCTACTGCTTTCGCCATCGTAGCCACCTGATCACACATCGCTTTAGCCTGTTCCACAGGCATATTTTTGCTAGATGCCAAATAGGAATATGTTGTCTCTTGCAGATTTGTCTCTAAGTCAGGATTCAGTTGATAACTTTTCCATTCTAGCGTCACTTGGTCAGCAAAAGGAAGGTCTTTTAAGACAGCTTCATAACGTCGCTTACCAATATAACAGAAGGGACACATGATATCGCTCCAAACTTCAATTTTCATTTTATTAGCCATTGCATTTATTTTTCGACAACAAAATTACGCATTCAGTCGTAAACATGCGTTTTATCGAGCGAAATATGACGATAAGAAAAGATAAAAGATGCCCTTGGTAATCTTGATGTCAGATCTTCTCATAATTTTCGCATCACTTTCTTTTTTTGTACTTTTAACTCATTATTACTTCTCTCCATGGAATTATTTGTAAAAAATATGGTGTGCGATCGTTGCTTGATGGCTGTTAAAAATGAATTTAACAAGCTTGGGCTTACGGTATTGTCTATGGAGCTTGGCAAGATAAGTATCCAAGAAGAAGATATAAGTTCCGTAAAGGAAGACCTAGCCCAAAATTTGGAATCTCTGGGTTTTGAGCTTATGGTCGACAAAAAAACACAAACAGTAGAGCGTATAAAAAATCTTATCGTGGAGATGATTCATCAAAACAATGAAAATCTACGCACCAACCTCTCCCAATACTTAGCAGAAAAGCTTGATAAAGACTATAACAGCTTAAGTAGCCTTTTCCGCGAGGTGGAAGACTCCACCATTGAAAAGTTCTACATTAGTCAGCGTATAGAAAGAGTTAAAGAACTGATCAGCTATGATGAGCTCAACCTCAACGAAATTGCGTTGCAGCTTCATTACAGCAGTGTGGCCCACTTGAGTAGCCAATTCAAAAAAACAACAGGCTTCTCTCCTTCAGCTTTCAAAAAGCAAACGGCAACAAGCCGTGTTCCTCTAGACAAATTGTAAAAGTTAGTTTTTCGCTAAATTATATAAACCATCCTATAAATTATATAACATTTCCGACTGTTGATTGTTGACCTTTGTATTAGGTTTAAACGTTAACATCAGCTCGCTATGACTCCTTCGGAAAAGCTTAAAGAAATTGCTAATCAGCTGCGCCATCCCCACGGAAGTAAGGGAATGGAGATGGCGACCATGATGCAAGAGACGAATGCCAACATGACGGCGCAAGCGATATCAGCATTGGCGATTGGAACTCATGATGCTATTTTAGAAATCGGTCATGGTAACGCTGCACATGTCTTAAACTTATGCAACACCTACCCTAGCATACACTACCAAGGATTAGAGGTTTCCACACTAATGCATGATCTCGCAAAAGAAAACAACCTAAAGCTAATCGACGAAGGTCGTGCTGCCTTTACGTTGTATAATGCCGACTCGCCTCTTCCTTATGCGAACGACACATTCGACAAAATATTTACGGTAAACACGCATTATTTTTGGGAAGAACCGCGCCTCATGTTTGCGGATATATACCGTGTATTACAACCGAGGGGGGCTTTTGCGCTTACTTTCGGACTCAAGCATTTTATGCAAGAGCTCCCTTTTACAGCCTATCACTTTAAGCTTTATGAAGTTGAAGAGCTTCAAGAAATGGCGGTGACTAGTGGATTTAAAAATCAGGCTTTCCTACAAGATACAGAACGCATACCGAGTAAAACAGGCGAATGGGTAAATCGTCAATTTGCAACCTTAGTTTTCATAAAATAGATAACATCAATTAAAATATACCACAATGAAAAAATTATATAAAATTCTAGGCATGACTTGCAACGGCTGTCGTGCTACCGTAGAGGATAAGCTTAACACCTTGTCAGACGTTCAAGCTAATGTAAACTTAGAAAGCGGAACGGCTGAAATTGATATGTCCAGCTATTATAGCTTGGATGAGTTGCAAGCGCAGCTTGGTGTAGACAGTCATTATTCCATTTTGGAAATGGATGCTTAAAAGCTAAAGGTCGCCCTTATGCTGACTGAAATAGCTTAAAGAAAAACACAACAATAGGATAAATAATAATGAATAAACAATATAAAGTTTTAGGCATGACTTGTGGAGGTTGTCGTTCCACCGTCGAAAAACAACTGAATGCCTTGCCTGGTGTTCAAGCGAATGTAAGCTTAGAAAAAGGCACTGTAGACTTAACCATGGATCAAGATTACAGCCTTGATGATCTTCAAGCACAATTGGGTGCCGGCAGCCACTACTCCATCGTTGAGCTAGACTCGACAGCAAAGGCCAAAGAGGTAACCATTGATGATTCTCCGAGTAGCACCTACATCTGTCCGATGTTTTGTGAAGGACATGACCACAGCTATACAGAAAAAGGTAGATGCCCGGTTTGTAACATGTTTTTAGTTCCTATAGAGTCTTTAAAAGATAAGCCTCAACATGGGCATCATCATGTTTCAGCTCCCCCAATGCAGGCTAACGCCTCTAATGCGGGCAAGTATTATTGCCCCATGATGTGTGAAGGTGATAAAATTTACGATGAGTTTGGTTCCTGTCCAGTTTGCGGGATGAACTTGGAGAAAATTCCAGCACTAACACTTAAGGTGGAATACAGCTGCCCGATGCACCCCGAAGTTGTGCAGGACCATCCCGGCAACTGCCCAATCTGTGGTATGGACCTTGTGGCCAACCAGATTGATGAGGAAGGCGACGAAGTATACGCAGGTTTAAAGAAGAAACTATGGATTAGTATTGCTTTGACCTTACCTGTTTTCTTGTTGGCGATGGGCGATATGCTCCCTGGAGCTCCCGTTAGTCAGGTGATATCACCAAAGACAAATGGATGGATACAGTTTATACTGACCATACCTATTGTTTTTGGTACCTGTTGGATGTTTTTCCAACGGGCGTGGACTTCCTTTAAAACTTGGAACCTAAATATGTTTAGCCTCATAGGCCTCGGTGCTGGAGCGGCTTTCGTATATAGTGTTATTGCGCTACTCTTCCCGCAGCTTTTTCCGGAAGAGCTGCTTGGCCACCATGGTGACGTAGCCCTCTACTTTGAGTCGGTCGGTGTTATCCTAACCCTTGTGCTGCTAGGGCAGGTTATGGAGGCCAAAGCACATTCTAAAACAAACACCGCGGTAAAGGAGCTTATCAAGCTATCGCCTGCGGAGGCTATTTTAGTGAAAGATGGTGTAGATACAAAAATCGCCGTATCGGCTATTCAAGTAGACGACACCTTGCGTGTACGTCCTGGGGATAAAATCCCGATTGATGGTGTTATTTTGGAAGGATTCAGCAGCATTGATGAGTCTATGATTACGGGAGAACCTATTCCAATGGAAAAAACAGTGGGTGACGACGTTATCGGCGGCACGATTAATGGCAATCAAACCTTCTTGATGCAGGCTAAGCATGTAGGTGGAGCGACGCTATTATCTCAAATCATACAATTGGTGAATGAGGCTAGCCGTAGCCAAGCCCCTATTCAAAAGCTGACGGACAAGGTATCGCGTATTTTCGTTCCTATCGTTATGTTCATCGCTGCCATCGCATTTGTTGCTTGGTATTTCAGCGGCATCGACAATCATATAGCCTTTGCCTTCACGAATCTATTGGCCGTTCTGATTGTAGCCTGCCCATGTGCTTTAGGCCTAGCAACACCAATGTCGGTGATGGTGGGTGTCGGCAAGGGTGCGAAAAATGGAATTCTGATTAAAAATGCAGCAGCCTTAGAGCGACTGCAAAAAGTAGATACCCTTATCGTCGATAAAACAGGAACATTAACAGAAGGTAGACCTAGTGTTTCCAACATCAGCGTCGCTGAAAATGGAAATTTTAAAAGTCAAGATATTTTACAAATTGCGGCTTCCATCAACAATAGCAGCTCTCACCCCTTGGCCGAAGCTATGGTAAAGCAAGCTAAAGACGAAGGCCTAGGCTTATTGGATGTACACAATTTCGAGAACATCACCGGTAAAGGTGTATCTGGAAAAATACACCATATGTCGGTATTGCTAGGTACGAAGAAGCTTATGGAAGAGGAAGGCGTGGAATTGCCGGAGAGCCTGAAAACAGAAATTGTACAAGCACAAAAACTGGGTAACAGTATTTCTATTGTTGCCGTGGATAAGCAGTATGCAGGTCTTTTAACGATTATCGACCAAGTAAAAGCAAGTAGCCAAGAAGCCATTAAGCAAATTCAAGAGCAAGGCATTGAGGTGTATATGTTTACTGGCGACAATGAGCATACCGCAAAAGTGGTGGCCGATAAAACGGGAATCCACCATATCAAAGCGAATATGCTTCCTGCAGACAAACTAAATGAGATAAAAAAACTACAACAAGAAGGCAAAGTTGTTGCGATGGCGGGCGATGGTATTAACGATGCCCCTGCTTTGACACAAGCTGATATTGGTATCGCTATGGGAACAGGTACTGACATTGCCATTCAAAGTTCGGAAGTTACCCTCGTGAAAGGCGACCTCAAAGGTGTCAATAAAGCCATTGTACTGAGTCATAAAATGATGCGTAACGTCAAACAAAATTTATTGTTTGCTTTTCTATACAATGTGATTGGAATTCCTATCGCAGCGGGTATTTTATACCCTAGTTTTGGCATCTTGATGTCGCCAATGATTGCGGCGGCAGCGATGAGCCTAAGCTCTGTATCGGTTATTTTGAACTCGCTGAAGCTCAATGCAGCCTCACTAGACCATTAATAAAAATGGGCGCTAATTTTAGCGCCCATTTTTATTAATGGTCTAAACTACAAATACCAACTTTCCTAGAAAATCGCCTTCCTCCATCTGCGTATGTGCCTGCACAGCTTCATCAAAGGTGTATGTCTGATGAATTTGCGGACGAAAAGCATCCCCCATCAAAGGCCAGACGGCATTCCGAATTTCTTGTGTAAGCTCCGCTTTAAATGCGGTATCGCGCGCACGAAGCGTGCTCCCCGTCACCTGAATTCGCTTCTGCATCAGCTGCATGATATTCAACGTTACCTTTGCTCCTGCCATAGCATTTATCTGTACCAGCCTACCATCAGGTTCTAAAAGGGTCAGGTGTTTTTCAAAGTAAGAGCCACCAATACTGTCTAGCACAACATGCACAGGCTTGCCTTTAAGGGCTTCCACAAAATCTTCCGTTTTATAATTGATTGTAATCGTTGCACCAAGTTTTTTGCAGAAATCTGCTTTCTCTGCACTGCTAACGGTAGTATATACCTGCGCACCGAAAGCCTTTGCCAATTGAATTGCCGTAGAGCCTATTCCGCCAGATCCCCCTTGAATTAAAATACCTTCATTGGCTTTCAGCTTCCCTCTTCTAAAGACATTATCCCAAACGGTGTATACCGTTTCTGGCAAACAAGCGGCTTCAGCAAAGCTGAAACCTTCGGGAATAGGTAAGCATACGGCTGCTGGAGCCTTCACATATTCGGCGTAACCGCCCCCAGCAATTAAACAACAAACGGCATCGCCTAACTGTAGGCCGCTAACATGGCTACCAAGCTCAACAATAATACCCGATACTTCTAATCCTGGAATATCCGCAATAGCCCCTGCTGGCGCAGGATAACTACCTTTACGCTGAATGACGTCCGGAAAATTAATACCGGCAGCCTTCACCTGTATTAAAACCTCCTCCGTGCCTATAGTCGGCTTCTCACGCTCCTGAACAGCCAACACCGATGGTGCTCCTGGTTCGCGCATAACGACAGCTTTCATCATAGTTTTATTTTTTAGGGTATTTTTGCAACCTTATATTTAAACTCACCATAAAGTAACGTCCCAATCGGTTGTTACGTGCTTCATATAAATCGTTACCTATATACTCACTGTAGGTACCCATATTTTTATTTTGGTCTAACAAATCGTACCCTTGAATACGGAGTAGCGCCATTTTATTACGCAAGAAAGAGACCTCTAGGTACGCATTGATAGTCGTCGGGTTGTTATTCATAAAGCTACTTTCGTAACCTACATTAAAACGCTGCGACATCTCCGCCCCTAGTGTGACATAATCACCAATATAACCTTTGGTAGCAGCACCAAGCAACACACTTTGTGCATTGATGGTATTTGTAAAAGGCCATGTATAATGGGCGTTGTTCATCAGGTAGTTTCCATTAAACACCGATTCAAAATAGTCACTCCATGAGTAACGTACCTGCACAGATTGAGAATAGACAAACTGTTTAGTGGTGTTACGCTTATCATTCACGTAGGCCAAATTGTTGTAATAATCTGTGTTTCCCACAACATCTAGCTGTACATTTTCGCTGAACAGCGGGGTATTAAATAAGAAATACCACTTCAAATCATAGTAGCCATCGGTATTACGGAAGGTCGTCTGTTGAATGGTAGAGTTAAGAATCGCTTTTTTATCGGATACAATTTTGTTCGTTACAAAATTATAAGCAAAATTAGTCTCGAAATACTGACCTCGTGAGGTTATAAATCGCCTAAACATGGTCGTAATACGGTTGGAGAACTCCGCTTTCAAATTCGGGTTTCCCACAATAATATTTTGTAGGTTGGTATTATCCGTTACCGGGATGATGTGTAAGAAGCTTGGCTGATTATTCTTACCGACATAGTCGACACTCCAATCTGTTTCTGGATTAAAGCGCCATTTAAATCCTGTGGTAGGTACCAGATTCACATTGGAATATTCATATACCTGATCATCATTAGGCAAATTACCACTCAACACAATAGGCTGCACTGCAAAACCTACATTCGCCCGAAACTTCTTGTTCGGGGTATATTGATAGTTCAGTCCCACACGGCTGCTATTGAAGCTATAGTTATAATGAACGCCTAAGGAATCGACAAAGTAAGGCGTACCCAATTCTGCCGTTTTCAACTTATCCTCCACTTTACGCAAGGTATACATATTCGTCATTTCGTAATCGTAAACGATTTCCAAAAGGCTTGCTGGAGAAAAAGGCTCGATATAAGAAACAGAGGCTTTCACCCCATTGCTGCTATTATTTTGCTGAACAAATAGCTCCTGCGATACATTGGTACGTCTAGGATTAACATGTGACGAATCAATTAACAGGTAGCCATCACTCACATCTTCTGTCTTATCTTGACTATTAAAATTAACAACGAAGCTACCCAATAATTTACGACCTGGCTTTTTAAAGGCTTTGGCATAAACGATATCAACATCCAAGTTGGGACTTTCCGTCAAGGCAGTATCGCGGTAAGTACCAAAAGTAAATACGCGATTGTTGCTAATGAGTCGTTTTTTTGTATTCCCTGTGTATACGCGATTGTAGGACAAAGTAGGTTTAACCTCTAGGACATCATTATTCTTAAAACGATGCTTAAATTCTGTGGCGAACTTATGAAAATGATCGTCATTATTACGCTGATAATTTTCTTCGTTAGAGATCGTATTACCTACGTAAGAAGATCGCAAAACGGAATTACCTTGCGTTACATTTTCACGACGTGTATAACTGTAGTTAGTACTAAACTGTGTTTTTTCGGCAAGGTTGTCCGCAAAGCTAATGCCTAGCGACTTTACATTATTGAGCCCATCTGTAGGATCGACGAAGTCCATCACATCCATCAATGACTTTTCACGCTCGCCGGCTCCATTGGGAGAGCCGAAAGAAAAAAGACTTGTATTCGTGTTATTCACAGAGCCCAAAATAGAAAGCTCTTGCCCATCATTAAAGCGATTGAGGCCGAGGCTCCCCAGATAACGGTCGCGCGTTCCCCCTCCGGCAGTAACCTGACCAAAAGAAATACGCTTACTATCCTCCTTCAGCACAATGTTTAGCACCTTCTCTGGTTCTTCATTACGCATCCCCTTATCGGTAGCATAATCGCCATAATAGTTAATGACTTGTACTTTACGGATGAAATCGGCCGGCAAATTCCGTGTCGCTGTCAGCACATCACCACCGAAGAATTTTTTACCATCGACCTGTACGGAGGAAATGGCCTTCCCATAGGCATAAACAGTACCATCACGAGCCACCTGTATGCCGGGGAGTTGCTTCAAAGCCTCTTCGAGGAGAGAGCCTGTTCGAAACTTGAAGGCATCCATATTATATTGAATGGTATCTTGCGAATAAACGACGGGTATTGTTTTAACGATATACACATCTTCAATCAACGAATTCTGTGGTTCAAGAATCACATTCGGGATTAAGATATTATTTGACTCAGTGGTTACGGGGAGCGTTTTAGAAAATATCTTATAGCCCAACATGCTACAGGAAATCCGTAGGTTGGTTCCTTTCACATTCTTAAAGCTATAATAACCTGCTGCCGAACTGATCATCAATAAGGTATCCGAGCTGGTGGTTAAGCGTACAGTAACCCCCTTGAGGCTTACTCCGGCGGTATCCAACACATAGCCGTGCACTTGCTTCAAATGTGGCTGAGCATCAGCAATACCCCAGTTACAAAGCACCAAGCTACAGGTCAACAGGAATAATATCAGATGCTTCTTTCTTGACACAAAAACGTTTCTAAAACTCCAAAGCTCAATATACAAAAAACTCAGGAAAGACTAAGCTAAGAACGGCAAAATAACAGCTTTTCGTATAAACAAAAGCGGGTTGTCTCGTTGAGACAACCCGCTTTCCCTATTATGGGGTATTTTTATTCACCGTCAAAGGTAACCTTTACTAAGTGTTTGTCAATTTCCCAACGTCCAGTACCGTCTTCACCGATAACATCGAACAACTCAAGGATACGACGTGCTACGTATTCTTCTTCTACTTGTTCCGCTAAGAACCATTGTACGAAGTTGAAAGTAACATAGTCTTTGCTTTTCGCACATTTATCAGCGATATTGTTGAATTGCTCTGTTACGAACATCTCTTGCTCCAATGTTTGTTCGAAAACACCACGGAAAGAATCAAAGTCTACTGGGATATTAGTAACCTCAGGAGAGATAGCACGACCACCACGGTTGCTGATGTAGTTAAACAATTTCAACATGTGTGTACGCTCTTCGTCTGCTTGTTTAGCGAAGAATGAAGCTGAATTATCTAATCCTTGGTCATCACACCAAGCAGACATCGCTAAGTATAGTGCAGACGCATGTGCTTCAACCTTAACTTGTGCGTTTAATATATTTTCGATTTCCTCTGATAAAGATGATTTCAATTTTAATAGATCTTTCATATCTTTTATTTCTTAAGTTCTTAAATTATAATAAAGCCAATACGAGCTCAGCCTTAACTCTTACAAAGATAATGCAGAAAGTGACGAAAGTCATGAAAAATATACAATACAAATTCAGTCTAAATTAGACGAACAAAAAGGTAAGTTATTTGGAATCAATACAATTAAAAGACAAGAACTGCGTCACGGCGAAGTAACTTCTTAAGCTCACTATTAAACTCAATCATAAATTTAGAGCCGGCTAAGATCTCTCTTAAGTTTAAAATATCTTGTACAGACAACATAAAACAACGATCTGTACGGTGTGGCATAACAAGTTCGAAATCGGAAGTGCGCGAAGTATCAGCAAGCATAGCTTCTACATTGATGGAGTCAATACGCTTCTTGAAAAGGAAGAAGTCGGAAACCTTAAAAGCCGTCGTGGTCTCATTAAATTCTAACCAATAGCAATTCTTACGGCTACATTGATATACCGCTCCATGCACTGATGAAAAAACCTCTTCTACTTCTGCTAAAGGACAAACCATCTCTATCTTCTTGTAATGTTGTTGCGCAAATATAGAGCTTATCAAGATTTAATCCAAATAAAAAACCACAATTAGCAAAATGAATATATAGCACAGCGAATTGCAGCTAAATTGGGGGAACAGCACAAAAAAAAGCAGATAACCATGGTGGTTATCTGCTTTTAAAATAAAGTATATTAGGTATACTACTTATGCTTGGATACTTGGCACTTGTACCAACTCATCCGATTCAGCTTCGTAATTTACCGCATCAAAGTTAAATCCAAATAAATGGAAGAACTCATCTCTGTATCCTTCGATGTCAGAAAGCTCCGCTAAGTTTTCTGTTGTGATTTGCGTCCATAAAGCCGCTACTTCAGCCTGTACATCAGCGCGCATTTCCAAATCGTCAACACGGATTCTTCCTTGTGCGTCCAATTGAAGGTCTGCATTATTGTATAATCTTTCTGCGAATAAACGTTGCATCTGCTCGATTGTACCTTCGTGGATACCTTTCTCTTTCATTACTTTGTAAAGTAAAGAGATGTATAAAGGTACTACAGGGATTGCCGAGCTTGATTGTGTAACCAAAGCTTTGTTTACCGAAACATAACTAACACCACCTAAGTCACTCAACAAATCGTTAAGCACAGGAACAGTAGCTTCTAAATTGTCTTTAGCACGACCGATTGTTCCGTTTCTATAGATAGGGTATGTAAGCTCAGGGCCGATATAAGAATAAGCAACAGTTTTAACGCCTTCAGCAAGAACACCAGCAGCTTTCAAATCTTCAATCCAGAATTTCCAGTCTTCACCCCCCATTACAGCAACTGTATGCTCGATATCATCCTCGTTCTCGATAGGCTGAATAGAGATATCAGAAACAACACCTGAGTGGAAGTCTACCGTTTTATCCGTGAATGGCTGAGCAATAGGCTTCAAAACTGAAGCATGTGCAACACCAGTTTTAGGATGTGTACGTCTTGGCGAAGCCAAAGAATAAACAACTAAATCTACTTGACCAAGTTCTTCTTTAATTAAAGCGATAGTTTGCGCTTTGATCTCATCAGAAAAAGCATCACCATTGATACTCTTTGCATATAACCCAGCAGCTTGTGCTTCTTTTTCGAAGGCTGCAGAATTATACCAACCAGCCGTACCTGGTTTGCCAGGAGCAGCAGGTTTTTCGAAGAAAACACCAATTGTAGCCGCTTGCGAACCGAATGCCGCAGTAATACGAGATGCTAAACCAAAACCGGTAGAAGCACCAATAACTAAAACTTTCTTCGGGCCATCTTTAATTTCTCCCTTTGATTTGACGTATTCTATCTGTTCTTTAACATTTTGCGCTGTTCCTTCAGGATGCGAAGTCAAGCAGATAAAACCTCTTACACGTGGTTGTATAATCATATCCTTTTATTGTCTATTCAAAATAACGATGCAAAGTAACTAAAATTAATACAATAATGGCAAAGTTACAATACACTTTATGCACATAGCGCTGAAAAAGAACCTTTTTCAAAAAAACATAAAATAGTTAATCTATTAATAAGGTGGATTTAATATATTTGCACTCTCAAATTAAAAAAAACATGCATACGGATATACACACATGCTTTGTAAAACGAATGTCACTAGGAGATTAAACGACTGTTTTTTTCTCCTATAATCCTTATTTATTCGTTAAACAACCCAGTTTTTCACTTTTTATTTCATACCTATGAATACAAAAATTCATACTATACTTGTTATCTTATTAACTTTTTCGAGCCAGCTCCTTTTTGGGCAGCAAGCGGTCAATGGTCGTGTGGTATCGAACAACAATGAAGCGCTAGCAGGCGTTACGCTTACTTACGCCAATGGAAGCACACAAACGGCTGCGGATGGTGTTTTCCACTTAAACTTCACTTCTTTTCCGCAAACAGTTACTATTTCTTACCTCGGTTATGAGAAACAAACTCTCCAAATCGTTGATAATCGTCCGTTAACAATTAACCTTGTACCTAGTGCTAATTCTATTAACGAAGTGGTGGTTACCGCTTTAGGTATTTCCAGAGAGAAAAAAGCCTTAGGCTACTCGGTACAAGAGGTGAAATCTACGGAATTTCAAACACGCCCAGCAAATGCTATTAGTGCTATTTCTGGTAAAATAGCTGGTCTACAAGTTATCTCGTCGGGAGGTAACATGGGCGGATCTAGCCGCGTACTAATTCGTGGTATCAACTCTATCGCAGGAAATAACCAACCGCTTTATGTGATCAACGGTACGCCTATTGATAACGGAGACTTCAACAACTCTTCAACGGTAAACGGTAGCGCTGGTAAGGATTTAGGAAACGTTATTCAGGATTTAAACCCTGATGATATCGAAAACATATCGGTATTGAAAGGTCCTTCGGCAGCAGCTTTATACGGCTCACGTGCAGCAAACGGCGTGATTTTAATCACTACAAAAAAAGGAACTAAAGGTGATAAGGTCGAAATATCCGTTAATACAGGCCTTGATTTCGAAAATATTGTACGTCTACCGAAAAGACAAAAACTTTATGGTCAAGGTTATTCCACAACATTTGCTAATGCAACGATAAACGGACAGAATTTTAAAATTGTTGACTACGCATCTGACGAAAGCTGGGGGCCAAAATTAGATGGTACGCCGGTTTTACAATGGTATGCTTTAGATCCAGAGAGTCCAGAGAAATACTTAAAAGAGACACCTTGGGAATACCCAAAACACGATGTATCGTACTTCTTCAAGACAGGTATTTCAAATAGCAACAACATTTCTTTAAGTGGCTCTAGCGGTGAAACCAACTACCGTCTATCCTATACCAACAAAAATGTAGGTGGAACAACGCCTAACGCATCGCTAAATAAAAACACCTTAAACTTAGCTGGTAGTACACGTATTGGAAAATTAGTGGTTAACTCCAACTTGACCTACGTGAGAACAGGCTCTACAGGTAAGCCGTGGACAGGTGCTACCAACCGTGGTATCATGTTGAACGCCTTTCAATGGGGTGGCGTACAGGTAGACTTTAAAGAATTATCCAACTATAAACGTGCCGATGGCACACAAATTTCGTGGAACAGAACAAGCTTTGACAATACTGCTCAAGGGGAAGCTACACGCTTCATTGACAACCCATACTGGGCCGCTTATGAAAGCTACTTAGAAGAGAAAAGGGATCGTTTTTATGGAAACTTCGGCTTAACCTATGAAGCAACAGACTGGTTAACAATCGGAGCACGTGTACATGGTGATATTTCCACCTTTGACACGCAAGACCGTATTGCCGTTTACTCGCGTTCTACGTCTCAATATGAAGAGAATAGCAATAAGCTTAATGAATACAATTACGAGTTCCTAGCAACAGCGAAGAAAAACTGGCAAGATATCTCGTTAATTGTTAACGTTGGTGCCAACCTTAGAGATCAACAAAAACAAATAAACAACGCGATTACACAATCGGGCTTGACTATTCCAAATTACTACAATTTAAAGAATGCTGCATCTGTACTTGTTGACAACAACAAATACCATAAGCGTGTAGGCTCTATTTATGGAAGTGCATCCGTAGGTTATAAAGATTTTCTTTACCTAGATGCTACCATCCGTAATGATAGATCGTCTACCCTACCTATCCAAAACAACTCATACGTGTACCCTTCGGCGACAGGAAGTTTCGTATTTAGCCAGTTAGATGCTGTAAAAGAACTTTCGTGGTTATCCTTTGGTAAAGTACGTTTAGGTTGGGCGCAAGTGGGTAACGATACCGATCCATATCAATTGTATAAAGTATACAAAGCACAACAATCTTTTGAAGGCCTTCCTTCCTACGCTTTACCAAAAACACTTAACAATGCTTTGTTAAAGCCTGAGATGACTAAATCATGGGAAACAGGTATCAACCTACAATTCCTTAAAAATAGAATTGGTTTAGATGTTACTTATTACAACAACAACTCACATAACCAAATCTTACCTGTACCTGTATCACAAGCTGTTGGTTATGAGTTTAAGGTCTTAAATGCTGGAAAGATAAACAACAAAGGTATTGAGGTTACGTTAAATGCAACACCTGTTAAGACGGATTCTTTTGAATGGAACAGTACCATCAACTGGTCAAAAAACAGAAACAAAGTGGTTGAGTTGGATGAACTTGTGAACACCTTGACTTTAAGCAGCACCTTAGTAAGCTTAGTGGCTCGTGAGCAAGAGTCCTATGGTCAGATTTTAGGAACAGACTTCGTGTATGCTCCGGATGGTCAACGCGTTGTTAAAGCTGATGGAACCTACATGAATACGACACAATTGGTGCCCTTAGGTTCTGTATTGCCAGACTACTTATTTGGTTTCCAGAATCATTTCCGCTACAAGAACTTCAACTTCGGTTTCTTAATCGATGGTCGTGTAGGTGGTAAATTCTTCTCGCAAACCTATAAAGTGGGTATGTATGCTGGTATTCTTGATAAAACAGCTGCTAATAATGTACGTGAGACTGGCGTTGTCTTAGACGGTGTAAAAGCCAATGTAGACTTCCATTCTGATGGAACCTATACAGTTAGCAATGCGACGAAAAACGAAACCAATGTATCCGCACAGCAATGGGCACGTAACGAGTACAACGGCCCTACGGCATTCTCTGTGTTCGATGCAACCTTTGTAAAACTACGTGAAGTAACTTTCGGTTATACCATCCCACTTAAGCCAAACAAGTTTGCTAAAAACTTAGGTGTATCCGTTTACGGCAGAAACTTATGGAATATTTACACGAAGAGTAAATACATCGACCCAGAGGCTACGAGCGGCAGTGGTAATGTTCAAGGTATTGAAGGCGGAAATATTCCGACACCTCTATCTTACGGTTTCAATATTAACGTTAAATTCTAGTTTACGATGAAAATTTTCAATTCACTCTCTTATATATTTGTCGGTGTGTCCAGCTTAGTAATCAGCAGCTGTTCAGACAGCACATTTACAGACATCAATACCGACCCAAACAATCCACCTGCGGTACCTACGACGACATTAATTGTCAACGCACAAAAACAGGCTATAGATGCTATCCGTAGTGAAGGCATCAACTTGCGTGGCGCGCAATTGTTTTCGCAGTTTTATGCGCAAAATATTTATACAGATCCTTCACGCTATATCATTCCGACGAGTGCGTCGGATGACTTCTGGAAAGACTCTTACTTAGCTTTGAATAATATCAATGAGATTGTCAAGCTGAATAGCGATGAGAAAACAAAAGCTATCGTGAGTGCTGGTACGGCAGGTACAAACAGCAATCAGATTGCAATTGCACGCATCCTAAAATCATTTGTATTCCATCACCTAACGGATGTTTTCGGAAATATCCCTTATGAATCTTATGGTAATAAGGATCCTGAATTTCAGGCTTTGCAGCAAAATCCAGATAACTTAACACCTAAGTATGCTAAGCAAGAAAAAATATACTTAGATATTTTAAACGAATTGGACCAAGCGGCGGACACCTTATATAAGTATCAAGATCAAAATACCTTCGGTAAGGCTGATGTCATCTTCCAAGGGAATAATAAAAAATGGTATAAGTTTGCCAATAGCTTACGTCTACGCTTGGCAACACGCATCCTCAGCAAATCTAACACGATTGCTAAGCAACATATTGACGACGCTATAGCGCAAGGTGTATTTACATCCAACAGCGACAACGCGGTTTTTAACTACTCCGCAACATCGCCTAATCAAGCACCTCTGTTCAAGGCTACAGTTATTGCCAACCGTAAAGATTTTGCAGTATCCAACGTAATTGTAGAGACATTGACTGGTAAGCGTGGTCCTTTTACAACGCTTGACCCTCGTCTAGCGAAATACAGCAATAAAAATGATGAAGATAAATATGTAGGTCAGCCTTACGGCCTTCCACTAGAAGCAGGTAACGTATTACCATTTAACAAAGTTTCTTTACCAGGAACAATCGTTAATGCAGCCAACTTTGGCGAAGTGCTTCAAGAGTATGCTGAAGTAGAATTCTTAATCTCCGAATATAAAAACTGGGATCAAGACCACTACGTAAAAGGCGTTAAAGCTTCGCTTGAAAAATGGGGCGTAGCGCCTGCCGACTACAGCGCTTATGTGCAAGCATTACCAGCGGCAACACAAGCAAATGTGTTAAGCCAAAAATATATCGCCCTATACACGCAGGGTATTGAAGGATGGACAGAAATCAGAAGAACAGGCTACCCTAAATTCTTAGTGAAGAAAGGTGACCTGCTATGGAAAGGACTTGTTGGTGGCGTAGAAAAAAGCTTCTACTTCACACCTGAATTTAGCGATGCTATTCCAAATAGATTAGTATATCCATTGAACGAGCAACGTACAAATAGAAACAACTACCAGGAATCCTTGGCACAGCAAGGCGATGATGTTATCACGACAAAATTGTGGTGGAATAAATAAGCAACACCAGCTTCCTTGTTCGTGGTTTATCCTTATAAAAAGCCCAATATCTACAATGATATTGGGCTTTTCTCGTATTTATCATTTTGGATTACTAGAATATCATTGGGTTTATTATTTTTGCATACGAGATGTCAGATTTAAAATACAACCAAAGAGGTGTATCCGCTGGGAAAGAGGATGTACACAACGCAATCAAGAATATTGATAAAGGGGTATTCCCGCAAGCTTTTTGTAAAATCGTACCCGATATTTTAGGGGGCGACGAAGCTTGGTGCAATATTATGCATGCCGATGGCGCAGGTACAAAATCGTCCTTAGCATACGCTTACTGGAAAGAAACAGGTGATATCTCCGTATGGAGAGGTATTGCGCAAGATGCCATCATTATGAATCTAGATGATTTATTATGTGTTGGTGCTATCGACAATATCCTTTTATCATCTACCATTGGTCGTAACAAAAACGTTATCCCTGGAGAGGTTCTTGCGGAGATTATCAATGGAACGGAAGAAATTTTAAGTCAACTTCGTGCTTTAGGCATTGGCATCCACTCTACAGGTGGAGAAACAGCTGATGTAGGCGATTTAGTACGTACCATCATTGTAGATAGTACAGTTACCTGTCGCATGAAGCGTGAAGATGTTATCTCTAACCACCGCATCCAAGCAGGTAATGTTATCGTTGGTTTGGCTTCTTATGGTCAAGCGACTTACGAAACAGAATATAATGGCGGTATGGGTTCCAACGGATTGACGTCAGCACGTCATGATGTATTCCACAAATATATCGCAGAGAAATACCCAGAGACTTTTGACCCAGCTGTTCCTTACGATTTAGTTTTCGCTGGTGGCTGCAAGTTGACGGATTTAATCGATGTAGAATCAGGAGAACAAATTACTGCAGGTAAATTGGTGCTCTCCCCTACACGTACGTATGCGCCTGTTATCAAATCTATCTTAGATAAATACCGTTCTCAGATTGATGGTATGGTACACTGCTCGGGTGGAGCACAAACAAAAGTGTTGCACTTCGTAGAGAAAGTTCATGTTATTAAAGACAATCTTTTCCCTATTCCGGCGTTATTTGATTTGATTCAAAAACAATCGAATACAAGCTGGGAAGAAATGTATAAAGTATTTAACATGGGACACCGTATGGAGCTTTATGTATCCGAAGAAATTGCGGCTGATATCATCGCTATCTCAGAATCATTCGGTATTCCTGCTCAAATTATAGGCCGCGTAGAGGCTGCAGAAAAGAAAAAAGTAACTATTCGCGCCAATACGGGTGAGTTTATATACGAATAAGTTTTGAAAGTGCCGAAAGAAAAGCGTATCATTGGAAGCATAGAAACGGTAGACCTGCCCGAGCTGGGCCTGTTCCGCATCTATGCTAAAATTGATACTGGAGCAGAAACTTCGGTCTTACATTGCGAAGGTTTTGAAGTTTTTGAAGAAAAAGGTCATCGCTATATACGTTGTTATATCGATGCCCACCCTGAGAAAGAGCAATCAGAGATTCAGCAGTTTGTTTTCCCTATACATCGCGAACGGGTAATCAAGAGCTCTTTTGGACAAGCAGAGACTAGACATATATTTTTAACAAAAATAAAATTATTCGATCAAGAATTCGATATTAAGCTCTCCGTAAGAGATCGCTCATCGATGGCATACCCGATGCTATTGGGTAAAAATTTTATAAGTGGAAAGTTCTTAGTTGATGTTGCTAAGAAACACCTAGCCCGAGGAAACGGCTAGCATCAATCCCACAATCTATACATAAAAAAACAAAAATTCTAAATAAAGTATTCCGTGAATATTGCTGTATTATCAACGAATAGGAACCTCTATTCTACACGACGCCTCGTAGAGGCTGCCGTTTCGAGGGGACATGATTGTCAAGTGATTGACCATAGCAAGTGCTATGTAGGCATTCAGCAAGGCAAGCCAACGATTCACTTTAAAGGACAAGATTTAGCACATATCGATGCTATTATTCCGCGTATTGGTTCTTCATTAACCTTTTACGGATCGGCTATTGTCCGCCAATTTGAAGTGATGAACGTCGTATCGGCCAACCCTAGCCAAGCGATTACACGCTCACGTGATAAGCTGCGCTGCATGCAAATCCTTTCAGGTGCTGGCTTAGGCCTTCCAATAACGGGTTTTGCGCGTTCGGTATCGGATGTAGACGACTTAATCAACATGGTGGGTGGCGCGCCTTTAGTTATTAAGCTATTGGAAGGAACGCAAGGTATCGGTGTCGTACTCGCAGAAACTAAGAAAGCAGCTTCTTCTGTTATTGAGGCTTTCTATGGCTTAGGCAATAACATCTTGATTCAAGAATATATTAAAGAAGCTAAAGGAACTGACATCCGTGCTTTCGTTGTTGATGGCAAAGTAATTGGTGCGATGAAACGTACAGCAAAAGAAGGTGAATTCCGCTCTAACTTACACCGTGGAGGAACAGCAGAAATTTTCAAGCTGACTCGTGAAGAGAAAGCAACAGCCATTTCAGCGGCCAAAGCAATGGGATTAACCGTTGCGGGCGTAGATATGCTGCCTTCGGCACGTGGGCCGTTGATCTTAGAGGTGAACTCCTCTCCTGGTCTACAAGGCATTGAGACTGCTACAGGAAAAGATATTGCTATTGAGGTTATCAAATACCTAGAAAGACAGCATGAAGTACAACAGGCGGCCAAACAAACGTTGAGCAGCACCCGTAAGGTCAAAAAAGAAAGTAAGCTTTAAGCCTACTTTTAAAACATAAAAAAAGAGCACTGTTCAAAAAAACAGTGCTCTTTTTTATTGTCTTTATGCCTTTAGAAAGCCAACACTTCAACTTCTGTACGACGATTTGCCTGATGCTCATCATCAGAACATTTAACGCCATTTGCACAGTGGTTAATTAAGCGTGTCTCCCCATAGCCACGAGCAACCAACCGGTCGCGATCTATACCTTGACTAATGATATAATCTACAGCTGCCTGCGCTCTACGCTGTGATAATGCCATATTGTAATTGTCATTACCACGGCTATCCGTATGACTAGAAAGTTCTATTTTCAACGTTGGGTTATCACGCATCGTGCGCACCAACTGATCAAGCACCAAGGCAGCATCCGGACGGATATTATGCTTATCAAAGTCATAGTAAATATTCTCTAATACAAACTTATCCCCTACCGTAAAGACAGGTTCTAAGGCTAGCGTAACCTTTACTACAGTATCTTTATTCGCTTTTATAGGGCCTACACGTAGCGAATCGGCATGAAAACCTTCCTTCTCAGCGAATAGCTTATAATTTTCATTCTCCTCTATCGGGAAGGTAAACAAGGCACTACCATCGCTCTGTACTTTTCCTAGCAACTGACGATTTGCAGCAAAAAGGGAAACTGTAGCTCCTGGAATAATCTCTTTTGTCTTCTTATTAATCGTTAATCCCTCTAGACGAATGGTAATTTTAGGTCGTACATAACCAAAAGCGTAAATATCATCATTACCTTTACCTCCGGAACGATTGGACGATAAATAGCCATGTGCTTCATGTTCATCTTTGTGGCTCACCACAAAGGCAAAGTCGTCGCCAGCAGAGTTAATCGGGAAGCGTAAATTCACGCGTCCATTGAAACTACCTTTAGCCCCTTTAGCACGGAAGATATCCAAACCACCCATCCCCGCAAAACCATTGCTGGAAAAATAAAAATCATCACCATAAACGGTAGGGAACATTTCATCACCTGCAGAGTTAATAACAGCGCCTGCATTCTGAGGTTTACCCCATGAGCCGTCGGACTGCAATTCGGAATACCATATATCTACTCCACCAAGGCCGCCGGGCATATCAGAAGCAAAGTATAATGTTTGTTCATCAGCACTTAAAGCCGCATGCCCTAAAGAATAATCTTTAACATTGTTGTACGGGAAATTAACTTCCGTCCATCCGTTATTATTCTTTTTATAAATTTTAAGCTCTAAGTTCTTTCTCTTCACTGTTTTGCCGTAAGCACGATAACGTTCTGCATCAGCCCCAGGGTAAGTACGTGTTACAAATAGCACATCACCCTCCTTATTACTGATTACAGGACCAACATGGTATGCCGCTTCATTAAATAAGCCTACCACTTGCTTTCCTTGATCTAGATTGGCATTAGCAGCACCTTTATCCGTAGAGAAAATTTTAAGATAGGACTCTCCCGTCATACCGCTACGCTTTTTATGATCCAATGTAGGTTCTGCAGTATACAACAAGCCTAAGTTTTGACTAGGAAAAGCGCCAAACTCAGCTTTATCTGTATTTAAGTGTTCTTCATTACGAATTACATGTCCTGTTGGTTTCTCAAGCCATACAAGAGCTGAATCGGCCCCTGCAATGGCTAACGTTACCTCTGGCAAGGCACCAAATTCACTTTCATATTTTTGAAATTGAACTTTAGCTTCCCTGTATTTACCATTTTGTTTTAGCGCTTCAGCATAGTTCAGCAGGGACTCTTTTTTATAATCCGTACGTTGCACCACACGTGCATACCAATTTTCGGCAGCCCCATAATTCTTAAGGTACAAGTAGCTATCGGCAAGTCTTTCCAAATTTAAGGTCGAAGGGTTTTTCTTCGACGCTATCGGAAGGAGAACCTTAATGGCATTGGCATACTCATTACGTCGGATATAATTTTCTGCTTTGGAGGCAGCACTAGGTTGTTCCTGCGCTATTGTTTCTCCAGACCATAAACTTGCCGTAAGCAAGCATAGGGCTAAGCATATTTTTATTTTTTTATTTATCATGTTCATATACTTTCTGGATTTATATTAGAAGAAGCGTGGACTCAACAACTGCTTAACCTGGCCGAATGTCACACCCAACGTAAGCTCGTGGCTACCATTTTGCAATCCACTCATTTTATTAAGCATGATATCATAAGAATAACCTATACGCAATTTATCCGTTGCATAAAGCTGAACAATACCGGTTATTGCATTTGTCGCTGACAGCTTCAACGGCGATTGATCAAAATATTCTCTATTAAATATCCGTGCACGTGTGCGATAGCCTGCGCCTATCCAAAATTTATTATTGAAGATAAACATCGCATTAATATCCAAGGAAGTAGGTCCTTTGAAGTCATCCTTCACCAAGAAACTAGGTCTGAAATATAAACCCTGATCAAATTCAAACATCGCTCCACCGATAACATAAAGACTTATCTTTTTGTACAAGCTTTCCAATGAATTTTCATTAAAACGGAATTCATCATTCTTACTAGCATCGGAGAATAAATCCTGTACCGAGGCCCCTAAATACCAACGTGGATTGTAGTAATAAACCCCCAAGCGGATATCAGGTCTCCAGGTGCTAATTTTTCCTGGAGGGATAACAACATCACCTGTTTCTACGGCTTGCAGCTTATTTCCATCCAATCCATACTGCGTAAAACCACCGGCGATACCTAAAGATAAACGTTGTGTATCTTCATCATTCAGCTGCAAGCGCAATGCATAATTCGCATACACTGCCGTCGCCGATTGTGCCCCTAATTGGTCGGCCGTGACTTGTAGGCCTACACCATGACGCTTACCGATAGGGTCCACAACACCATCAATAGATATAGAACCTGTCTTTGGTGCTCCATCCCAACCTGTCCACTGGCTCCGTAAAGCCATCTGTCCAAACCACTCTTCTTTGTATCCGGTATAAGCCGGGTTCACACTTACAGAGTTAAATATATATTGTGTAAACTGAATACTTTGTTGTGCATAACTCTTCCCCAAGAACAGCGCCGTAGCACAGCATAACAAAACTTTTAAACCTTGACTTTTCATATGTATATCTCGTCTTTTAAAGATCATATCCTAAATTATTTTGTTTTGATGATTACCCATCCTTTTACTACCCTTTGTGTACCCGACTTATGCAGGGTAATGATGTAGTAATAGGTACCTTCATTCAATCCGCGTCCTGCCCATTTATTATCATAACTTTCATTACGATAGACCTCGTTACCCCAACGATTTAGAATAGTCAGTGCTACCCGATCAAAGCCTTCAATACCGACAATCTCGAACGTATCATTGGTACCATCACCATTAGGTGTGAAGATATTAGGTATGAATAAGTCGTTCGCTACAATTGTTATCGTTACTGTTGCCTCATTACTCCAGTAGCCCAATTCATCTTTCACGCGGTATACAAAAGTATCTTCACCTACGAAGCCATGGTTTGGTGTATACACCACTTTACCGTTGGCATCAATCGTAATACGTCCATTCTTCGGTTGACTAATAATTTCTACTGAACTAGGTACCAATGGACTATTTGACAATCCAGGTCTATCATTATTCAGAATCAAGATATCAACAGGTGTATTGGCATTCGTTGTCTCCTTATCATCGACAGCTATTGGCGGCGATGGCAATGGCACTGGTGTTACTGAAGACTCGTTATTTGTTAAATCAGGATCTTTCTCATTTCCGGTCACGGTTGCTTGATTCTTGTAGATACCTACTGGTGCTACCTTGACAACAATCGTTAATGTTGCAGATGTTCCCACAACCAGATCACCAACGGTCCAAATTCCAGATGCAGCAACATAACTTCCTTTGGTTGCTGTAGCGTTCACATAGGTATAGCCATTTGGCAATACATCCGTTACTTTCACTCCTGTAGCATCACTAGGCCCATTATTCGTCACCTTAATCGTAAACGTTGTTTCTGTTCCAACTACTGGCTTCGCATTGCTCACCGTTTTTACTACAACTAAATCAGTATTACGATCCGTTAGAATTGTTTCCTCATCATGGTTATTTGTTAAATCAGGATCGGTGACACCATCTGGCACACTTACATCTACCGTATTAACAATACTACTTCCTACGGTCGTTGATGCTAACAATTTAGCTTTTACGATGAGACGTACGAAAGCGCCATTTTCAAGATTCTTAGCCAGCGTCAATTTCTGTGTCTGCGCATTGAAAGTTCCATCAGGTGATGTAAAGGTTACTTGCGTTAATGCGGTAGGAAGCGACTCTTTAACACCAATCGCCTCACCAGCAAGCAAATGACTTAATCCATTATTTGTTACTGTAATGGTATAGGTAACAAATTCACCAGCCACAACCGTAGCTTTATCGGCTACCTTAGTAACAGCAAGATCTACGATTCTATCAACTGTTGTTATTTCCTCGTCATGATTGTTATCTGGGTCAGGATCCGTAACACCATCTGGAACTGTAACATCTACTTTATTAATCAGACTAGCACCTGAAGCTGCAGAACCAAGAACTTTTGCATTCACTATTAGCTGTATTGAAGTACCGCTTAAGAAGTCCTTAGCAAGAGTGAATTCTTGTTTATTAAAGTCATAATCACCATCTGGCGAGCTGAAAGTCACTTGGGTCAACGCCTCAGGTAGAGATTCTTTAATACCGATTACCTCACCTGCATTTAAATGACTTGGCCCTTGGTTATTAACAGTAATAACATAGCTGATAAGATCTCCTGCAATAGAGATGGCTTTATCAGCCGTTTTCGTTACAGCAAGATCTACGGTACGTATCACTTTTGTTGTTTCTTCCGAATGATTATTATCTGGATTAGGGTCTAGAACTCCATCGGGAACTGAAACATCAACTTTGTTAATCAAAATAGCATTCACATTTGCCGAAGGTAAAACTTTAGCTTTTACAATTAATGCTATAGAAGAGCCACTTAATAAATCTTTAGAAAGTGTAAAACTTTGATTATTAAAATCATAAACACCATCCAAAGAGCTAAAGCTTACCTCAGTCAACGAGTTAGGAAGAGACTCCTTAATCCCAATAACCTCGCCCAGATATAAATTACTTAAACCTAAGTTACTAACGGTAATAGTATACGTAATAAAGTCTCCTTCGTTAACTTGCGTTTTATCTGCTTTTTTAATAACGGTAAGATCGACTACACGATTGATTTTCGTTACTTCTTCGGCATGATTATTATTCAGCTCTGGATCTGTAACTTCATCAGGAACAGAAACATCCACTTGATTAACTAAATTAGAAACCAACGAACTAGATGCTGTAAGTTTAGCCTTAACAATCAACGTTAGCATATCTCCATTATTAAAATCATTTGCTAAAGTCAATTCTTGCTTCTGCTCATCATAGCTGCCACTGGTCGTCGTATAGGTAACTTCTGTTAATCCAATCGGAAGAGATTCTTTAATACCAATAACCTCACCCGCATATAGACGACTTGGTCCTTGGTTACTCACCGTAATGGTATAGGTAATAAAATCTCCCTCATTAACTTCTGTTTTGTCGGCTACCTTAGTAACTGCAAGATCTACAACACGCGTTACGGCTGTTGTTTCTTCATCATCATTATTTGTGTCATCTGGATCAATTACATCTACCGGCGGCTCTACATGCACCTTATTGGTGATGGTTGTGCCTTCATAAGTTGGTGCTATCGTAGCAGCAACAACCAGACTTACGGAGTTTGTCGGTAATACATCCGCCGAAGGCGTAAACATTCCGCTAGCTACATCATAGCTACCGTTACTTGCTGTGAATACAGGATTTAACAAACCTGTAGGCAAAGTCTCTTGCAGTAGGAATGGCTCATCTTTAAATAAGGTACCTGGCCCATTATTCGTTACCGTAATGGTATAGGTGATTGTTTCTCCAACTTGATACGTTGTTTTATCTGCTTTTTTATCGACTACTAAATCGGCGATACGTGCAAATTTCAACTGAACGGAGTCCGTAGCCTCACATGTACCGTTGGTAACTGTCCATTTTAAATCTACTGTTGCTCCCACTGGTACCGTAACCGTTGTATTATATAAAGTAGGGTTGGCAATAAGCACCGGTGTCAAGTTTGTACTTACAACAGTCCACAATCCTGTTTGGTTACCTGTAGGCTGGCTTCCATTTAAGGTAAATGTGCCACTGTTATAGCTTACTTGATCCGTACCTGCAGTTACGACAGGTTCTGCATCGAGATTAATCGTTACCGGAATGCGATCGCTAGCGCAAAGTGCACCTTCTACGAAATGATTCGATACATAATATGTTTTACCAGCTTCCAATACCGTTGTAGCAGGCAATTCGTTAAGATCTGCTTGCGAAGCAAACCATGAAGGGTAGCTTGCATCTGTAAGCACGATATCTGCTAAAGTAGCGCCAGCAGTCTCACAGAATACCTGTGTCGATTGTGCTGCAGGTGGCGTAGGCTGTTGCAATACAAAGTCTGTAAAATGCTCTGCCGTCAGCAAGTTCATTTTACAATCGTTTGGTAGTGGACAGTCAGACTCCGGCGTAAACTCGGCCAGTACCTGCTCATGAATACGTCCGAAAACATAACCACATGCTAAAGTCGCGGCGTCATTAGCTCTATAAATAAGGCGAATATGCTCAACATCTATTTCCTGCCCCGCCTCTATTGTTTGGTTAATTTGGAAAGCATAGCCTTTACCAGGTATTTTACCTAGGTAAGTAGCCTTGTTTGGTGCAATAAGCTCCTGCTGGGTATCATCAATTTCCCATCCCGCAGGTAGGTCTATGGCGAAACTATATACAGGTACATTTCCTAGTGGGTTATTAGCACGTGCTGCCTGCCCAGTAATTGGTACGGCAAAAGCTCCTGTACCTGTGTTGGCAACACGCAGGTTGTATTCCGCATAAAGATGTGTACCATCTGTAGCTGCTTTAACATCTACGCTAGAGCTAAACGTAATGACAGGCTCTTCGTCTGGCGCGCCTTTCATAATAATACGATTGGACTGTGCCGAAGAAATACGGTCTTCCGTAATTGGACTACCACAGAAGTTCTTTCCTCCAGGGGTAACATTGATCGCATGGCCACTTTCAAAATCACATTCTTTAACGACTAGCTGGAAGCTAATGTAGAAGCGATTTCCTTGATCCAATTTTGGCAACACCGAAGTAGGAATACTAAGGCGTAGCCCGTTAGCACCATTCGTTACATTACCTTGGTCATCAACAGCCGTGAATGCAGGATTAGTCTGTCCACTTGGATAAGCTCCTGAAACACGTAATGAACCAGGCACATATTCTAAGCCTGCGAGCTCATGAATTGGAATATCTAAGAATAATTCTTTTGCTTGTCCTCCAGCGTTGTTGATTTCAACAACATATTCAAAAGGAGCACATAATTTAGGATTTGAGGCACCTGCCGGTTGCTTCGTAATAACCGTTTGCAAGTTTGCCTGCTCTGGCACGTAGCTCAGTTTCAGTAAATCAGACTTACATTCAACCGTTGCTACATCTGTTGGATATCCGGCACAATCATTTCCGTAAACAACTTCAATATCGCCAGGACCACAGTGGCTGAAGTTCGCAGTCAGCATGTAAAAGACTGTTGCATTAGCAGCTACAGCCCCTACTTGAAATAAATCATCTGTAAGCAATATCGGTGCTCCAATATGTGTCGTATCGGTTAAAGAGGTTATACGCTGTAAGCGAACGCCTTGCGTACTCGCTACTCCGCCTACTTTTGCTAGCCATAAATTTTGGAACGTATGGAACGTCGACGTGTTTCTTACGGTCAATCTCCAATTCGCCTCTGCTGTAATGGTATTAACGCTCGCTTGAGCGGCCGTTACGACTAATTTTTCATTATCGGTGTTATAAACCAAACTTATCGGTCCTGTAGCAACATCTGTTGCGTTATAATAATCGGCACCACTATAACGGAAAGTACCATCGACTACACCATTTACAATGATGGTTTCTGTATTTTTAGCATCACAATTTACACTTACAGTCGGACGTATATGAACGATAAAGCCTTCATCAAGATAACCACCTGTTGTTCCTCCTTTAAGACTTTCTATAATAGGTTTTAAATCAGCTTCATAATTACCACCAGAGAAAGGCGTAATTGGTACATTTTGAGTCAACGTACCTGTAGCAGCATTATTGACAATCTCTACCCTATAACCGGTTAATGTTAACCCTTGAGGTACGGTGAATGTAACTTTTTTCAGTGTTGCCAACTGTCTAAACTCATTGAAAAACAAGGCATTTCTATTACTACGTCCTCCAATACTTAAATTAGTCGTGAAAGCCGGCCCTGCTGTACCAGTAGAACAACCAGGCACATTATAAGAAGCTGCCGTGCGCGAGGTCGTGAGTGTTGTGGATCCATAATAGCCACTCGCCCGATAACCAGCTGCACAACTATAATCTATTCCGTTATAGGTTAATGATGATGTCGCTGGAAATATTTTCAACTCGCTCGTTGCGTTATGTGTTTTTACCTTAACCTGTAAAGCCGACTCAATAATATCACCATTTAAGAAGTTAAAGTTAGCGGGTAAATTATGCGTAACTGCTGGATCAATTAACCAATTGGCAATATTAAAACTTACTTGATATAAATTACCATTCTTTGTGACAGGGATATTGCTCACTGTATAGGTATTTGATCCACGGGTTATTTTTACCGTTCCACCATTTGGCACCTGCTCTACTTGTGGTAGTGCTTGAAAATTAACGACAAACTTACCATTATTCCATATACCGGAAGGGTTTACTTTAAATCCATCATCTCCACCAGCTACGGTACTCTTTTGATATATTTCGATAATATCTCCACCTACGAAAGAACGCTCTTCAATAGCCGAAAGATTACCGTTTGGATCCAACGGTATGTTATTATCTGGTTTAGCATCATTATTCGCGTCAGCGAAGCCTAGTGTAATTCTCTTTAATTTAGCAACCCCATTCGCAAGGCCTCCTCCTGGACAAGTACCATCACAATGTGCTGTAATGTCAACACGTGAAGGACAGTTGAAGGATACAGTAGCACAGGTTCCTCCTTTATTTAAACCTGTCGATATTTCATAATAGAACTCTGGAGCTGGACAGGTAAGCGTTAACGGAAATTGTAAACGCATAGATCCATCGGTCGAGCTAAATGCTTGACCTGAAGGCCAAGCCGGCGTACCATAGTAAACACGCAAAGAATACTCATTATTTCCTAAAGGAATCATTTGAAAACCATTCGCCCCGTTTGGTATAAAATCCTGTCCTTTAAACAATTTAACAGCACTAGGATCAAAATTTTGAATATTAGGGGATAGTTTTATTTTCATCTCAAAGAAAGCTCCTGGCGCTAAGCCTTCAATTGGAATACCTAAATTATCAATTTTAAAGTCAGCCTCATAAGGGGTTCCTTCAACGATATCTACCTCGCCAATATTCCCTCCGGCAAAGCTATAGTCTAACTTTGATCGTAGGTTGGTTTTCGCTATAGTGTATGCTGGTGGGTTTCCCTGCTCGTCACAGGTCATACTATTAACATAAGCCGCCGAATAATAGGTATCGCCGCGCGTATATAAATTTGGTAAGGTGCTACAGTTAACACTGTTCAATACAGGCGTAGCATAATATTGGTCAAACATTAAGGTAACACTTCCTCCAGCCGGAATAAGTGGAATCTTCACTAGCTGAGAAGCATATTGACCTGTGGTACCATATAAATCACCTGCTGCAGTACCAATCAACGTACTTCCAGGACCTGGCACAAGTGTTGAACCATTTAATTTAACCGAGTTACCGACAATATAAGATGAACCAGCGCCATCAGCTGTACCAACGGTAAAATTAACATCTATGGCATCAACGGTTCCTGTGTTTTCGATGGTTATGCTATAGCTATAAAAAGTATTAAAACAGGTTATCTCAGGTAGTACCCCAGTGACAACTCGCAAATTAGGTCGTTTGGTTAAGCTCATTTTTATGGTAGCCGTTACCGGCGTTCCTGATCCATCCACACATTCAGTAGTACAACCATAATAGGCACGATAGGTAGATGTCAGGTTATCACAACTTAAAATTTTCACCCTTTCTACAAACGAAACCGATGAACCGATAGCGCCTGATTGCAAAGTGCCGTTGTAACGGTAAACCTGCTGTGCAGGATCATAAGTCCATCCATTAGTTTCTCCTCCAGAAATACGCTGTAAACCATTGCCATGCGTAGCAGGTACTGTAAATCCCGTGATTGTACCATTACCATTGTTCTTAACCGTTATGGTGCGCACAATTTCATCCCCCAGTATACCTTCGGCTAAATCGGGGGTAACAGAAACCTGTAATACCGCAGATAGAATAGTGATGGCATTACTTGTACCGTTCTGCACACCATTACAACCATTCAGTGTATAAGCTATGGCTAATCCTGATGGTGATGAAAGAGATTCACATTTTGCACGTGCTTGAAACGTAATTTTTACAGACTCCGTACGTGGGCCTGCTGGAACATTAACAGCGATGCTTGCTCCTGTAAGGCTAACGTTAGCCTCCGCAACAGTAAGCCCATCTACCTTGGCGCTTCCCGCCACATATTCTAGACCTGCGGGAACATGAATCACCAATTGTCCATTCGGACAGGCAGCTTGTCCCTTATCTATACGAACGGTAAACTCTTGAGCATCACTACAAGCGGACAAACGTGGGACATCATCATTGACATTCAACGTCTGAGCTTGCAATTGACTAGGGTTAAATACCATAAAGGTGAGCCAAGAGAGCAATAAGAAGTAAAAAAAAGATTGGATTCGTCCTTTTTTACGTTCCAAAGCCAATATACTACAGTCGGCCATTAAAAATGTTCGTTTCATTTCTTCCATATAAGATTAACTTTAAGGATGATTTCATAACCAAAAACGAGTCTTTCCTGATAACAGTAATAACCATTAAACCCAACACAGGTTAATAAGACAGATACATTGGTTCCTTAAATTCATTAAATAATGCTAGTTAGTAAGATGAAGGCTTCTTTTTATTAATTTATTGTAAAACAATTAATCTTTAAGAATTATTCTTTACCTATAAACAACAAACCATCGAAACATGAATTTGTTTTAATTAATATTATTTTTAATTGCAAAACAATAACATTACATAACTATTAACAAAATCAAATAGATATAGTCTATTATAGTACAACGGAGAGCAACAAGAAATTAAGGTAAGTTAGAAAGCGACTAGGCCTATTGAAATGGACAAAACAAGGACTAGAGACAAAAGAGGACAAAAGGGAGGACAACAGTCCTTTCAAACAAAAAAGGGAATCCAAAATGGACTCCCTTCAATATCTAACAAATTGATTGCGGTTTAAAACTTTATTTTACGGCGTCAATTACTGCTTTGAAAGCATCAGGATTGTTTAAAGCTAAGTCAGCTAAAACCTTACGGTTTAAGCCAATGTTTTTAGCTGTTAATTTACCAATCAACTGAGAATAAGAAATTCCGTGTTGACGAGCACCTGCATTGATACGTTGAATCCATAAAGCTCTGAATTCGCGTTTTTTAGTTTTACGGTCGCGGTAAGCGTACTGTAAACCTTTTTCTACTGTATTTTTAGCAATAGTATAAACTTTGCTTCTTGATCCGAAATAGCCTTTGGCTAATTTCAAGATTCTTTTTCTTCTTCTTCTCGAAGCTACTGCGTTAACCGAACGTGGCATAGTAATTAAATTTAGTTTGGTATGAGGCGTTACGTATTTCAGTAAACTTACGACCTAATACCCGGTTACAAATTATTGTTATTAAATTAAGTGGACTTATTTTCCGATAGCAAGCATACGCTTAACGTTACCCATATCGGCATCGTGTACGTAACTTGTAGTCGTCAAATTGCGTTTCTGCTTAGTCGTTTTCTTTGTCAAGATGTGGCTTTTGTAAGCGTTTTTTCTTGCAATTTTACCTGTTCCAGTCAATTTAAAGCGTTTTTTCGCGCTGGAATTGGTTTTTACTTTTGGCATAATAAATTATATTTTATATCAATCTGTTAGATTCTTTTTATTTCTTCGCGAGTTTGGGAGCAATCGTAATAAACATACGTTTACCTTCCAATTTCGGGAACAACTCTACTTTTCCGAAGTCTTCTAATGCCTGTGCAAAGCGTAGCAACAAGATTTCTCCTTGTTCTTTAAAAACAATCGCACGACCTTTAAAGTGTACGTATGCACGTACTTTCTCACCACTCTCTAAAAATTTCATCGCATGTTTCAGCTTGAAATCAAAATCGTGGTCACTTGTATTCGGTCCGAAACGAATCTCTTTAATGACTGTTTGCTTCGCATTCGCCTTGATTTCCTTCTGTTTCTTCTTTTGCTCGTATACAAACTTACTGTAGTCGATAATCTTACAAACAGGAGGAACAGCATTTGGCGAAATCTCCACTAAATCAAGCTCCAACTCATTGGCCAGCTCCAATGCTTTACGCGTTGGAAAAACGCCTTGCTCTACATTATCCCCCACTAAACGTACCTCAGGTACCCTTATTAGTTCATTAATGCGGTGATCTGGTTCTTTCTTTCTCATTGGTGGTCTTGGACCACTCGATCTTTTTAATGCCAAATGTTTAAAAATTAAACGGTTATTTCTTTAATTAATACTTCTCTAAACTCATCTGCGGTCATAGATCCTAAATCTACAGACCCGTGTTTACGAACAGAAACTGTGCCACTTTCGATCTCTTTTTCCCCTATAATCAACATATAAGGTAACTTTTTAACCTCAGCGTCACGAATTTTACGACCTACCTTCTCATCACGAAGATCAATCAGTCCGCGAATATCGGAATTATTTAACGATTCCAAAAGATTTTTCGCATATTCTTCGTATTTCTCTGATACTGGAAGGATGATAAACTGCTCTGGTGCAAGCCATAACGGGAATTGACCCGCACAGTGCTCAATCAATACAGCTACGAAACGCTCTAATGAACCAAATGGAGCACGGTGAATCATCACCGGACGGTGCTTCATATTATCGCTACCCGTGTATTCTAGCTCAAAACGCTCCGGCAAGTTGTAATCCACCTGAATCGTTCCTAGCTGCCATTTACGTCCTAGGGCATCCTTCACCATGAAGTCTAACTTAGGTCCATAAAATGCGGCTTCGCCGTATTCCACCACTGTATTCAGTCCTTTTTCTGCTGCTGCTTCAATGATAGCAGACTCTGCTAAAGCCCAGTTTTCATCAGTACCGATATATTTAGTACGGTTTTCTGGATCACGTAGGGAAACCTGAGCCGTATAATCTTCAAAGCCTAAAGCTCCAAAAACATACAATACCAAGTCGATAACTTTCTTAAACTCATCCTTCACTTGATCAGGACGACAGAATAAGTGGGCATCATCTTGCGTAAACCCACGAACACGTGTTAATCCATGCAACTCGCCCGATTGCTCGTAACGGTATACTGTTCCGAACTCTGCAAAACGCACAGGCAAATCTTTATAAGAACGAGGTTTCGTCTTGTAAATCTCACAGTGGTGTGGACAGTTCATCGGTTTTAGGAAAAACTCTTCTCCTTCAACTGGTGTGTGTATCGGCTGAAATGCATCAGCACCATATTTCTCGTAGTGACCAGAAGTCACATACAATTGTTTATGTCCAATGTGTGGCGTGATAACAGGCTCGTAACCTGCTTTCAATTGTGCCTTTTGTAAGAAATCTGTTAATTTCTGACGTAGCGCAGCCCCTTTTGGCAACCATAATGGTAAACCGGCACCCACTTTTTCAGAAAAAGCAAATAACTCCAACTCTTTACCTAGCTTACGGTGGTCTCTCTTCTTAGCTTCTTCAATAAACTTAATGTATTCAGTCAGTTCAGAAGCTTTCGGGAAAGTTACTCCATAAATACGTGTCAACTGTTTGCGTGACTCATCCCCTCTCCAGTAAGCACCAGCTACGTTTGTAAGCTTGATTGCTTTTATAAATCCTGTATTAGGAATGTGTGGACCACGACAAAGATCGGTAAAGTTACCTTGGGTATAGAAAGTAATTTTTCCATCCTCTAGGTCTTTCAATAAATCCAACTTGTACTCATCGCCTTTTTCTTCGAAATAAGCGATAGCATCAGCTTTAGATACAGCTTTACGCTCAAACAATTCTTTTTGCTTAGCCAAAGCTAACATCTTGTCTTCGATTTGTTTGAAGTCGTCAGAAGAGATTTCGTGATCGCCAAAATCGACGTCATAGTAGAAACCTGTTTCGATAGACGGACCTATACCAAACTTAGCACCTGGGTACAAAGCTTCAAGCGCTTCGGCCAACAAGTGAGCTGAAGAATGCCAAAAGGTAGATTTACCTTTATCGTCATTCCATGTCAATAGTTTTACGGTTGCATCATTCTCGATAGCACGAGAAGCATCCCAAACCTCACCATTTACTTCAGCGGCTAATACATTTCTAGCTAATCCTTCTGAAATCGATAGAGCAACCTGCATAGCAGTTGTTCCTTTTTCAAACTGACGTACGGAGCCGTCAGGCAATGTAATGTTAATCATCAACGAATATGATTTTATTTGTTAAATAAGTAATGTAAAGCGACGCACAAATCGCCAGCATACTAGGCTGTAAAATATTTGTGAAGCTTTTAGTTGAAAACCCTGTTTAGGATAGTCACTAAGCAAAGATACCCAATATCTTTAACAAACGCTAGTTTCCTTTAAAATAAAAGAATACAGCCCTATTTAAGCGGTTCTACATCGGCGCAGGAAAGCAGAAAACTGGACAACGTAAATACCCCAAAGGCTATCACATGCGCAAAACACAAAAGGACGTTCTTTTCTTAGTACTCGTAGACAGCCCCTTACAAAAACAACACATTAATTCTTGTATGTTAATTTTTTAAACTACCTTTGTAGCTTATAATAGGCCACTGCCTTTGCTTTATCTGTTGTAGTTTTAAACTATGTAGTTCAGTTTTCGCTTTTTCAGCTGCCGCTAATTTACATTATTGCATGCGCATTTTTCACGGCAACGTGGTTGGAAAACAACAAACAAAACAGGTTAAATCCTATTCAGCTAATCAGCTGATAAATAGCCAGACGACTAGTCGTGGTCCTTTCTATACATTCTCATGATTTTCAAAGACTTAAATATTATTTCGCCTATTTTACAGGCGATTCAAGCCATAGGCTATAACACCCCTACCCCCATTCAAGAGGCGGCGATTCCCATTATTTTATCCGGAAGTGACATTATAGGCTGTGCACAAACAGGAACAGGTAAGACAGCAGCTTTTGCTATCCCTACTCTACAGCTATTATCTGCAAAAAAGAAAGATAGCAGTAAGCCTCGTGTTTTGGTATTGACACCAACACGCGAACTTGCTTTACAAGTATTCGAGAACTTCGTAAACTACGGTAAACATCTTCCTTTCAAACAAACGGTTATTTATGGTGGTGTTTCGCAAGTAAACCAAGTAAAACAACTGAAAAATGGTGTAGACATTATTGTCGCTACACCTGGTCGTTTACTAGACCTTGCAAACCAAAGACTTCTTGACTTATCGGGTATCGAAACGCTTATCCTTGATGAGGCCGACAACATGCTTGACATGGGCTTTATCCATGATATCAAGAAAGTATTGGCGAAGATTCCGGCTAAACGCCAGACATTGTTCTTCTCCGCTACAATGCCTCCTGCTATTCGTAAATTTGCAAGCTCAATCTTAAACAATCCGCAAGAAATCAGCGTAAACCCTGTTTCTTCGGCTTCAGGTTTCATTGATCAGTCTGTTTATAAGGTTGAAAAAGGAGATAAAACAAGCTTGCTTATCAAGATTATTAAAGAAGAAGGCATTAAGCAATCGCTCGTTTTCACACGTACGAAGCATGGCGCCGACCGTTTAGTAAAGCAGCTGGGCAAAGCAAAAATAAACGCTATGGCAATCCACGGCAACAAATCACAAAATGCTAGACAAAGAGCATTGAATGATTTCAAAAATGGAGCGCTTCAAATTTTAGTAGCAACCGATATCGCTGCTCGTGGTATCGATATCGATGAACTACCGCATGTAGTCAACTATGAATTGCCTGATGTATCAGAGACCTACGTTCACCGTATTGGTAGAACAGGTAGATCTGGAAAAGATGGTACAGCAATTGCATTTTGTAGTTCCGAAGAAAACGGTAACTTAGCTAATATAGAAAAGCTAATAGGGCAAAAAATTGCCATCAAAAAATTCAAGTCAAAACGCTAGGTAGCGTTACGATTATAAAAGAACTGGTTTAAACAGTATTATTAATTATTTAAAAAGCAACAAAATGCAAGAAGGAAAAGTTAAATTTTTCAACCCAACAAAAGGTTTCGGATTTATTACACCTACAAACGGTGGTGCAGATATCTTTGTTCACACAACAGGTCTTATTGACGAAATTTACGAAAATGATACCGTAACTTTCGAGGTTGAAAATGGTAAAAAAGGTCTTAACGCCGTTAAAGTAAAAGTTGTTCAATAAAAACAACTAAAGTTTGCATAAGCACCTGTGTTTATGCAAACTTACCAAAAAAAAGAAGGTACCTAATTGGATACCTTCTTTTTTTTGTGCCTAACCTAAGCTAGGCTTTATTCTTCACGTGTAAACTTTAGTTACCGTCTATAATTACTTCAGAAACCTGATCACCTTGCTTGCTACGAATAGATTTGTAACGTACGCGTTGATCGATTTTTAAGGTCATACCAACCAATTTATCATTAAAGTAAACTGTTTGTTTTGTTTCATTATCGCGGATAAAACCATAATGTCCTTCATGGTTGTAATACGATACTTTACCATGGCGGTACTCTTCTTCTGCCGCTTCTGGTCTTGTTAAGTGCTCTTCTTTGAACTCGTATTTTTTCTCCGGAGGGGTATCCGTTAAGTTACCAAATTCATCAACATAAGCGAACAACTCCTCTAAAGCTTTCCCTTTGTCGTTATTCGACTTGTTTAGTTCTTTTTTCTCAAGCTTTTGCTGTTTCTTCTGTTGTTGTTTCTTTGCTCGTTCTTTTTTGTTTGAAGTGATTTGGTTTCTAGCCATTCATTGAATATAATAAATTAAAAATCAGATATATACTTTTCGTGCAGATGAATCCTTTTTTTAATTCAAAAAAGGCTGTATTCGGGGTATCTCCATCAAAGGTACTATTTTTTTTGACCATAAAAAAACAAACCTGCTCTTCCAGCATTATCTTTAAATAATGACCATGCTCTATTGGGTAAAGATATCATGAGGAGATAAAATTACGGGCTATTAATTAATTGTTTAATAATTAATAAAAACAAGTAAACATTTTTATTATTCACTTGTTATATCATAAAGGAATTACCAAAATACCTTTAGAAAATACCTTTACTCTGCTATGAAGAAGAATATTATTTTGTTTTTGTTGGCGCTCGCCTCTTTACAAAGCTATGCACAAGTACCTGACAGTACATGGGGAAAAGAGTTTGATAACTACCCCACATTTAAATTTAAAGGCCTATTTCAGGCTCGCTACACCTCCAGCCTCGCGAAAGATGTAGACATCAGTGGTTTACACCATGAGGCCGGGAAATACACCAGTAATTCCTTTGCACTTAAGTATATGCGTGTGCAAGTACAGGCTGCAATCAGTAGACGAACTGAAGTTGTAGCTCTTGTTAATTTAGCCGATTTTAAATCGGACCCTAAAACAAAGGTTTTGGAAAACGCCTATATCAAATACACCTTTGGTCCAGCACTAGGAATTACTGTTGGACAGTTTAGACCGTGGTTTGGTATTGAGGAGACCTACCCTGTTGATATTATTAAATCTTTAGATTGGTCCAACCAATACAGCGAGTTCGGAAAAAATGGATGGACGAGCTTCCAAATCGGTGTTTCAGCAAGCGGAAAGACGCTCGTAGGTAAGATGCCCCTACAGTATGCACTATCTCTGGTGAATGGAAATGGTAAAAACCAAATTATGGACAACAATAGTGGCAAACAATACTTGCTACGAACGGTTGCCACCCTATCCCAAAAATATGCCGTTCACTTCGGCTTAAATGGTGGTGTAGGCCATGTACCTGCTGGCGATGTCTATGCTTGGGGACTTGATGTAACAAGCACTATCCCCCTATCAAGGAAGTTCTTTTTCGACGTACAAATAGAAGGAAAACAAGCCCTTAACCATGCGCTACAAGCTGCAACAGAAGACCCAGGGCCACTTGGAGATTATCGTATGCGCGGGGTTTATGTATTACCCAACTTGCGTTATGAAATTAAATACAAAAACCTTGGCGCCATCGAAGCGTCCTGCCGCTATGAATACTTCGACCCTAATTTCCACCTTAATTCTAACCCTCGACAAACCTATACGCCCATGTTAGGTCTGGAATTTCTAAAAAATTATGGAGCCCGCATTCAGGTAGGTCTTCAAATAGATCGCTACAAACATCAATTTAAAAATACCAATACCCATAACGGTAATTTACTCATATTCCAAGTGCAGAGTAGACTCTGACGAAATACAAATATTTATAAAACAGAATGCTAAAATAATGATTGATGAGAGAAATTAATCTTAAAAACGCAGGCATCACCCTTATAATAGGTCTCGTGATAGCCTTTATCCCAGCTCCTGCTGGTGTAACAATTGAAGCATGGCGCCTCTTTGCCATCTTCGCTGCAACCATCCTCGGTATCATTTTAAAAGCTGCCCCGATGGGTACAATGTGTATGCTTGCCGTGGCGCTTACAGCGTCCACACAAGTGTTGGCTCCAGGAAATCCGAGCGCCTCTATCGTAAAGTCACTGAGCGGATTTGGCGACAAAGTAATTTGGCTAATCGGTATCTCCTTTTTTATCGCACGCGGTTTCATTAAAACAGGATTAGGTGATCGCATCGCTTTCCTTTTTATCCGTCTGTTTGGAAAAAGCACGCTAGGCCTAGCTTATGGCTTAGGCTTGGCCGATTTATGCCTTGCTCCTGCGATTCCGAGCAACACGGCGCGTGGTGGTGGTATCATTTACCCCATTATGAAGTCGATGGCGATGAGCTTCGGGTCCGTACCGGAAGACCCAAAAACCCACCGAAAGCTCGGCTCGTACCTCACTTTGAACAGCTATTACATGAACCTCATTACTTCGTCTATGTTCCTAACCGGTACAGCGAGTAATCCGATGTGTCAAAAATTTGCAGCCAACTTAGGTATCAACATCACGTGGTTATCGTGGGCTGCAGCGGGCTTTGTTCCAGGCCTTGTTGCCTTTCTTGTTGTTCCTTTTATTCTGTACAAAATATATCCACCAGAATTAAAGAAAACAGGCGATGCCCCTAAAATTGCTAGCGAAAAACTCCGCGAGATGGGTGCTATTAAACGTAATGAATGGCTAATGCTTCTTGCTTTTGCCATCCTGTTGACGTTATGGATATTTGGCGACAAACTATCTGTGGATGCTACCACTACGGCTTTCATAGGCTTGTGTGTTCTACTATTGACTTCGGTGCTTACCTGGGAAGATATAAAAGCAGAAAAAGGAGCTTGGGATACGATTGTATGGTTTGCGGTACTGGTTATGATGGCCAGCTCCCTTAATGAGCTTGGCTTTATCAGTTGGTTTAGCGAATTGGTAAGAAAAGAAATAGGTATGTTGAGCTGGGTCGTTGCCTTCCCGGTTATCATTTTAGTATATTTCTTCAGTCATTATATTTTTGCCAGTGCCACCGCCCATGTGGCAGCCATGTATGCAGCCCTCTTAGGTGTCGGCGTTTCACTGGGTATACCGCCTATGCTGCTCGCTATGATGCTTGGTTTTATGGGTTCTATCTACGGAGTGTTAACCCATTACGGGCATGGCCCTGCTCCAGTTTTCTTCGGAAGCAACTATGTAGAGCTTAAGGCCTGGTGGGTCAAAGGATTAGAAATAGGTATTGTTCTTTTAATCATCTACATGGGTATAGGTGGTTTATGGATGAAAGTTATTGGTTATTATTAAGCTTAAAAACAGCATGCAGACAACTTTAACACGAAAAATAATCATCGCTATAACGGGTTTATTTTTAGCATTTTTCCTCACGATACATTTTCTAGGAAACATGCAGCTTTTTCTACCTGTAGAAAAAGCAAGGCTACAATTTAATTGGTACTCACAACTGCTATCCAAAAATGGATTAATCAAAATTGTTTCTTATGTGCTTTACTTAAGCATCTTGGCACATGCCTTTTTTGCACTCAAAGTAACGCTAACGAACAAAAAATCTAGTGGCGCTTATCGCCAAGATAAACGTGGGCGAGCAAGTAAATGGTATAGCCGAAATATGGGTATACTAGGAAGTATCATTCTTATATTTTTGGTTATCCATTTCAAAAACTTCTGGTATGTATACAAGTTTGGAACGGTGCCTTTAGATGCCGATGGACAAAAGGACCTCTATGAGATTGTGGTTACTACTTTTAAAGAATGGTGGTATGTGGTGATATATGTATTAGCTATGATTGCTTTATGCTACCACCTTATTCATGGCATTCACAGCGCTATACGCAGCTTTGGTCTTTACCATCCGAAGTATGGCAAGTGGGTACAATATATTGGCATCACCTTCTCCGTGCTGGTATGTACCGGATTTGCACTCATGCCTATTTACATCTATTTACGTTAAGCTACTCAAGCTATGGAATTAAACGCACGTATTCCCGAAGGCTCTCTAGCCGATAAATGGGATAACTATAAAAAAACTGCTAAACTCGTCAATCCGGCGAATCGCAAAAAATTGGACGTTATTGTTGTAGGTACCGGCCTTGCTGGCGCCTCTTTAGCGGCCTCCTTGGGTGAAATGGGCTACAATGTTAGTACCTATTGTTTTCAAGACAGCCCGCGGCGCGCCCACTCGGTCGCTGCGCAAGGTGGTGTGAACGCTGCCAAGAATTATAAAAATGATGGCGATAGCGTCTTCCGGATGTTTGTTGACACCATTAAAGGTGGTGACTTTAGGTCGCGTGAAGCCAATGTATATCGCATGGCTGAATGTTCATTAAACTTAATCGACCAGGCGGTAGCACAAGGTGTTCCCTTTGGTCGTGAATATGGAGGCTACCTAAACAACCGCTCTTTTGGTGGCGTTCAGGTAAGCCGCACTTTTTATGCTCGCGGGCAAACAGGACAACAGTTGCTGCTAGGCTCCTACCAAGCGATGATGCGACAGGTGCAAAAAGGATCGGTAAAACTACATGCCCGTCATGAAATGTTGGACTTAGTGGTTGTAGACGGTAAAGCACGAGGTATTATCGTGCGCAACCTAGATACAGGTGCTATAGAAAGGCATTCCGCTCATGCTGTAGTCCTCGCCACTGGTGGTTATGGAAAAATATACTACCTATCGACCTTAGCGATGGGCTGTAATGGATCGGCGATTTGGCGTGCCCACAAAAAGGGAGCTTACATGGCTAGTCCAAGTTGGATTCAGATACACCCTACCTCACTCCCACAATCGGGGGATTATCAATCTAAGCTTACGCTGATGTCGGAATCACTGCGTAATGACGGAAGGATATGGGTACCTAAGCTTAAGGACGAAAACAGAAATGCGAATGATATACCTGAGGAGGAACGCGACTATTATTTAGAGCGCCGCTACCCTGCTTTTGGAAACTTAGCGCCACGTGATATTTCATCCCGCGCAGCGAAAGAACGTATTGATGCGGGTTTCGGTATTGGGCCCCTCAAGAATGCGGTATACCTTGACTTTGGAAAAGCTATTCGGGAACAAGGGCTTCCAAAAATCAAAGAAAAGTATGGCAACCTGTTCGATATGTACCTTAAAATAACAGGATACAATGCTTATGAAGTACCGATGATGATTTCGCCTTCAGCGCATTTCTCTATGGGCGGGCTGTGGGTAGATTATGACCTAATGAGCACCATTCCTGGTCTTTTCGCACTGGGCGAAGCTAATTTTGCAGATCATGGTGCCAACCGATTAGGGGCAAACTCTTTACTACAAGCATCTGTTGATGGTTATTTCATTGCTCCCTATACGTTGAGCAACTACTTGTCCAATGAAATTCACACAGGAAAAATAAGTACTGATCACCCTGCTTTTCAACAGGCGGAAGCCGATGTGAAAGCGAAGCTCGAGCAGCTACTTAAAATTCAAGGCAATAAAACGGTAGATCATTACCACAAAGCGGTCGGTAAAATTTTATATGACTACTGTGGACTTAGCCGTACGGAGGAAGGTTTAAAAAAGGCCATCCAAAGTATTCAAGACTTACGTCAAGATTTTTATCAACATGTAAAAATACCAGGCACCCCGCAGACGATCAACAATGAGCTCGAAAAGGCTGGCCGTGTGGCCGATTACCTAGAGATTGCTGAATTGATGTGTCATGATGCCTTAAGTAGAAATGAATCCTGCGGAGCACATTTCAGAGAAGAATATCAAACCGAAGATGGCGAAGCTATGCGTAACGATGAGGCTTACCAATTTATATCAGCTTGGGAATGGAATGAAAAACCCGAGCAGCCAATTCTACATAAAGAACAGCTAAACTTCGAATTTATCAAACCAACTGTAAGAAGTTACAAATAAGTACACGATGAAACTCACGCTAAAAATATGGCGCCAGCAAAACCAATCAGATCCTGGCGAACTAAAATCCTACCTATTAGAAGAGCTCAATCCGCATATGTCTTTCTTAGAAATGCTGGACAGTCTTAATGAAAAACTTATTTTGGAAGATGAAGACCCGGTAGCCTTTGACCACGATTGTCGTGAAGGTATCTGTGGGCAATGTGGCATGATGATTAATGGTATCGCGCATGGTCCGCTAGAAAATACAACGACCTGCCAGCTGCACCTTCGTTCTTTTAAAGATGAAGATACGGTTTACTTAGAGCCTTTCCGCTCTGGTGCTTTCCCTGTCCGCAAAGACCTCAGTGTAGATCGCTCGGCAATGGATCACATCATTTCAGCAGGAGGCTACATATCCACCAATACAGGACAAGCTCCCGATGCACTTGCATTACCTATCGGCCATCCGACGGCAGAGGCCGCCTTCGACTCCGCAGCCTGCATTGGTTGTGGCGCTTGTATAGCAACCTGTAAAAATGGTAGTGCGGCCTTGTTCACTTCGGCAAAGATCACTCACCTCAGTCTGCTGCCGCAAGGCGACATTGAAAGGTCAGCACGTGTCACCAACATGGTAAATGCTATGGATGAAGCTGGTTTCGGTCATTGTAGCAATACTGAAGCCTGTGAAGTAGAATGTCCACAAGGGATATCCGTGCTTAATATTGCTCGCATGAATTATGAATTTATCCGTGCAAAACTACGTTCGAAATAAAATAACGAACTATTAATAAAGAAGAGAGAAATCGAATTCATTAGCCTGCGGAGCCTGATCTTAGTATCAACTCTGCAGGCTTTATGCAAAACCCAGCGACAGCTAGAGTCCCCCCTCTCGCTACTTTTATTACCAACAATCAAAAAATCAGCTTACACATCTAATATGGCATACATCGATGCCTCCTTAGCTTCCTTTTCCGAGGTCATCTACCCAGCAAGAACAGCCCAACAATAGGTCTGCTATCCGCAACTTAGCAACGAGTAGACAGCAAAGCTTTAGCCAGCAAAACAAGTACTTAGCATAATAAAACAAGAATAAACTAAGGAAATCCGCTTTAGAACTTATGGCCGAGATAATTAGCCTTAAAAAAAGAAAAGTTCGAGGCAGGAGCCTCGAACTTTATCTAAACCAATTATTAACCTAAATTACGAATCTTTCTTTATGTTAATAACGTTAAACTTTATATAAAATTATATATAACTGAAAGAAAGTCAAACTTTTTTCAATTAGCCTCTACTGTTGTAGTTTGGCGCTTCTTTCGTAATCGAAATATTGTGTGGGTGCGACTCACGTAAGCCAGCTCCTGTGATACGTACAAACTGTGCTTCTTTAAGACGCTCGATGCTTCCAGCACCACAGTAGCCCATTGATGCACGTAAACCACCAATATATTGATAAACAACTTCAGCTAAGGTACCTTTGTAAGGCACTCGACCAACGATACCTTCAGGCACTAATTTTTTAATATCTTCTTCTACATCTTGGAAGTAACGATCTTTCGACCCTTTCTCCATAGCCTCCAATGAACCCATACCACGGTACGATTTAAATTTACGTCCTTCATAGATAATGGTTTCTCCTGGTGCCTCTTCTACCCCTGCGAAAAGTGAACCTGCCATAATTGTGTCTGCCCCTGCTGCGATAGCTTTAGCGATATCACCTGTTTGTTTGATACCGCCATCCGCAATTAAAGGAACTCCAGTACCCTTTAATGCTTTAGCAACTTCATACACAGCATATAATTGAGGTACCCCAACACCAGCAATAATACGCGTTGTACAGATTGAACCAGGTCCAATACCTACTTTCACAGCATCTGCTCCCGCATCAGCTAATGCTTTGGCTGCTGCACCTGTAGCAATGTTACCTACGATAACTTGTAAATCAGGGAATGCCGCTTTCACTTCTTTCAACTTCACAATAACACCTTTAGAGTGTCCATGTGCTGTATCAATCGTTACAACATCTACACCTGCATGTACCAATGCTTCCACACGCTCTAAGGTATCTGCTGTTACACCAACAGCGGCACCTACTAATAAACGGCCGTGGCTATCTTTAGCAGCATTTGGGTAGTGTTTATATTTCTGGATATCTTTAAAGGTAATTAATCCTTTAAGGAAGCCGTTTTCATCAACGACCGGTAATTTTTCGATTTTTTGATTTTGTAAGATTTCCTCCGCTTGGATTAAGTCGGTTCCTACAGGTGCAATAACAAGGTCTGTTTTTGTCATCAACTCCACAATAGGTTTCGTCATATCTTTCTGGAAGCGTAAGTCACGGTTAGTAACGATACCTACAAGCTTACCTGCCGCATCGATAATTGGAATACCACCAATCTTATGGTCGCGCATAATTTTAAAAGCGTCACCTACGGTTGCTCCTTGCTCTAGCGTTACTGGATCTTGGATCATCCCACTTTCTGAACGTTTTACTTTACGCACTTCAGCAGCTTGCTCAGCAATGCTCATATTTTTGTGCAACATACCGATACCACCAGCCTGCGCAATAGCAATAGCCAATTCAGCACCCGTCACCGTATCCATAGCAGCAGATACTAAAGGGATGTTCAATCGAATATTTCTCGTTAATTGTGTACTTGTATCAACGTCGCGAGGTAAAATTTCCGAGTAAGCTGGAATTAATAAAACGTCATCGTATGTAAGGCCTTCGGCTACGAATTTTTGTGGGTCTAACTGCATAGGGCAAATATTTTGGAGTTTCTATTTGCCAGGCAAAACTACACAATTTTCGTGAAAACGCAAACAAAATTCTTTTTTTATCAAAACGATGACATTCAAATTAAAAAAACATCTTTTTTACGTTTTTGTGCATGTTTGGCAAGCTATTTGCAAACAATCCGTCCAAGGATTAACTGAACAACAGGTGTCCCCCTACATTACAAAACAAATTATATACACATGAAAAAAGTAATTTTACCTTTATTAACTGTTACTGCTTTAACTATCGGATTAAATGAAGCAAAAGCACAAACACCATACAAGTCCGCAATTGGTATTGTGTTTGACGGAAGTGACGGCGCTAATGCAGGTATTCAGTACAAGACAGCGTTAACAGGTACTTCAGCAGCACAGTTCCAAGCTGCTTTTGGTAGCAACTGGATCTCGTTGGGTGCTGACTGGTTATACCAAAGAGCAATTCCTGAAGCACAAGGTCTTTCTTGGTATGCTGGTGCTGGTGCGCAAGTAGGCTTCCATACGGGTAGCTATGTAGGCGATAAAGTATGGTTAGGTGTACGTCCACAAGCAGGTTTGGAGTTTAAACTTCCTACGCTTCCTCTAGCTGTTCACTTAGATTACAAACCTTACATCGGTTTCAATAAAGGTACAGGATTTAACGGTGATGGATTCACTTTTGGTGTTAAATACATCATCAAATAAACGTTATTTTAACAAAACAAACACGTACGTAAAGCCCAATTTTTCCAGTGATGGAAGGTTGGGCTTTACAATTTTATAGGCAAGGCTTAACATTTTTTTAACAGCTGTTTATCAAGGGCTAAGGACAAGACAATCCTTTTTATTTTGATAAATAGCCAATAATCTTTTGATTCTGCAAAATTTTTATACCTTTGCCAATCGTGGTTCTTATACCATTAGACTTAAATCAGAAATAGATATTAAACTAAATAACTTAATACACGAATACAGACAATGCAGAGTAAAGGGCTGATTAAATTCTTGGTGATAGTGGTATCAATAGCATGCCTCTATTCCCTATCATTCACGTTTGTTACACGTAAAGTGGAACGCGACGCTGCTGAATATGCGAAAGGCGATATGGCCAAAGAAAAAGCATATTTAGATTCTATGGCTGGTGAAGAGGTTTATAATCTTGGACTAGCGAAGTTTACCTATAGAGAAGCTAAAGCACATGAGTTGGCTTTAGGTCTTGACCTTAAAGGAGGTATGAACGTAACCATGGAAATATCCTTGGACGAGCTTATCAAAAACTTAGCTAATAATCCTAAAGATGAAAAATTCAATGCTTCCGTTGCTAACGCACTTCAGAAGAGTAAGTCTGTAAACAAAAGTGTTGTTGATTTATTTGTTGAAGATTATAAAGCTTCAGGAGCTACAACTCCATTAGCTTCTTTCTTCGCTACAAAAGATAACTCTACGTTAATCAAAGCGTCAAGCTCTGATGCGGAAGTACGTAACTTCTTAACGAAAGAGTCGGACAATGCTATCCAAAATTCATACAAAGTATTACGTACGCGTATTGATAAATTTGGTGTTGCATCGCCTAACATTCAGATTCAACAAGGTACAAACCGTATTTTGATTGAACTTCCTGGTGTAAACGATGAGGCTCGTGTACGTAAATTACTTCAAGGTTCTGCGAAGTTAGAATTCTACGAAACACACAGCAACTTCCAAGTTTACCCATTATTGGAGAACATCAACGGTATTTTAGCATCTTCATTGAAATCTACAACGGCTACTACAGCTACGGCTAAAGATAGCGTTGCTACAGATTCAACGAAACGTGATGATAACTTATTAGCAAACTTAGGTGCTGCTAAGAACGAAAAGAAAGATTCTGCAGCGACAGTTAGTCCTGAGGTTGCAGCAAACAATCCTTTGTTCAGCATCTTAAGCCCTGCTACCTACATGGAGCAAAATGGTCAGCCTCAATTGGCACCAGGCCCAATGGTAGGTATGGCGAACCTTAAAGACACCGCTCGTGTAAACGCCTACTTAAACCGTCCAGAAGTTAAAGCTAACATTCCTGCTAACTTAAAACTTTTATGGGCTGTTAAACCAGAACAAAGAACACCAAACTTCCTTTCTTTATATGCTATTAAATTAGCATCTACAGAAACAGGTGCGGTAATGACAGGTGATGTTGTTACAGATGCACGTGATAACTTTGACCAACACAACAATCCTGTTGTCTCTATGGAGATGAACATGGATGGTGCGCGTCAATGGCGTAGAGTAACGGCACAAGCGGCTCAAAACCGCGAGGCTATCGCTATCGTATTGGATGGTGTTGTATACTCTGCTCCTTCTGTTAACGAAGAAATTCCTAATGGTAACTCACAAATCTCGGGTAGCTTCACCATTGAAGATACGAAAGATTTAGCTAACGTATTGAAAGCAGGTCGTCTACCGGCTACAGCTAAAATCGTTGAAGAGGCTATCGTAGGTCCTTCATTAGGTCAAGCAGCAATCGACGCAGGTATCAACTCTGCGGTAATCGGTATCGTAGTTGTTATGATCTTCATGATTTCTTACTACAACCGTGCTGGTATCGCAGCTAACATTGCGGTATTATTCAACGTATTCTTCTTGATGGGTATCTTAGCATCTTTAAATGCTGTACTTACGCTTCCTGGTATTGCTGGTATCGTATTAACGATGGGTACGGCGGTAGATGCCAACGTACTTATCTATGAGCGTATCCGTGAGGAATTAAGAGGTGGAAAAAGCATTCGTCAAGCAATCAGTGATGGTTACAAACATGCGATGCCTTCTATCTTAGATTCGCAGATTACGACGTTCTTAGTAGGTTTAGTGTTATTCTTCTTCGGTAGTGGACCAATCTTAGGTTTTGCAACAACATTAATGATTGGTATCGCAACATCATTGTTCACCTCTATCTTTATCTCTCGTATTATTTTCGAATACATGTTGAGTAAAGACATGAAGATCTCTGTGTCTTACCCTTGGTCGGCAAACACATTGTTGAACGCGAACTTCCAATTCATCAAGAAACGTAAAACATTCTATGCTATCTCTGTTGTAGCTATGATTATCTGTGTGGCTTCTATCTTCACAAAAGGATTCACATTAGGTGTTGACTTCCGTGGTGGTCGTACGTTCACTGTAGCTTACGAGAAGCCAGTAGATTTAGAAGATGTACGTAAGAACTTAGATGAGACTTTCGCTTCATCTACAGAGGTTAAAACGTTCGGTAGTGAAAACCAAGTTCGTGTAACAACGACTTACCATATCGATGAGACTAGTGACGAAGCTGATAAAGAAGTATTAGCTAAGTTGAACGAAGGTTTATCAAAAATTTCAGGTAACAAGCATGAGATCTTATCTTCACAAAAAGTAGGTCCTTCTATTGCTACAGATATTAAAGACAGAGCGATTTGGTCGGGTATCTTCTCTATCATTATCATTGCTGCCTACATCTTAGTTCGTTTCCACAAATGGCAATACTCTATCGGAGCAGCCTTTGCGACGATCCACGATGGTGTTATCTTGTTAGGTTTATTCTCTATTTTGGATGGTATCGTACCTTTCTCTTTAGATATTGACCAACACTTTGTGGCTGCAATCCTAACGGTACTAGCCTACTCGGTGAATGATACGGTTGTTGTATTTGACCGTATTCGTGAAGACCTTGGCAAGCCAGGTGCACACAGCAAAAACTTCGGTGATGTTATTAACCATGCGATCAACACCACTTTAAGCCGTACGGTAATTACTTCCTTAACGATTATCTTCGTATTGGTTGTGTTATTCATCTTCGGTGGTGATGTTATCCGTGGATTCTCTTTCGCTATCTTAATCGGTATCGTTGTGGGTACGTACTCTTCAATCGTACTTGCTGCTCCTTCGGTTTACGATTTAGGACGTGGAAAACACATTACAGAAGAAAAAACAGAAGAAGCAAAAGTAGTTACTCCATAAGAATACTACCTTCATCATAGAAAACAGGGCTTATCAAATTGATAAGCCCTGTTTTTTTTGTGTAACAATTAATCTCATATTAGCATCATTAAATCATTTCCCCTCCTCCATTCATCTTATTTTGACTAATTTTGCTTAGATAAAAATAGATGGAAATGAAATACATATTTAGTGCTCTTGCTTTATGTGGCTTGGTAAACTTGACCGGCTGTCAATCAAACAATCAAGAAAAAACTGCTCAACAGGAAACTACACAAGAAGCATCGAATGGTGCTCATGCGCAAACTCCAGAACATGCGGAAGGTGCTGCATCACAACAAATGCCTCCTTTAGCAAAAGAAGCGGCAGCAAGTATTCCTGACTTTAAATTTTTCAAAGTTAAATCTGGTATTGGCTTTACCAAAGAGGATATCAAAGCAGGTAGAAATACCGTATTTGTTCTTTTTGACCCTAACTGTGGCCATTGCCAACAAGAAGCTGGAATCTTAGCGAAGAACTATGACAAGCTAAAAAATGTAAACATTTACTTCGTGTCTATGAATGACCCAGCCTTGATGTCTTCATTCTTAGAAACTTTCGGTAAAGAGCTTGTTGACAAACCTAACGTTGAAGTTCTGTACGATCGTAACCAAGACTTTATTCAAAAAATACACGTCCCTAATCAATTTCCTGCAAACTACGTTTACGGTGCTGATGGACAGCTAAAAAGTAATTGGGAGGGTGACAAAACAGTAGATTTTATCCTTTCTAACTACACAAAATAATGAAAATTGCGATCAACGGTTTTGGGCGTATTGGTAGAAATACGTTGCGAAATCTGTACCGCCGTCATGCTGAAGGCAGCATTGACATTATCGCCATAAATGATCTAGCGGACACAAAGACGCTAGCTCATTTACTGAAGTATGATTCGGTACATGGTCCTTTTGATCAACACGTTAATCATGATGATCAACATATCTACATCAACGGTAAAGCTATTCGCATCCTGAGTGAATCGAATCCGGCCAACCTACCATGGGCAGCCATGGATATCGATGTTGTCGTTGAGTCTACCGGTTTTTTCACAAGCAAAGAGAAGGCTTCTTTACACCTGCAAGCAGGCGCTAAGCAGACCATTATCTCTGCACCATCGCCCGATAAGGAGGTACCTACGGTAGTTCTGGGGATTAACGATGCTGATTTTGACTGGCGTACACCACTTTTCTCTAATGCTTCATGCACCACGAATAATGTGGCTCCACTGGTTAAGATTCTCGATGAAAACTGGGGCATCAAAGATGGCTATATCACTACGGTACACTCCATGACGGGCGATCAAAACTTGCACGATGCTCCACACCGCGATTTGCGCCGCGCAAGAGCTGCCTCTTCGTCTATTATACCGACAAGCACTGGAGCAGCGAAAGCCATCACCAATGTTTTTCCTCATCTAGCTGGAAACTTAGGTGGTGCAGGTATCCGTGTTCCCGTTCTAAACGGTTCCCTGACAGATTTCACCTGTACGCTAAAAGCTGAAACAACGGTTGAGGAAATCAATCTGAAATTTAAAGAAGCCGCAGCGGGAGACTTAAAGAACGTACTGTTCTATACGGAAGACCCGATTGTATCAGTGGATATTATCAACAACCCCTACTCCTGCGTGTTTGATGCAGAGCTAACGTCTATTGTAGGCGGATTGGTAAAAGTTGTTGGTTGGTATGATAATGAATATGGCTACTCCAACAGAATGGTAGACTTATTACAAAAAATTCAAGCGCATGGTTAGGTTTATTCATCCTAACCAAACGCTTCCCTTGCGGAGCTTAGTCTTGCGCAATGGCATGGCTGAATCGTCCTGTATCAATGCGGAAGATAGTGAGCCTAGCACCTTCCACCTGGGCTACTTCACCGAGGAGCAGGAGCTCGTTTGCGTACTGAGCTGCCAGTTGGATAAGCATGGAAAGCTGAATGGTACAACCTACCGTCTTCGCGGTATGGCTACACATCCCGACCATATCCGTAAAGGCTATGCTAAGGCTTTGGTAGAGGCGGCAGAGATCCATTTAAGTACGCAACTTGATGCGCGCTATTTATGGTTCAATGCACGCGAGATAGCCTTTCCTTTCTATGAGGCGTTGGGCTATGAATTTATGTCGGATAGTTTTGATATCCCCGGTATTGGCCCACATAAAGAAATGTTTAAATTACTCTAATCGAAGCCTAGGCTTCGATTTTTTTATATCTCCCCTTCAACACCTAATCCAAAAAGGGCGAAATCATATTTAACAGGATCCGAGGGGTCAAAAGCTTTTAAATTATCCGTCAGCTCGACGGCTGTCTTCCAGTTCAGTTTGTCGGCTGTCAGCAGCCCGAAACGACGTGCCACACGCTCTACATGCACATCACATGGGCAGATTAAATCGGCTGGCTGAATGCGCTTCCAAATTCCAAAGTCTACTCCTTGCTGATCCTGACGCACCATCCAGCGTAAATACATGTTCAGCCGCTTGCAGCTTGATTTCTGACGTGGCGCACTGACATGCTTTCGTGTACGAATTGGATAGTCGGGCAGGCTGAAGAAATAATCTTTAAAATGATTTAAGGCGCTCTCCATCGTAAACGGCTGTCCCTCTTCTGTTCCTAACAAAAAAGCATCCTCTAAGCTGTCAAAATGGGTATAGTGAAAACGTAGAAAAGCCACAAAATAGAGCAAATCGACCTCATTAAAGGTGCGGTGTTTGAAGCCTAACAGTTGCTTTAGGTCCTCATCGGCATGGCCAACAATAAATTCATGAGGAGAGCCGTTAAACCGTTCAATCAGCTCCTTACATTTATTGATAATGGTTTTACGCTGCCCCCAAGCCAGTATAGAAGCAAAGAAACCCATGATTTCAATATCCTGCTTCTTCGTGAAAAGATGCGGAATAACGATGGGGTCATTGGGTATAAAATCAGGTTGATTAAATTGTAGAACCTTCTTATCGAGAAACTCTTGTATATTAAAATCTGCCACAGTGCTATATTTCCAACAAACATAAGTAAAAAAATAGTTTTCGTACATTTCGCGAAAGGCACGAAAACCAAATTAGGAATCAGGGATAATTATGGTAACTTTGCAAAAATATTCTTTAACACATGGACATAACGCAATACGATAAACATTTACACCCTAGAAATCTGCATAATAAAGGCTACGATTTTCAAAAACTTCAACGCGTTCATGCCCCGCTAAAAGAGTACATCATTGAAGCACAGCACGGTAACGCATCTATCGACTTTGCAAATCCGGATGCTATCGTTGAATTGAATAAAGCATTACTTAAGCAATACTATCAGATTGACCAATGGTCTATCCCTAAAAATAGCCTTTGCCCACCAATACCTGGTCGTGCAGACTATATCCATTACTTGGCCGACCTTATCAATGAAAATAAAGAAGAGAAACACCCTACAGGTGCAGATATCCGCATCCTTGATATCGGTACTGGTGCTTCATGTATATACCCAATCTTAGGCCAGCGCATCAACCAATGGAGCTTTGTAGCGACAGATATTGATGAATCAGCAGTACAGGCGGCGCAGACGAATGTAAAGTCAAACGGTGGACTTAAAAAACAAATTGAGGTTCGTATTCAGCGTGATCGTACGCATATTTTTCAAGATATCATTTCTAAAACCGACCGTTTTGATGCTGTTATGTGTAACCCACCGTTCTACAAATCGCGTGAGGAAAACTGGCAAAAGACGACAAAGAAGTTTAACAACCTGAACAAAAAAACGGATAAGCTTCCTGTTCAAAATTTTGGTGGACACCCGAATGAGTTATGGTGTGAAGGTGGAGAGCGCCAATTTGTGCGCACCATGATTTACGAAAGTATGCCATTCAAAGATCGTTTAGGATGGATCACGACTTTAATCTCTGATAAAGAAAACTTAAAACCACTTATCGCCGTATTGGAATACAATAAAGCGAGCAAAGTGGAGGTTATCACGATGCGTCAAGGCCATAAAGTGGTGCGTATCCTTGCTTGGAAATGGTAAGTAGTATAACCGAATAGATAATAAACAGAAAGGCCTGATCGATGATCAGGCCTTTTCTATATACGTTATACACGCGGTGGATTAACCAACAATCGCTTGTATTTCTTGCATAATTTTTTGTGCAATAGCATCTGCTGCCTCTTGCGTTGGACCTTCCGAATAAATACGGATGATAGGCTCTGTATTTGATTTACGTAAGTGCACCCACTCGTTTTCAAAATCGATTTTTAAACCATCGATATTAGTGAAGGTTTCATGCTTATATTTTTCTTCCATCTGAACCAATAGCGCATCGATGTCTAAACCTGGCGTCAGCGTAATTTTATTTTTTGACATGTAGTACTGTGGTAAGCTAGCACGGTAAGCTGAAACTTTCACGTTTAACTTCGCTAAATGCGTTAAGAATAATGCAACACCAACAAGTGCGTCACGTCCGTAATGCGAGTCTGGATAAATAATACCTCCGTTACCCTCACCACCAATCACTGCTTCTACCTCTTTCATTTTCGTCACGACATTGACCTCTCCTACTGCTGCTGCAGAATAGGTGCCGCCATGTGCTTGCGTCACATCACGTAAAGCACGTGTAGACGATAAGTTAGAAACCGTATTTCCTGGGGTATGTTGCAAGATATAATCGGCTACAGCGACTAATGTATACTCCTCACCAAAAAGCTCGCCATCTTCCATCATGAAGACCAAACGGTCAACATCAGGATCTACAGCGATACCTAAATCAGCTTTATTAGCGGTAACGGCTTCGGAAAGATCCGTTAAATGCTCTTTTAAAGGCTCAGGGTTGTGTGGAAACTGCCCATTGGGCTCACAGTGTATCTTATAGATGGTCTCTACACCTAGCGCTTCTAATAGCGCAGGAATAAAGGTTCCTCCGGTACTGTTCACCGCGTCTACCGCAATCTTGAAGCCTGCATTTTTAATGGCTGCTACATCGACTAAAGGTAACGCTAAAACAGCGTCGATATGTTTTTGTTGGTAGCTATCATCTATTTTTACCGTGCCTAATTGTTCCACTTCGGCAAAGTCAAAGTCTAGACTTTCGCCCAAAGACAAGACCGCTTGTCCTTCGGCGTCATTAATAAATTCACCTTTAGCATTCAACAGCTTCAAGGCGTTCCATTGTGCTGGGTTGTGCGAAGCCGTCAAGATAATACCTCCCGCCGCCTGCTCAGCAGGTACAGCAAGTTCCACCGTTGGCGTCGTGGATAGGCCTAAATCTATAACGTTAGCTCCAATACTTTGCAGCGTTCCAACTACCAAATTACTCACCATCTCACCAGATAAACGTGCATCACGGCCTACTACTATCGTTTTACTGTTTGATTTCTCTAACAATATTTTGCCAAAAGCAGCAGTGAACTTTACAATATCAATAGGAGTCAAACCTTCACTAGCTCGTCCTCCAATCGTACCACGAATACCTGAAATCGATTTTATTAATGTCATATTGGATTAATTTATGTGTAAAAATAGCTTTATATCCTAAATTATCATATAAATCTTTTCAAATTACAAAGGAAATACTATCTTTGTTGCAACTTAGTTTCATTTAGTTAAATACTAAGGATGTTTAGTTTTATTCATTATTTTTGAAAATTACAAACATCTGCAAAAATCTATGCTGAATCAATTAATTCATTTTGACCAAGAGGTTTTTTTAGCCATTAATCAAGGATTGAGTAATCCTTTTTTTGATTGGCTATTGCCTATTCTTCGAAATCCATATACGTGGGCGCCTTTATATCTATTTCTCATTATCTTCTTTATTAAGCATTATGGGAAAATGGGGATTATCATCGTTGCGTTTACATTAGCGAATTTCGGTATTTCTGATGCTGTTTCTTCGCACTTAATTAAAAAGAATGTCAACCGTGTTCGTCCGTGTAATGACCTTGTTTTTAAGGAAAATGTAAACATCCGCGTACGCTGTGGTTCGGGCATGAGCTTTACCTCTTCCCACGCCACCAACCATTTCGCTATGGCTTTCTTTTGGATTGCTCTTTTCCGTCGTAAATGGAAACATACCCTTTGGTTAAGTATCACATGGGCTTCCTTGATTAGCATTTCGCAAATCTATGTAGGCGTCCATTATCCTGCTGATGTGCTCTGTGGCGCATTGCTCGGCATATTGATTGGAACAGGCGTAGGCTATTTATTTAAGCGCGTTTTCCCGAGCTTTATGGCTACCGAAGAAAATCTCACAACAACATAATATATGAGTTCATTTTTAATCGTATCGATTCTTTTCCTTTCGGCCTTTATCAGTGGTCTAGCGGTTTTCTTTGTAAAAAGAACAAACGCCAGCCTGTTGAAGCTTATTTTATCTTTTAGTGGAGCCTATCTATTCAGTATTACCGTGCTGCATTTGATTCCCCACGTGTATATAAGCAATACCACCAGTCCGGAAGTAATAGGTCTATATATCTTGGGCGGTTTCTTGTTTCAGCTGTTTTTAGAGCAGTTTTCGCAAGGCATCGAGCATGGTCATATTCATCACCACGATTACAATATTTTCCCCTTAGGCATTATGATTAGTCTGTGTCTGCATGCTTTCTTAGAGGGTATGCCGTTAGCTGCAGGCTTGCGCTCCGAATTGGTATTCGGCATCGCTATTCATCATATACCGGCGGCTTTTGCTTTGGGTAGTTTGTTAATTAACACACGCCTTAGCAAGACAAAAATCGGTTTTTTCCTCTTACTGTTCGCTGCTATGACGCCATTAGGTTTCTTGACGAGCAAAGGCATTAGCGACGGTGAGATTGGTAATATCTCGCAGTACTTTGATAAGATCATGGCCATTGTTATCGGTATCTTCTTACACATCTCGACGACAATCTTATTTGAATCGGGATCTGCAGATCACCATCATTTTAACAAAAAGAAAATGCTAGCCGTCTTACTTGGCGTATTGGTATCCCTAGCGAACTTCTTCTTCGATGGCCACAGCCATGATCATGGAGATGGCTCGCATGGACATTCACACGAGCATCACGACCATGACCATAGTCATGATCATAATCACTAAAATTTAGGCTAGCCTCGGGCTAGCCTTTTTCGTTATAATTACCTCTGAATTTATCTAGCAATTCGCTAAGCGCAAAAGCCTCTTCCTCGGATATATGGTTTGGCAACACATCCGTCATCATCATTTCGGTTTCAATTTCTTCCAGTAGTTCCATCCCTTTAGGAGTGATGTATAAATCTACGGCGCGCTTATCTTCTCTATTTTTCTCGCGCGATACCAGTCCTTTTGTAACAATACGATCCACTAGGCGTGATATATCGGGCATACTCGTAATCATACGTGATTTGATGAGGCTATTCGTCGATGGATTGGGGAATTGGCCTCTAAGAATCCGTAATACATTAAATTGCTGTAAGGTTATTTGCTTTTTTGCGGCTCTTTTCTCGAGGATTAGATTCAACCAATTTGCCGTAAAGGCAATATTAATTGAGGCGCGCTGCCAATCACTGGAGAATTTTCTCACTTTTATTTCTTCATCTATTTTCATGCTATTTTCCTAATTAAAACAAAAGTGTGACACCTTTAAACCGTAGAATCAATCTAAATTAACTATATTTGGAACAAACGTGTTTAAATACATCCCGAATATAAAGTATATAATTTTTTAAACGAAAAAATGCAGAAAAGTTTCAGTTTAGCTATACTGGCAATAGGAGAAAAAGCAGTGATAAGTGCTGCTAGTTCGAATGAAATTCCGTCGAAATTTCTAGAAATGGGTTTATTGCCAGGCAGCCTGGTAGAAATAAAACATAAAGCCCCTTTCAATGGTCCAATTGGTATTCATATTCACAGCTCGAATACCTTAATCGCTATCCGTACTTCTGAAGCCTGTCAAATTTTCGTTGAAAAATAAAAAAATATGAGTAATCCGATTATAGCCCTACTGGGGAATCCTAACGTAGGAAAAACATCTGTATTCAACCGTATCACTAAATCGCACCAACAGGTAGGTAACTACCCTGGAATTACAGTCGAAAAAAGAGAAGGAACGGTTAAAGCAAATGGTAAAACCTACACTTTAATTGACTTACCGGGTACCTACACCCTTTTTCCAACTTCTCTGGATGAAGAAATTGTGTACCGTGTATTGGGCGATAAAGAGAATAAATCGCACCCTGACTTAGTGGTAGTCATTAGTGAACCGAACAATATTAAACGTTCTATCGTTCTCTATCAACAAGCGCGTGAGCTTGGCGTACCGGCTCTATTTGTCATCAATATGATTGATGAGGCGAAAGATAAAGGTATGGAGATTGATTACCAACTCCTTGAAAAATACTTAAACACGAAGGTTTACACCACTGACGCACGTAATAAGCATGGTATACAAGAGCTTATCCAAGCTTTTGATGAACGTCCATCCTACTACGTTAGTTCTTTCGGGATTGACCCTAAATATAATGATGCGCTGGAGGAGGCTAAAAAATTATTCCCCCTACAGACAGAATATCAAACGTGGCAATACCTAGCGCAAGAATATGTAGCTTTCTTAAAAGAAGATCAGCAAACAGCGCTTGCCGCCATACGCACAAAATATAACGTTACAACGGCTGAATTACAAAAGTCGGAATCAATCTTACGTAACAACAAGATTGATAAAGACCTTGAAGATATCGTTTTCCGTAAGGAGAACTTACACCTCAGCAAAACAAACAAAATAGATAAAGTTTTATTGCACCCGGTTTGGGGATATGCGATTTTCTTTGCTGTTTTATTTTTCATCTTTCAGATGGTATTCATCTTGGCTACGCCAATTATGGATTTCATCGATGAATCTTTCTCGGACTTCATCAGCTATGCATCAACGGTACTGCCTGAAGGACCAATATCAGATTTGCTTACGCAAGGGGTATTAACTGGTATTGCGGGTATCGTAATCTTCGTTCCACAAATTGCGATCCTCTTCTTGTTGGTTTCCATCATGGAGGAAACGGGCTATATGAGCCGTGTGGTCTTTTTAATGGACCGTTGGCTACGTCCGTATGGATTGAATGGTAAATCTGTTATCCCATTGATGTCGGGTGTTGGCTGTGCTATTCCAGCGATTATGTCTGCCCGTAATATTGAGAACACTAAAGAGCGCTTAATAACCATGTTGGTTACACCGTTCATGACCTGTTCGGCACGTTTACCAATCTACATTGTATTGATTGGTCTAGTTATTCCTGACGAAACATTTTTGGGATTTGGTCTTCAAGGTCTAGTCTTAAACTTACTATATATCTTGGGTGTTGTAGCGGCTTTATTGTCGGCATGGATATTAAACAAGATTATCAAAAACAAACATAAGTCGTTCTTAATTTTCGAATTGCCGTCCTATAAGACGCCCGATTGGATGAACGTAGCGACAAATGTATGGGATAAAACCTCCAGCTTCTTGTTTGGTGCCGGTAAGATTATCCTTTCGATGGCCATCGTACTTTGGGTATTAGGAAGCTTCGGGCCTAACGATAAGTTTGAAAATGCGGAGCAATATGTATTGAGAGATCAGCCTAACCTTCCGGAAGAAGACTTAAGCCAAGAAGTGGCGGCCTACAAATTGGAGCATTCTTTCTTAGGCTATATTGGCATGGGTATTGAGCCTATTGTTAAACCACTGGGCTACGACTGGAAAATGGGTATCGGCTTGGTATCTTCCTTTGCTGCACGTGAGGTATTCGTTTCGACAATGGCTACTGTGTACAGCTTAGGTGACGATGTAGATGTGGAAGATGAAGAGCAGCAGGCTACGATTCTTGCAAAAATGAAAACTGAAATTAATAGAAATACCGGCTTGCCGGCTTATAACTTAGCATCAGGTATATCATTACTTTTATTCTACGCCTTTGCGATGCAATGTATGAGTACGATTGCTACGGTAAAACGCGAAACAGGCTCTTGGAAGTGGACGCTACTTCAAACGGGAATGATGACCGGCTTGGCTTATGTAGTTGCTTTTATCGCCTATCAATTACTAAAATAAAACGCTTATGGACGCTATCAGCATTCAATACGGAATAATCGGCCTTATCTTTATAATAGCCGTTATCTACTTGGTTAAACGTTTTCTACCTAGCAAAGGTGGGAAATCTGGAGGCTGTGGAAAAGGATGTTCTTGTGCTGTAGAAGAGACCGTGATAAAAAAATAGAATAAACAATAAGGGACGATGTAAAAAATCGTCCCTTATTTGTTATTAATCTTCGTCAGCTTCAATTTCCTCATATTTGAGGCGATCGGCTATAGCGCCTTCAACATCGCCTAGCTTCTCCTTTATCTCTGCCCTATAGGCATATAAATCAGAATAATAAGGGTTAAATTCTATAGCCTTATCATAGTCTGCTAAGGCATACTGCCAGTTTTCCATTTTCTCAAATAAATCAGCACGCAGCGCGAAAACATAAAAATCTTCCGGCAAAAGGGTAACTAGGCTATTAAAATCTAGAATCGCCTTTTCGTACACTCCTTTTTCCATCAGGAAGTTGCCGCGCTCCTCATACCCGAGGCTATTCTCAGGCTCCTGTGCTATGGCTGCTGCGAAGTCTACTAGCGCGAGCTCCTGCTCGCGAATAGCTAAGTAGAGCTTAGCACGAGAAATTAACGCATGGAAATGTGTCTCCTGTAGTGCTAGTGCTTCCTGAAAATCGGCTAGCGCCAAATCATACTGCACCAAACGCATATACAAGCGTCCACGATAAACGAGGACGTCAGCATCGGCACCAAAGCGCGTCAAAGCCTCCGTGTAGCAAGCCAAGGCATAGCTATAATCAAACTCTTGCACCGCCCGAAGGGCATGGTCTAGAAGCTCCTTTTGGGAGTTGACTCCAGGAATAGACTCTTGTTCAAAAGGACGGTTCTCTAGCCATTCTAAAAAAGTATAGTAGTTGAAGTCTAGCCCTTTTGCGGCTTGATAATCATAAAAAGCCCCCTCTTCATCGTCTAGTTTCTCATTTATAATCGAGCGACAAGCATAGAAGAAAGCGTGGTCTGGAAACTGCTCGATAGCCTTGCTATAAACGGTCAATGCATATTCAGGTGTTTCCTTAAGGTAAGCATCAAGTGCTTCGGCAGCGACTTTCAAAACAGGGATATCCGTTTGCAAAGAAGATACATCGGCTGCTAACGAAGGAAAAAATTGTGAACTGGCTACTGCCAAATAAGCGTTGTTCGATTCAATCATATCAAAATTAAGGCTTTATTACCTTCTTAAAAATAACGTTTTACAATGCGCAATTTATGCGTATAGCGATTTAATTCTTTATTAAAGATTCCTTCAGAATCCATCTTATCAATGCGTACACGTGCCGAAGCGTGCAAAATCGTCTCCGCATCAATCATAATACCTACATGGGTAATTTTGCCATCCTCATTATCAAAGAAGGCTAAATCGCCGGCTTTTATTTCCGTCAAAAAGTCAACCACTTCTCCATATTCAGCCTGCTGGTAGGCATCACGTGGTAAGTCTACACCAAAGTGGCGATATATCGCTAAGCTTAATCCAGAGCAATCTATTCCATATTGCGAACGCCCGCCCCATAGGTAAGGTACGTTTTTATAATGTGCGATTAACTTTGGAAACTCGGTTTCAAAATCACGCAACGTAGGCATGCGAAGTTTACCATCAAGCTCAAACCAATCGATAACACTGCTACTATAATCGTTGATAACAATCGTTGTACCAGGCACCAAAGTAACGTGTAAATCTTTACTTTGCCCTACAGCACCAGAAAGATCAACCACAAACACACGGCGTCCCTCTTTGCTTCCTCCTTCTACGGGGTCCAATAAGCTGTACTGCCCATTTTGAATCCATCCTTCATAGCCAGGGCTAAACAAACGAATACGTGTCCAATCTTGTGTTTCTTCTAAAATCTCAAACTCTTCACCAAAAAGAACTTGACTTACCATCTCACTACGGTGTGCTGCTTCGGCCCTTAGGGGCACAATAGAAAGGTTACATCGTCCAGATACCATTTTCATATACATTTGATAAAACAAACCACAATCATTTGTTGTTTTTCTAATACGAAGATATGTTTTTCTATAAATCAAACGATCATGAAACAAAGATTTAATCGAATTTTAGTAGCTGTTGATGATAGTCCTTGCACAGAAAAAGCTATCGAATATGCAAAAGATATCGCACAAGAGTTTAACTCTGTTGTAGCCTTGATAACGGTAGTACCCCCAAATACGGTAAGCAATATCGGCGCCGACCCTATTATGGGGCAGCAACCCATCATTATTCCGGAGGCCCTAGAGATTCAAATGGAATCTGCTTCCGATGAACTCCGTAAATTGGCTGCTGAATTTACGGGAGCACAAGAAGTTTTTGTCTTTAATAAGGTGGGTGGTATTCGCGACGAGATTATCGATACTGCCGCCAGCTGGTCGGCAGATTTAATCATCATGGGCTCTAACGGGCGTACCGGCTTTGAGCACCTTATTTCGGGCAGCGTATCGGAGTCTGTCATCCGTAAAGCGAGCTGCCCGGTTTTGGTGATTCCGAACAAGTGCGATTAAGCGTTCGGAATTGATTTTCTTAAACGAGCAATAAACATGCTGTCCGCCTTTTGGGTATAGCCTTGGAGAACTTGTACTTCTTCCACGACAAGACCGAACTGCGCTGTTAGGTAAGCGAGTACGCCTTCATTTTCCTGTTCATAAACTGAGCAGGTGATATAAATAAGTGATGCCCCTGGCTTTAAGAAGGTGACCACATTGGCTGCTATTTCCTTTTGCAAAGCAACGAAGCTTTCTATTTTAGCTGTAGAGAACTGCTGAATCATCTCCGGAGTACGTCCCCAGGTGCCTGAGCCCGAACATGGAACATCCAACAGAATACCATCAAACTTTACGGAGCCTAGCTTTTCGGACAAATCGGACGTCAAGTCGAGCACCTTCTTACGGTAGGAAAATGTCGGAATTCCGGCTTGGTCAAATCGCTCATCTAGGTTGCGTAGAATACTTAAACGTATATCAGAAACCAATAGGTTAAGCTTAGGATAGCGGTCTAATAACATCAGTGCTTTTCCTCCCGAGGCTGCACAGGCATCCCACCAGCTCGCTGTTTCTTCTGTTTGCACAAATTCTGCCGTTCTTTGCGACGAAAAATCTTGTACTTCGTACTTCCCTGCTATTCCTTTAACATCATTCAAGCGACTTCCATTGGCTAAGCGAAAACAAGTGTTTGTTTCTTGCACAAAGGAAATATCATGCTTGTCTAATAGTTTCTTTACCGCATCGACTTCTTTGGCCTTTACGCGGATAAACAAATCGGGCTGCTGCAGCTGGCTCAACGCAAACTCACGCTGGTCGATTGCCGGAGATAGTCCTTCTGTAAACGGAAAAATAGCCACCAGCGCATCGATGCCTAAGCTGGCCAAAAAGGCAACTTTAGCTTCCGTATCCTGCTGAATATGGTTATTCCACTCGGGTTGATGGATAGCTACTAAATCGCTTTTTTCTTCACATAGAAATTCAGCTACGCAGAGACGTTTCAAGGTCTCCATGTCTTTTAGCGCATGCCCCAAGCGGAACCAATTATAGCACAAACGGGAGGTCATCCGTCTATCGGATGACCCCATTTGTTTATTTTCTTTGAAAAATCGTGTTAGATATCGTGCGAAAGGTTCTTGCTCATTATACTCGGCAAGTGCACGCTCAAAACCGCGCAGATGTTGCCCTACGCGATGTGGATTTATTTCTGGCATTAATTTAATTGAAAAGAAGTGCCTTTATACTCTTTGAAAGACACCGCGTTGTTAATATAGCCGGCGTTATTATTTTTCTCAAACTGGTAGGAGCTAAATAAACCATCAAAGGTTTCTTTGCTCAGATGCTTCGCATATTCAGGACCGTATTTATTCAATAAAGAACCGAAGTAGCGCGCTACATCATATCCTTTATACGAATGGTCTGATGGATTCACCCCATAAGCAGTATAATAGCTGTCCTTGAAGTTCTTCACCGCTACTGTCCACGATTTGATGTGGTTCTCCGAAGAGATAGTCGGTCTAAAGTGTTCAAAGTTTTCATAGGCGCTAAAATCGATTTTATCCCATAGTGGGTGTCCAAAGATTTTAAAGCTGTAGAATCCTTCTTTTTCCTTTTTATCAAGATTATTCAAGAAGTTGCGTAGCTCATTCTTATCCGTTGTGCCAATAGCGATAAGGTTGTTACCTACATTTGATAAGGCATCGTTAAGCTGCGTTACATTATTTACAGACTGCAACTTTGCGCTAGGATTCGTTTTACGAACTTCCGCAGCAAAGCCTGCTAGAAATTGCTTTCCATCTGCATCCGTTGTGTTATAGATAAAAATAATATCGCCTGATTTATAATCACGAGCCATTTTTTGCGCTACCGCACGGGTATGTATACTCAACGATGGTGTCAATGTCACCAAGTTTGGAATATTGTAGTCCGTTGGGTTTGATGCTGCCAATGGGTTCACCTGTAAAACAGCTTTATCATTTAAGTTAGCACCAAAAGCGCGTATCTCTTTCGGATAAACAGGACCTACAACTAGGGAAGCATTCACCACATCGGCCGACTTCGCAATAATACCATTGTAGTTTTCATCATCGCGCGAGTCGATAACGTCCAACACAAAAGACTTGCTACGTTTAGCTACCTCATCGAGACCCAACTGGAAACCTTGATAGAAATCCAATGCCAGCGAAGAGCGGGTAACATCATTCTTAGAAAGGTTATTGGGGTCGAGTTTATCCAACTGAAAAGGCAACACTAAAGCGATACCATTGTGGTTACGGCGCTTTTCAAGCATAGCTTCCGCCTCTTTACGCTCTTTCTCTGCTGCTACCTCTGTAGACGATAATACTTTGTTATCGTCTTGTGTTTGGCCAGTTTGGCCTCCCACATGACCTGGAGCCCTTAGGACTCCGGTAGTTTTGGGCGAGCATGCTCCCATTGCGAGGAGCATGCTTAAAGCCACTAATAATTTATTCCCACTCAATCGTTGCTGGTGGTTTTGAACTGATATCATAGACAACTCTGTTGATTCCTTTAACATGATTGATGATTTCATTAGAAATTTTAGCTAATAAATCATACGGTAAGTGTATCCAATCTGCTGTCATGCCGTCTAATGAACCTACAGCACGTAAAGCAACTACATGCTCGTACGTACGCTCATCGCCCATAACACCTACAGATTGAACGGGTAAAAAGATGGTACCTGCCTGCCATACTTTTTCATACCATCCGCTTTCTTTAAGATTGCGCATGTATATGTCATCAGCTTCCTGCAAAATGCGTACCTTTTCTTCTGTAATGTCTCCTAAAATACGAATTCCTAAACCTGGACCTGGGAAAGGATGTCTTCCTAGGATGTTTGGGTCGATTTCTAAGGTCTTACCAACACGGCGTACTTCGTCTTTAAACAATGTTTTTAAAGGCTCTACAACTTTAAGTTTCATAAAGTCAGGAAGACCGCCTACGTTGTGGTGTGATTTGATGGTTGCTGAAGGACCTTTAACAGATACCGACTCGATAATATCTGGGTAAATAGTACCCTGACCTAACCATTTCACCTCTACACCTTCCGGTAATTCTGCTTGAACGGCTTTCGCTGCTTCATCGAATACATCGATAAAAGCACCACCTATAATTTTACGTTTTTGCTCAGGCTCTGAGAAACCAGCTAATTTACCATAGAAAAGTTCTTTAGCGTTTATTCCTCTGATATTTAAGCCCATATTTTTGTACGAGTCTAATACTTGCTCATACTCATTTTTGCGTAACAAACCGTGGTCTACAAACACACAGTGTAAGTTTTTGCCAATAGCATGGTGTAATAATACCGCCGCTACTGTAGAGTCAACACCGCCCGAAAGTGCCATGATTACATGGTCGTTGCCTACTTGTTCTTTCAATTCAGCAATCGTCGTTTCTACGAAAGCATCTGAAGTCCAATCTTGTGCACAACCACAGATATCTACCACGAAGTTCTTAATCAACACTTGTCCATCAGTACTGTGTGTCACCTCTGGGTGAAACTGAATACCGAAAGTCGTTGTTCCTGGAATGTGGTATGCTGCTACGCGTACTTTATCAGTACTTGCGATAATGTTGAAATTGCTAGGCACTTCTTTGATGGTATCACCATGCGACATCCATACTTGTGATTGTACAGGAACTCCTTTTAACAAGATGTTTTCTGCATCAACAAATTGAAGGTTAGCACGACCGTATTCTCTAATCTCTGAAGGTAAAACCTCGCCACCTGATTGCTGTGCGATGTATTGAGCTCCATAACATACCCCTAACAATGGAAAACGCGCCTGAATAGATTGGAAGTCAATCTGTGGCGCATCCTCTTGTCTTACCGAATATGGACTCCCCGAAAGGATAACCCCTTTAACGCTGTCATCAAAGGTAGGTAGGTTGTTGAATGGATGAATTTCACAATAAACATTAAGCTCACGAACGCGACGCGCGATTAACTGCGTGTACTGCGAACCAAAATCAAGGATGATAATTTTTTCAGACATGCCGCAAAGTTACGTATTCGTTATGTAATTTATGAGAGGAAGGCGCTAAAACTTTCTATTTTATAGCTAGAATTAAACTGTTTTTTATAATTGACCAACAAAATGCGTATAAAATTGTAATAAAGGTACAAATGTGACTTTGGTCATGAACCAAAACCCTTGAAGAATGTACATTTACAAATGAGCGATTAAGCGTACATAAGATGTTCTTTAAGGTTTAAACAAAGAATATTTAAGCAAAAACTCAAACGTTAATTTAATAGAGTATATCATGGAAATAAAAAATGTTACCGTTGCGGGCAGCGGTGTTTTAGGTTACCAAATAGCCTTCCAAACAGCCTTTCATGGCTTTCAAGTGACTGTTTACGATATTAATGATGAAGTCCTATCGAAAGCCAAGGAAAAATTCGACATTTTGAGCGACAGCTACAAGCAGGACCTTAAAGCGACGAAGGAACAATTGGATGCTACATTCAAACGTTTAAGCTATTCTTCAGATTTAGGAAAGGCTGTTCAGGATGCCGACTTAATCATTGAGGCTGTCCCTGAAAACCCAGCGATAAAAATTGACTTCTACCACAAACTAGCGGCTGTTGCTCCGGCGAAGACGCTCTTTGCAACGAATAGCTCTACGCTTCTTCCTAGCCAATTTGCGCATGAAACAGGTAGACCAGAAAAATTCCTAGCGCTCCATTTTGCTAATGAAATTTGGAAACACAATACGGCAGAAATCATGGGCCATCCCAACACGGATAAAAAAGTGTTCGACACAATTGTAGCCTTTGCTAAAGCTATCGGTATGATTGCCCTTCCTTTAAGTAAGGAACAACCGGGTTATATTGTAAACTCCTTATTGGTGCCATTATTGGATGCGGCGACCAACCTATGGATTAATGATGTAGCCGACCCGATTACGATTGATAAAACATGGATGGCGGCAACGGGTGCTCCTACAGGCCCTTTCGGCATCTTAGATGTTGTGGGGATCACAACGGCTTATAATATTAATAAAATGGCGGCTGATGCTACAGGCGACCCTTTGAAAGTGAAAACGGTAGAATACTTGAAAAAGAATTTCATCGATAAGAACAAACTTGGTGTCGCTACGGGTGAAGGTTTCTACACCTACCCGAATCCGGCCTACAAAGACCCTGATTTTCTATCTTAATTAAAAAAGGGTTTTAGCTGTTCAACAGCTAAAACCCTTTTTCCTTTACTAAACTACGGTTTAGTTTACCTATTAACTAAAAAGCGCTACAATCTCCTCGGCCGTCACTTTCCCGAAGTACCCTTGTATATCAATACTCTCTAGCAAGGTCGTTAGGGCTGCACGTTCGTGTTTCACCCCTACCAATAGACTTTCCAATTCTTCAATTGGCTTTGCGGCGAAGAAATCGCCGAATATTTTAGCCTGCTTGATATAACCTTTATCGACATCTAAATGGACCTCTATAAATCCGGCTGGCACTTTTGCGGCTTTCTTAAAGTTGTAGTTGGGCGAAAAACCAAAGTTCCAATCCCAAGTATTATATTTTTCTGTCGCTAGACGTTGGATAGCGTCTATATCTTCTGGAGTCAACTGATAGAGCTCTGCGCCAGGATTTGCCTTCACAATTTCGGCAATTAACCATTCTTTCAGCGTTTCAGTATCGGTACCTACAGCCAGGTAGTCTATCAAATTGGTAACCCGTGAGCGATTCGATTTTACGGCTTTATCGATAAACTTCAGCGGATTTACTTTAAGCGCATCGGCAAGTACTTCCATCTGAGAGTTTAGTAGAATAGTTCCGTGCTGAATCATCTTACCGTTTTTCGCAAATTTAGCATTGCCACTGAACTTCTTACCGTCGAGTAGCAAATCATTGCGCCCTTCCAGCTTGGCTGGCACCCCTAGCCCATTGAGCAGGCTTAGCACAGGTGCTGTGAAAGTAGAAAAGTCTAAGAAATCATTCCCTTCAAAAAGGGTATGAAAAGAAAAATTTAGATTACCTAAATCGTGGTAAACGGTACCGCCTCCCGACATACGTCGCACCACCTTAATTCCTTTTTCATCGACATAGTCTAGATTAATCTCGGCTAGTGTATTTTGAAATTTACCTACAATAATAGAGGGCGCATTTACATAGAGTAAAAACAAATCCGCTGTAGGATATTTATATAAAAGATACTCTTCGGAAGCTATATTAAAATAAGCATCATGTGATGGTGAATCAATAATAATCATGGGCTAACGTATTTATACAAACATAACATTTTTAGCAGTCCTATGAAACATGCCTTTATCTGCTATCACAAAAGGTCCTGCAACGAAACAAGCCGATTATTTCTGTAATCGGCTTGTTTGGGTATATATTCTTACTCGCTTGTCCATGCTATTTAAACGCGGGCAATCCTTTTGTCAACAGCTGCAGAAACAAATCAAAACGTTGGTCATACTTCAGGTCTACTTCATCGTTTTCATCAAACAAGTCTTTTCGCTGAATGGGCACATGCAAAGGTAGCGTCCATGCGCGTAACGCTTTGGCTACAGCCTCCATCCCATTGATACCTTGCATGGCTTGCACGCCATCGGCCCAGCAAACTAAGCCGACAATTTTGCCGGTAAGATAAGCTTGTGGCAACCGCGCGCTACACTCCATCCAATCGAGGCAATTTTTCATCACGCCGGTCATGCTACCATGATAGAGTGGCGATAGCCAAATATGAACATCAGCATCACGAAATACGATATTCATGCGTTCGACCGCATTAGGCACTTTATTTAGGCTCATGTCAAACAGCGGAATTCCAGAATCGACTACCCTAAAGGTATCTACTGTTATGCCTAACTTTTCTAATTTAGCCTGCAAATAACGGGTTAAACGTTCGGAGGTTGCATTTTCTCTTCTATCCAGCGCACCATTAAAGATTAAAGCTTTCATATTTTTGTCTCTCGTTTATAAGCTTTTTAAATTTACAATTTAACTACACATTTTTAGCAATAACCTTCGGCATGCCTGCTTCTCCGTACATTAAGGTGGACACCACAGGAAGCAAACGTAACGTCGCTTGCATGTATAGAGCTGGGGCAACATCAGGACGTGCACGCACAACTACTTTTTCACCCTGGTATTTTGCAAGGTCGGCCTCACGCAGGTTTTGCTGCCAACGTTTATTATCGAGCTCTTCGACGGTACAATAATCGACAATGGTGTCTAAGCCAGCCAACTTTTGAGCAAGCATCATGTAAACCCAGGTAGGAATAATGGTATCCTCCGTACAGACTATAGCTACAGCCTTACCTCGCAAATGCTCCCAACCATAGGCAGACAAGGCGGCCTTAAATTCTTTTTCTTTTACAATCAATCCGAGGTAGAGAAAATCCTTAATATCGACCAAAGCTGCGGCCTCTTGTGGTTTAAAGTCATAGAGGTCAAACGTTATAATTCCGGTAGCTTCAACTTTATTGATAAATAGTGGCTCTTCCATATCATCTGCTTTTAACATTAACCTAAACGCTGTATGCTAGTTCTGTAAAGGTCTTCTACAACCGACCAATCCAATACAGACCAAAAGGCATCGATAAAATCGGCTCTTTTATTCTGATACTTAAGGTAGTAAGCATGTTCCCACACATCGATTCCTAAAATCGGGTAACCCTGATTGGTAAGATTAGTATCCATCAAGGGGTTATCTTGATTAGCGGTGCTTGAAACAGCTAATGTACCATTATGCTTCACAAACAACCATACCCAGCCGGAACCGAACTGTGCTAATCCTGTTTTCTTAATCTCTGCTTTCAGCAAGTCTAGGCTCCCGAACACCTCCTTAATCTTTTCAGCAAGTTCGCCTGTAGGCACCAATTTCGGAGCGGGAGCTATTATTTTCCAGAAAAGGCTATGGTTATAATGCCCGCCAGCGTTATTACGTATGGCTGGACTAAATTGACTAACCTTGCGCAAGGTGGTCTCTAAATCAAAACCTTCTGCGGCGGTACCAACGATAGCTTTATTTAAATTATCGATATAAGCTTGATGATGACGCTGGTGGTGAACCATCATGGTTACGGCATCAAAATGAGGTTCTAATGCATTATAATCGTATGATAAGCTTGGCAATATGTAAGTCATAGTGTATATATATTAAGGTGTTCACAAATTTCATGGTTCAAAGGTAGAAAAGGTTTTTAATAAAACAAGTAATTACTTGTTTTATTAAAAACGATAAACCAATATTTTACTACACACCGCTATTTAGAGCGCTATACAGGCTCAAAATAAATCTAAAAAAGAATTGTACCTTTGTATAAAACAAGTATACTATTGCGTAATGAGTAAAAAAGACAACATCAATGAACTGTTAATTACTATCAAAATGAAAGCGGAGTCTAGCCTAGCTAGCTTAGCGGCATCGCTAGGAATTAGCAAAGAAGGTGTTCGTCAGCATCTCGCAAAGCTTACGGACGAGGGATTGGTGGAGGTTTGGCATCAAGCGGAAGGTGTAGGACGACCAACGGCTTACTACCGGTTGACGGCTCAGGGACAAGCACGCTTCCCGGATAGTCATGCGCAAATTACGGTTGACATCCTACAATCGGTAAAAAATTTACTGGGTGATAATGCATTAGACTTGCTCATTGCTGACCGGGAGAAACAAACCTATGCGCGTTACGCTTCGGCAACACGGGGACAAGAAAATATAGCCGATAAATTGCAGACCTTAACGGAGCTACGCACGCAAGAAGGCTATATGGCCACATGGCACCAGGAGGATGACTATTTTTTCTTCACCGAAAACCATTGCCCTATTTGTGCGGCAGCCACGGAGTGTCAAGGCTTCTGTCGGGCGGAATTAAAGAATTTCCAAGAGCTATTTGGTCAAGCTTATGCGGTGGAGCGCACCCAACATATCATCAGTGATGGGCAACGCTGCGTATATCGTATCACACCTAAAATAGCGTAAGCACTAATTGCCAAAAATTACAATTAGCAGGTTTAATTCGTTTTGTAGAATATTCCTTCTAGGGATGCATTATGCCCAAACATACCTGAACAGTCTCCTTTACTATAGCGTATATGTGCAAAATCCTTATAAAACTGAACCTTAACTTCACAATTATCCGTTGAAGGCACCGCATAGGTAAAGCTTGTACCTTTGCTAATAATGGTATCGGTATCTACTAAAGCTATATTTCGGGCAGGTTCGTCTGTTAAAGAAAGAATAGAAAATTCAAGCTTGTCATCATCCAGCCTACGTACTTTTAGTATGCCTTTGCGTCCTTTTCGTCCATACTGATAGTAATATTGTCCCGCTACATCTTTTGGAGAAACGGCTTGTGAAGGAAGAGCTAAGAGGGTATCTATTCTTTTTAAATCGAGTGTATATTCATTTCTCGTCTTCGGTGAAAACCAAGAACCTAACCACTTGTCTTGAATAGGCGTTCCTGACAGAATCCCTATAATATTTCCGGTACTGTCTATTTCCAAAATCCGATGTTCTTCAGATTCTTCAATTTCACCAATAAGCTTTACAGGTTTTCTTTCTGTATTTCCCAAATAAACCAACTCACCCACGAGAAGGCTATCTATCATCTGGTAATGCAAGAGTACAGGAATACGCTCAGCGACCATCCCTGACCAATAAATTTGCTGCTTCAGGCTGTCCGCAGAAGCATTACCTCCTACAGTATCTGTATGTAAGCCTGCTGCTGAAGTCTCACTTTTTGATGCGTTTCTTGTACAAGCGCATATGATAATAAGAAAGAAAAAATAACTGATTTTTTTCATACAATGTTTAACTAATACTTCACAAAATTTAGACTTTTCAGCAACATAAAAGCCGCCTCTCTCGAAGCAGCTTTTTTTCATAAAACATACCCAAAACCTTCCTTTATACCAATTTTTTTATTCAATCGTTACATCAGAACTTTTCTTTGGGTTCCTTTTCATAAACAGTCAATTGGTTAATTGGTACAATGCTTTTATCTAGAATATAGACTGGGGGTTTCGTTTAAAAATTAAACCCCATATCTATTCTTACCTAAGAATCATCTTGTGAGGCAAACTGCTGTCTACCGAATTTATTAACAAAGCTGCAATAAACTACCTAGTATAACAACATTTAACTAGGTAGTTAAAGGGTAGTTTGTACCCTTCCTTTCGGGTAGTATACCCTATCTTTATGGGGGACAAAATAGGGACACGTCCATAAAAAGAATAGCAAAAAGAGGACAACAAGGAGACACAAAAACCTACTAATCAACACATAGAAGACCAAAAAAGACAACAAAAAATTAAGCTAAAAGCAAGATACAATTCTGCCTTACGAAGTTGCCTACTAACATCCGTTCGACGTTTTCATTTTTTTCATATACACGAAAAATTAAGTAATTTAGTAGAACTTAAGAAAACTATTAACCGTGAATTGCCCATTAATAAATAACAGTAAAGAGAAAAAACAATCTCATTCTACCCAGCGTTTGCCTATTTTCCAGACCTTGTGTATACTCCTACTGTGTATTATATTTTCAACCGTATCCGCACAATCGATTGATTCCACGGACTTAGAAGACCAAATTGCCAATTCAAACGATAATCATCGCTACGAAGAGTCTATCCTTTTGTTAGAATCGATTATTAGCAATCCGAAATCAAATCATTACGACCGTAGCAACGCCTATATCCAAAAGGCACTGACTTATAAGAGACTTTACAACTATAATCTAGCTTTAAATAATTTAGACTTAGCTTTCACGGAAAGCACCTTGATTCAACAGCAACGGAAAGAGGTACAGACGCGTATTTTAGTGGAGCGTATGTTTGTCTATTTCGACTTGCAAAGGAATGAGGAATCTCAAGAGCTGCTTGCGCAGATTGACCAGAAAGACCTTAAATATATTAAGCGAGAGACTACGGCTTTTTTCAAATCTATGCTGGGCATCATAGCGATGCGCAAAAAGGATTATCAAGAAGCGGAACAGCTATTTAATGAAGCTATTACTATTTTAGAGAAGGAAAATCCGAAACACCTGCCTAATGTGTATAGGGCTAAGATTATCCTTTATGGGGAGCTTAAAGACCATAAAAAGGCGATGGAGGCATTCGATACGGGGATGTCTTATGCAAATAAGTACAACTCTGATATCTACAAAATTATCATGTATGAGGCGGCTACATTATACTACCGCCACAAAGGAGATTACAAAAATGCGTTGGCTTACCAAGAGAAGGTTAGTGCGCAGCGCACCAAGTATAACGCAAATAATGTGATTGGCAACCTCAATTTGCTAGAAAAAGACTTGCTTAAACAACGCAATAAGCTGGAAATTGAGCTGGAGAAAAAAATACGCTACTATTTAATTGCGATAGCTCTTATCTTGGTTATTCTCTTGTTTACGCTATGGAAGCTCTTGCTAACTACAAAAAAAAAAAAAAAAATTATTTAAAAGCAACACGACCGCGTTCGTAATGCTATTGAGCAGTTGACGAATACGGATGCTATAAAATCAAATATCGCTGTAGACCGCAACATGTATGGCTTGACGGACCGACAACTTGAGGTGATTAACCTGGTGAAGCTCGGTAAGACGAATAAGCAAATTGGTGCTGAATTGTTTATTTCTGAGAATACGGTTAAGTATCACTTGAAAACGATTTATGATAAAATAGGTATTGTAAGCCGGTCGGAACTTGGTTTTATCTCTCCTACCTCAACATCTGTTTAGCCTGCAACAGCAGGAGCCCCCGTGATAATGCATAGCCAGGCTAACAAAATGTCCTAAAATATGTTTATATTAATGAATAAACATATATAACATGGCTTTATTAGAAGACTTACAATGGCGTCATGCCACTAAAGCATATGACCCTTCCAAAAAGGTTAGCGATGCAGATTTACACAAAATTATTGAAGCTGCGCGCCTAGCGCCTACTTCTTCTGGATTGCAACCCTTCAAAGTTATTGTGGTTAAGAATGCTGCTATTCGTGAACAGCTGATTCCTGGCGCGCTTAATCCGGAAGTTATGCGCGATTGTTCGCATGTATTGGTGTTTGCAGCTTGGGACACATATACGGAAGAACGCATTGACAAGGTATACGATTTAACGACTGATGAGCGCGGATTACCTAGGGGTCGTTTTTCAAGCTACACTGACAAACTAAAACAAATATTTGCTGCGCAAAATGAAGAACAACATTTTGGACATAGCGCTCGTCAGAGCTATATCGCGCTGGGCATGGCACTAGCGCAAGCGGCAGAATTACGCATCGACAGCACGCCTGCCGAAGGTTTTAACAATAAGCTGGTGGATGAGGTGTTGGGACTGAAAGAACAAGGCTTAAAGAGCGTATGCCTGCTTTATGTAGGTTATGCTGACCAGCAAAATGATTGGTTGGCGACCATGAAGAAAGTACGTATACCGCTAACGGATTTCGTCATTAATTTCGATTAATCATAAGGTATTGTGGGCTTCGGTCGCGCTAGGGATTGGAGCAACTGTTTGAGCTCTTTTTACACCGCGGTAGCGGATGGAAAAAAGCGAGTGCGGAAAGCCCGCCGTATGGGGCGTTATCAAAAAACGCTCCATACGAAGCGCCCACATAAAGCTATATAGCTTACATCTTTAATTCGCCGGGCGATATACCGTAATATTTTTTAAAGGCGCTACTAAAGTTATTTTGATGGCCAAAGCCGGTCAGTAAAGCGACCTCATAGACCGATAATCGTTCTTCTAAAAGGTATGCACGTGCTTTCTCCATGCGCAGACGGGTCAGATAATCGTGTATCGTAACAGAAAAATATTCCTTAAAGTCTTTACGCAGCTTACTTTCACTCATCAACACCTCGGAGGCCAGCTCCTTTTGCGTTGGTGGATTAGCAATGCGTTGTTCCAAAATTTGGCGTGCCATTTCTAGCCGTTCTATGTCTTCCTCATTAAACATAGACTCTTGATTATTCATCTTCTCGTTGTACTGTTCAAACTGATACATAAGGAGCTCCACAATGCGTGATTCGGTATGTAGGCGGCGTATTTCGCCTGACTTTTTGGACTCTACAAGCTCGGCAATGGTGTGCTGCATCTCGTAGGTGGCCATGAGGTCTTCGGCGGAGAAGGACACGTAATCTCCTTTTTCGATATCTTCGACAAAATGCTTGTGTAGCAGGGAATCTCGTTTTATGAGATTGAGGTAGTAGGACTTGGAAATTACCGCTATAAAATAGGTGTAGGATACGCCTTCACGTACTTCTTGCGATGTTTTTACGGATGGAAAATAGCGTATATTATGACGGCTCATGCCGTATGGCAGCTTGCTATCGGGTGTTTTGAAGAATATAAACTGGCTGGTGATGGCCTCTCCTTCTATTTCGGTATGGATGCGTACGGGCTTATCGAAGGTCATCTGTGCGTGCACAATAAAGAGCCCGCTGGTTGACAACTGAAAATTGCGCAGGTGCACGGGCGACTTGGATATCTCCACTCGCTTCTCAATCAAGGGCTTATCCGGCGAATATGAATCTGGGATTTCTTCGCTGAAAAGCCATTCATCCAATCCCTCAATTTTACTCTTTATCACCATACCTTTAATCCTTCATGGAGTATCTCCAAGCTTAAAGATACGAACTTTAAGACGAAGAAACTAGTTTATTTATATCCTTTCTAAACAATAATTACATCTTGTTGATTTCTCGTTTCCAGATATCTGTTTCGAGCTTCATTTCTTCGAGCTGTACGACGGGTTTTAATATCTTGGGATTGAGCTCTACGGCTGTTTCTACAGAAAAAACAGTATATAGATTTGATTTATTGAGCACTTCAATTGGGGTTCCGTCGTAAAGTTTACGTCCATTTTTCAGCATCAAGATACGGTCGGCGTAGATGGCTGCAAAATTAACATCGTGCACAACCATAACGACCATAAACCCTTTACGGGACAAGGCTTTAGCAATAGCCAACACTTTCTGCTGGTAGTGCATGTCTAAGGCTGAAATAGGCTCATCGAGCAAAAGTAGGCTTTCTTTACTGTCCCAAACTTGTGCCAAAACGCGCGCTAATTGGACACGTTGCTGTTCTCCTCCGGACAGGCTCATGTATACTCGGTCGCTCATCTCGGTGATGCCACAAATGGTCATCACCTCCTCTACGATGTCTAAATCGCGCTGCGAAGGGCTTGCTTTATAATGTGGATATCGGCCCATCAGCACGATTTCGCCTACCTTAAAGGCGAGGGTGACATGCTGCTGCTGGCTCATCAAAGCGCGGCATTTGGCGAGCTCTCGGGTATCGTAGTCGTGCATAGCCTTACCATGCAGCTTGACGATGCCTGTATGTGTTTTACACTCACCACAAAGAATCTGCATGAGTGTTGACTTTCCGGCCCCATTGGCGCCAAGAATTGCGAGCACTTCGCCGGGGCGCACCTGAAAAGATATTTCTTTTAACAGTTTACGTCCTTGTATTTCAAAGGATACTTTCTCAACACGTAGCATAAGGGCACTTTACAATTTTTGATAGACTATATTTCATTGCTGAACTCAACACTATTTTTCCTTTATCAGGATATACATAAACACGGGCGTTCCGAGGAGCGCTGTGATAACACCGATGGGCAACTCTATGGGCGCTACGACCGTCCTTGCGAGCACATCGGCGAGGGTCAAAACGAGGGCGCCCATCAACATGGAGGCTGGCAATACAAATCGATGGTCGACGCCGCCTAGCAAACGAATACTGTGGGGCACGAGGAGGCCTACAAATCCGATGATTCCCGACACGGCCACGGAGGCACCTACCGCTAGGGTTGATAATATAACTACCCAACGCTTGATGGCATCCGTGCGCATTCCCAACAAATCGGCTTGCGTTTCGCCAAGCGCAAATGCGTTAAGTCCTTTTCCATAAAAAGAAAGGGCCACTAGCGCTAGTATAATAAATGGAGCTACGACGGTTACATTTTCCCAAGAGGCTCCGCCAAGGCTACCGAGCATCCAGAAAGTGATACTCCGTAGCTGCTGCTCGCTGGCTAAGTAGGTCATCAAGCCTGTGAGGGCGCCTGCAAAACCGTTGATGGCGATACCCGCCAAGAGCATGGTCGTGACATTGGACCTCCCCTCTTTCATAGAGATTCGATACACCAACAAAGCGGTGAGTCCAGCACCGACGAAGGCTCCAAACACCAATAGATAATAGCCTAGCCAAGCGGAAAGGCTCACGAACAAAACGGTTTCAAAGGCGATTACTAAAACCGCAAATAGAGATGCTCCTGCGGAGATACCAATTAGGCTAGGCTCGGCCAATGGGTTTCTGAATATCCCTTGAATGGCTGCTCCAGACATCCCTAAGGCTGCACCAACGAGCAGACCTAATAGGACGCGCGGTAGGCGGACGACAAAAAGTACATCTTGCTGTAAAGGTTCTACGGCCCCAGCGCTAGCTAAGCCTACCTTTTGCAATAGCAATCGGCATACATCCCATGCGGGAATATGATAGGCTCCTAAGCCGAGCGCCAAAATGGTCGCAACAACCAACAATAACACCAACACCCCAATAATCAATCGTTGTTTCTTCTGCACCTTATCTGTCTTGTATAATAAATATCTTGCATAAAATTAGTCGGCTGTCAAGCTATTGAAACCTTTATTAAGCTCAATAATTGCTTCGGGCAGGCGTGTACTGAAGTTAACCAATAAGGAAGCATTCATGACTAAAATTCGTTTGTTTTTTCCGGCTTGTGTGAGGGCTATACCAGGCATCTTTAGGATAGACTCTTTACCGCCAAGGCTGCTGGCACCAAAATCGAACATTAAGATGATATCTGGATTGGCTTGCACCATGGCTTCGGTGGTATAGGGTTTGAAGTCTGCAAATTCTTGAATAGCGTTTTTACCACCTGCGAGGCTTATCATCGCATCTAGGCTACTTCCTTTTCCTGCAACACTCATTGTTCCCGCTCCGCGGGCATAAATAAAGAGTACTTTAGGTGCTTTTTTGCCTTTCTGCTTTTCTTGTTGTATATTCTCCATGACACGGTCGTAGGTGAGCTTGGTACGCTGCACGACTGTCTTACCTGTTTCTGTAGCATCTACGGCATCGGCAACGTCTTGTATAAAGCGGAATGCTCCTTTTGCTGTGAATTCCTGTTTTAATTGGACAACGTTAATGCCTGCTTGGTGTAGCTGCTGTTGTACTGTTTTTGACATATCACCTTCGGCTACCAAAACGACTGTAGGCTTAAAGGCCATAATGCCTTCGGCAGAATACGAACGATTTTGGCTTACCCGAGGAAGGCCTGCTGCTGCCTTAGGCGAGATACTGGTTACATCGGTGGCAACAATAGACTCGCCTAGCCCTAGTCCGAAAACAGTTTCTGTGATTGCACTGTTTAGGGTTATGATGCGTTGTTCTTTGGCAAATAGAAATTGGCCAATAAATAGGTATACGAATAATAAAAAGCTTCTTAGCATAAGACCATGTGTGTGGGTAAAAAATGCAGATGTACTGGGTAAAGTTATTTAACAGAATAATGTAAATATACTTGCCTTTCCATCATTAATGACACAAAAATCATTAATAATCAGTCTAAATACAAATAAATTCGAAGATTTGACAAATGGTGAGAAATAGAAAACAAAGAGTAAACAAAATGAAAATCAACTATTTACGTAAAATAAAAATGAAATACCGGAATGTAACAAACCAGTTTGCATAGAAGATATGACATTTTTCATATAGAAAAATTCAAATCGAATGACGTCTTTTGTCCTACTATTTAGATTAATTAAAAATAATTAATGCCAAAGCGCATCTATATATCCATTAAACGCATCAGTCTGTTTTGTACAGTGCTGTGTCCCATGTTTGTTCTTGCACAACAGCGAAAGTTGCAGGGCCGCGTGTTTGATTCACAACACCGTGGCCCATTGAACGAAACAACCGTTACCCTCCTTCCCGACAATAAAGTGTACCGCACCGATAAAAAGGGAGGTTTCCAATTCAGCAACCTCTACGATGGCGAATATAAACTAGAAATACAACGCGTAGGTTATCCTAATGAGACCCTAACTGTTGCGCTTGCTGGGCGCGATACCAGCTTAAACATTTACCTTGTTGGTGTTCCTGTTCCTAAAAATATTGAGTCGGTCACGGTAAAAGGGAAAGTTACGGCTGTCGACAACCTTATTCAAGCGGAAAGTGCTGCCATGCCTGTTAAAGTAATCACCCGTAGGGAGATTGAGTTGATGGGTAGTCGCCGTTTGGACGAAGTGATGAAAGAGCAGACGGGTGTTGCTGTTGTGAATGATATTTCGGGTGGCGCGCGTGCTGTTGGTGTTCAGATTCAAGGATTCAGCAGTAACTACGTGATGGTGCTCATCGACGGTCAGCCTATGCTGGGCCGTAACAACGGTAATTTCGACTTATCGCGTATTTCGGTTACGAATATTGAGCGTATTGAAATCATTAAGGGCGCTTCTTCCTGTTTATATGGTAGTGATGCTTTGGGGGGTGCGATTAATATTATTACTCGCCATGGTGCAATACAGCCACAGGCGCAAGCTTCACTCCTTTATGGTAGTCTCAATATTGTGGATGCGACGCTGGAGGCGGAAGCACCTTTCCACAACAACCGTGGTTCGGCGGTATTCTCGGGTAACTACTACCGTACGGACGGTTTTAATACGGATAAAAACTACTTGTCGGGCGGAACTACCGTTCAGCCTTATGATAATTATAGCTTTCAGGGGCGTGTGCGCTACCGCACGAGCAAGGAAGGTACTGTGGGCGTGACAGCCCGCTATGCGGAGCGTTCATCGACGATGCTTAATAGCTGGTCGGAAACGTTGCAACTTCATGATAAACAAAAGGACCAGGATTTAAACTTATCGGTGAATTATGACCATCAGTTTAGTTCGGGCTTACGCAGCATGTCGCGCTATTATTTCACGCATTACCAAACGGAAATGCAGGCGGAATGGATTCGCCAAAGTGCCTTAATTAGTGCGGAACGTTTCGGACAGCAGGTACATCGCTTTGAACAGCAGTTTGCCTATGCGCCGGATAAGGACTTGAAATTTACAGGTGGTCTTGGTGGTAGTCTCGAAATGATGGACAATCAGGACTTGGGTAATAATAAGCACCTGAATAGTGCCTTTGCCTACTTACAGAGTGAGTGGCACCCGATGGAGCGCTTGCAGACAACTTTGGGCTTACGCTACGACTATAGCAATGTGTACAACGGCCACTTGAGCCCTAGCTTTGGCTTGCAGTACCGCATCAGTTCGAATTTATTGGCTAAAGGTGGTATTGGTGCTGGTTTTAAAGCACCTGACTACAAGATGCGCTACCAGGTATTTTTCAACCCTGCGGCCAACTATATGCTTGTGGGTACTGACCGTGTGCGCGATATTATTCAAGCGATGGATGACAATGGTCAGCTGAGCTACAAAAACAGCTACATGCTGAACCTCGTTGCCAACAATTTGAAAGCGGAAAAAAGCTTATCCAACAATGTAGGTTTGGTATGGTCTTCTGCGAATAAAAAGGTTAATGCAGAGGTCTCTGCTTTTTACCACCGCATCGATAATCAGATAAATTCTATTTCGGTGGGTGTAGGTACGCAAGTCGGACAGATTTACAGCTACCGCAACTTGCCTAAAGCGGTAAACAAGGGCTTTGAAGTTTCTGCTTCTTACCGTGTAACGAAGGACTTAGAGCTTTCTGGAGGTTACCAATATTTAGTTGCGAAGGATTTATCGGTATTGGATAGCATTCGTGCTGGCAAATACCCTTACAACCAACTCCTCAACAATCCGGTGACGGGCGAATCGAGACCGGTGACGACGAAAGATTACTGGGGTATTGAGGACCGCTCACGCCATATGGTGAATTTGAAAGCCTTATATGAGTACCAACCTTGGGGCATGAACTTCAACCTGCGTGCTAACATCCGCGGGAAGTATCCTTTCCAAGAAATCAATGGCAACCAGTTTATCGACAAGTATGATGCTTTTGTGCCTGACCATGTGTTGCTGAACTTAACGATTGAGAAGAGCTTGATGAACCGTCGTCTGACGCTTCGCTTAGTGGCCGACAATATGTTGAATTATACCCATCGCTACATGCCGGGACAGCCGGGACGTGTTATCCTTGGCGGTGTAAGCTACCGATGGTTTAAAGATTAAAAAATTAGAGAAGAGTAATATAAATATGCGTAGTATGAGAACATTAACAATCATTCGTGATACCTTCAGCGACTGGACCAACTGGACTAAGCTTTGCTCCTTTGCTGCTTTATTTGTTTCCTTAGCGAGCTTTAGTGCCTGCAGTAAGGATGATAAAGATGAACGTCCTTCCTTGGAAGACGGAAAGAGCACGGTCGTTTATGACCTTGCCGGCGATACAGAAGCTTCTATGGGAAGCACTGCTCCGGGAAAGCAAACGCGTGAGTTTTACACGTTCCTTTACCGTTTTCGCGACCAGCGTCAAATTTGGATTAAGACAAAAGCAGATTCTACACAATGGCTGAAGAGTAAAGACTGGGATTTAGCCTTCACGGGCCCTTACAACTCGGAGGTTTATGTGAACAACGCTAAGCAAACAGGAAATCCAGGCTTCGATGGTGCTGCTACACAAACGGCTGTGGTATTGATTGAAAATGCCTATCCAACGGTGAGTACAGCGCCTAGCGACCAAGATTTTGACCAAAGTACATTAGGTAAAATTGGCGCTGCGGCTTCACTTTCTTCTAAAGGATGGTTTCAGTACAATGAACAAAGCCACTTGATGCAGGCATTACCAAACCGTACGTATGCAATTCGTCTGCCTGATGGCAAATATGCGAAGCTGCAACTGGTTTCGGCTTATAAAGGTAATCCACCTGTCGTTACGAATGTTAACTGGCCTGCGCCCTACTATACGTTCCGCTTTTTTGTGCAGCAAGATGGTAGTAAGAACTTAAAAACTCAATAACACATACACTTTTAACTAATTAAAAATGAATAAACTATTCAAAACTGCCGCTTTTGCTGTTGTATTAGCAATCGGCTTTACTTCATGTAGCAAGGATTCAGACAATGAAGAGCCAGAATACGCGGCGAAAGTGACACTTAAAGATGGTGAAACGAAAGATTTATCAACAGTAGCAAGCGCAAAAAATACAGTCGGTACCATTAACCGTAAAGGAAATGTCTATGGCATTCGTAACTTCAGACAATTAACTTTAGGTCAAGATGGTAAACCAACAACTACTGCTGAAAGAGAATTTTTCTTTGACTTCAAAGAAAATGATGCTACAGCAGCAACTGATGCTATGGTTTCTTTCACAGGCTATGACCGTGCTCCAAACTTAAAATCAAATGTTGCCAAAGGTTTTACTTTATCATACATCGATAAAGCTTTTGATTCTGTTTTGGCCAATGACCAATTTATAGCAGCTAAAGATAATTCTCTAGGTCTTAATTCTGCTAGCGTAGTGGGTTGGGCGAACTATTCAGGAGCTCCAAATCATCAAATACTTCCTGTTGCAAACAGAACTTTCGTTATCATTAAAGATGGAAAGGCTTTATTCAAATTTAAAATTAACAGTGTTTACTCAAATGAGAAACCTGAAAAAGATGTACAACCAACAAACTACTTCTTCTACTCTGTAGATTACAAAGAGTTTAAATAAGAAATATAAATAAGGTTGAGTTTTTAAAAAGCTCAACCTTATTTTTTTACAACGCTATACAACATTCATAAACGAAAAAGCGTTTTTCATAGAGCAACTTTCCAGAAATAACTTACCTTTGTTATTATTTAGAATTAATATAAATAAACCATGAAACAGATTAGTACATTCCGAAGCTCCTTCTCTACGTTCAAATATGTTTTGGCTGCTGGCTTGCTTATTGGCACTTTAGGTTCTTGCAGCAAGAGTAAAGATGATGAGCCTACGGTAACTTACGATGATGACCATACGCCGATTGACGAAAGCATGCTTAACAAAGTTATTTTGGCTAAAAATATAGGCGTTGAGTCTAATTCTTCGAACTCGACCTTGATTACTAAAGTTTTGTTCAGTCTGGAGAAAAACCAACTCATTGACCTTACAAAAGATAAAAGCAACCGTTGGGATATCAGTGTGGGTAGTACCTTCGATAGCTTTATTGGTGGGAATAATGGTAAAGATGCGAAGAATATTGCAGCAGGCGGCTCGGGTATCGGCGGTGTTGTTTGTTTAAAGAAGCCTTTCAATGAGGTTATTGACATCCCTAAAGATGCTGATTTCCAAACAGGCTCTCACCTTATTGGTACGGATGACTTGGGCGACTTGGGTGCTGGTATCGGTTATTATATTTATGACTTTGATGGTAAAATTAAGGGCGACGGCAGTGAGGAGAAAAAACACGTTGCTTATGCGATGCCTGAAGATAGAACAATCGTTGTAAAAACGGCGAAAGGAAACTATGCTAAAATACAGGTTCTTTCGTTATATAAAGACTTAATGAACCCTGCAGACTGGAAGCGTAACTCACCGCATACGTTCCTAACGTTCAACTATATGCTAGCAAAAGCTGGTAGCACAAAATTTGCTACCCTTAAATAGTTTGTTCTAAAAATGAGCCTAGCTTTATTCTGTTGATTATAGGTAGCAGATTGAGCGATTTTCATATACTATTGAGCAAATATCAGCATACAAGCAGGCTAATTAATACGAATCTTTGTATAGAATCGTTTTAAATAAAAATAAAGCATTATGTTACATCATAATATTAAAGAAAACACAACCGCAGCGCACCAGAAGTTAGAAGGTACCGTTGTTAGACAGTTGAAAGCTATACGTTCGAATGCCGATTACGCTGAAGTTCTTAAGAACTTCTACAACTATTTCCAAGCTGTTGAGCAGGCTATCGCTCCTTATATCACGACGGAAGTATTGCCTGACTACAGTGAGCGTAGAAACTCAAGCCATATCAAACAAGACATTATTGAATTGGGTGGTACGGTAGACAACTTACCTGCTGTTCAAGCACCAGCAGTATCCAATGCTTTGGAAGCATTATCAGCACTTTACGTATTGGAAGGCTCTATTATGGGTGGTCCATACATCGTACAGATGCTTAACAAATATGGTATTACACAAGGTACATCTTTCTTCTCTGGTTATGGAGAGGACACTGGTAAAATGTGGGGTTCTTTTACCGCTACTTTAAACAAATACGGTGAGGATGAAAGTACGCATGCTCGTGCTGTTGAAGTCGCTAATGAGACTTTCACGCGCTTTGGCGATACTTTTGCTGTACTCGTTAGCGAGTAAGGCATTGCCTATTTCTAAATTTCTACATGAAAGAAAACAAAAAAACATGGTTAAAGCGCGCCGGTATTGGCGCGTTTTTATTCTTTTTAGCCAAAGGCCTAATATGGCTGGCTGTATTTTACTTTGCGGCGAACTCTTGCTCGTAAAGTAGTGCCTTGATTTTTAGACTTGGATGGTCTTCCTGGAGTCGTAAAAATTCAAGGCTTCTTTTTTCGAATACATGAATTAAGAGAAGCCTCTTCCTTATCCCCGTATACGTTTACTTGATTGGCACACTGCTATTGATAAAATCCTTTTTACAGCTCCCTTAAGCTCACTTTTCATTAATTATTTTATCAATTTAAGCCATATAATTTTCGTTATAGATAACTACTCGATATTCCTTAAAATAAATAAATCGCTAGCCTGCTAGACATGCCTTTTTATCTTTTAAAAGATGTACTTTCGTCTTAACAATACCTGTTGATTATTACCTTAAGCACGCAAATACGAAAACCAAATGAAAAAATTCTGGAAGTATTTGAAGACCATTGAAACCATTGGTGTTCATGCTGACATGTCATATTTAGACATCCGGAAAACAAAGATGCTTAACCAAGTAGTTTTGGTCTGTATCCCTTTAACTTTATTTTTTTCTATTGCGAATTTTATCGAGGACAGACCTGTGCTCGCTTTGATTAACTTTGCCAACTTCTTAACGTCTTCCTCGGTACTGCTGCTCCATGCCTACAACCGCTATATCGCTGCGCGATATGTATTGCTGTGTTTCAACTCTTTATTTTTTGGTTTAGGGGCTTACTTTTTTCATAATGGTGCGGAGTATTTTCTATTTAGCTCGCTCATCTTAGCGATGCTTATTTTTGAAAAACACTGGATACAAATTCTTTCGAGTACCCTATTAATCGGTGCTATACTCATTATCTTGTTCTTGCCTATCGCTATCCCTACAGAGCAAATGGTTCCTAATGGGCGGTTGGTTTTTAATGTGATTGGCTCTTTTGCTTTTATCGCTTTTACCTTGGTCGTTTTTAAAAATATCCAATCGAGTTATCAGCATATCATCGAAGAGCAAAGTGCCAAGCTACAGGATATGAATACCAATATGGAGAAATTATTCTCTATCATTGCACATGACCTCCGTAGCCCTATCAGCTCTACACAAACCTTGCTCACGCTATTTCAGCAGGATATTATCTCTGAAAAGGCTACGCTAGACGGTTTAAATGTCATTAACAACCGCTTAGGACAGCTGGATGAAACGCTGGATAACCTTTTAAAATGGAGCATCCGTAATCGTGTTGGCATTCAAGCAAAAGCGGAGCCTGTTGTATTGGATACGCTCATCGCTAAAGTTTATTCCTTTTTAGAGCCACAGGCCGTGGCTAAAGGTATTCACTTGCACAAAGCTATAGACCCGAATACGATTATCTTGGTGGATGCGGAGCAGCTGATTGTTGTGTTACGCAATATCATCAGTAACGCGATTAAATTTAGCTTTCATGATGGTACCGTCATCACGCGAACCATCACAGAGGCAACAAAAGTGAAAATAGAAATTCAGGATAGCGGCATGGGTATCCCACAGAGCAAAATAGACCAGCTTCTTCATTCTATGCAGACGCCAGCATTCGGTACGGAGGGTGAGCGGGGCAGTGGCCTAGGCTTGCTGCTTTGTCAGGAGTTGCTTCGCATGAATGACGGCGACCTTTATATTCAAAGCAGCCCCGATAAGGGCTCTACTTTTACGATAGAGCTGCCTTTAAGTAGTGAAATCATTATGACGTAGCCCTAAAACCAACTTTACAAGACGAGTTTTACACCACCATAGAAGTTACGCGTTGGCGCTGGATTAAAAAAGCGATTGCCAAAAGCATTGATATCGTTGCCTAGGCTATAACGTTCATTCAACAGGTTATCTCCACCGGCAAACAGCTCCATCTGCACTTGTTTCGTTAACGCAAAGGTGTAACCGACCTTTGCTTGCAAAAGATTATACTTCTCAGCAAAGACTGTATTGGCGTCATTCAAAGGCATACGTGATACCCAATTATGGAGAACATTAAGGTTGAAACCTCCCGCTGCGGCTAAGAAAAGATTATTTGAAGCGGTCCATTTCGGTACGGCTGTTATTTGATTACCACTAAAATCTAATGCTCCTCGCTTGTAGGTATCAAACGTATAAAATTGACGCGCTAGGCTTCCTTGATAGCTTAAACTACGAATAATGCCTTCTTTACGTAAAGGAATTAATTGAGCCGAGAAGGTGGCTTCAATCCCCTTTTGGTCCATTATTCCGCCGTTGAGGTAATAATCTGCTCCTTGCTCATTCACCTGACGGATGATACCGTTTTTCATCTTGTAGCTATAGAAGGCTACATCGGCTGTCCAACGTCTGCTGGCTCCTTCTAAGCGTGCTCCTACTTCGTAATTTGTTCCTTGCTCGGCCTCTAAATCTGTATTTATACGGTTGTCGGAGGCACGTACCTCTGCCAACGTGGGTGGCGAATAGCCTTTAGAAACGGAAGCCCGCAGGGCAAACGTATTTGTCAATAAATAAGATGTGGCTAAGCGAGGCATCCAAATACTTCCGAAATCAATCGTCCCCGTATGGTTATCGACAACAGGATACTGCTGCGTGTAGCCTACAGATGCTGTATTCCAGCTTAACGAACCTTCTATAGTCCATCGTTCATACAATTTCAGCATCGCACGATAGAAAGCCGTATACTGACCATTATTTAGCTTATCCTTGGCCTGCATCGCTGCCGGTTCTCCTTTATCGTTATTAAAGTTTTCAATTTTATTCCATCCCTTCTGTCCTTCAAAACCGAGCTGCATCTGCCATTGAACATGAGCTTGGTCATTATCATGGTAGGAAAAGTAGGTACGTAAGCCTAGATTTTTCTCATCTCTTTTTTCATAATTGGTGATAAAAGGATTTGTGAAATCGGTGATAGACCCAAACACACGAACGCTATGTTGTAATTTTTTCGAAAGCTGCATATCATGCCCTACTCCACCATAGAATGTTTTATTATAGATTCCGGCTTTCTGTTCTTCTGCTCCTGGCGTTGGTCCTGCTTTTGGTCGGGCCATCCTTGGGTTTTCCGCTAGCTGCGCAGCGGTCAGTCCGCCAGGTGTGCGATAGCCTAAATCCGTGTATAAGGCAAGTAGGCTTAGTCGGTAATTCGGGGCATAATCCCACTGATGAGCGGTTTGAAAAGTCTTTTTGTTGACCGAAGAATTGTCACGATAACCATCTGAGCGCAAGAATGACTGATTTATGGAAAACCTATACTTCTCATTCACGTTATGTTGCAACGATAGCTGCTCCTGAAACAGTCCGTAGGCCCCTGCGGTAAGCAGCAATTCGGCTTTATTATCTTGTGCGGTAAGCCCTTTGGGCTCCAAGAGAATAACGCCACCAGAGTTTGCCCCAAACAAGGAGCCGTCGGGCCCTTTTAGCACTAAAATAGAAGCCAAAGAAAGTGGGTCGATGAGATTTAAGTAAGTGTTCCCACCAGCATCGGTTAATGGGAAATCGCCTAAATATATTTTAGTATTACGAACACCAAAAGGAGAACGAATGGTGCTTCCACGAAGTGCAATTCTATAGCTCCCTGGGGAACGCTCTTCCATCCGTAGGCCAGCGACCATATTTAAGGCAGGTAGTAAGGTGGTTGTTTGTTGTTGTTGGATGTGCCCTTCATGAAGCACTTGCGCTGCGCTAGTCAATCCGATAATTGGTTGCTTGGTAAAATAAGCCTGCACGTCGACGGTTTTAATATAGGTCGTATCGACGACGGTTTGCGCTTGAACAAATCCAGCAGTCAAAGAAAAGATTGATAGTAAGCGTAGTTTAATATTCATGATTTTAGGTTACCCTTCCAAGGTAAATAAAAAAGTGTGAAAGGCAACTTTGTCGAGGTAATTTTTATAGTACAAGCAGCACTCATCCCTTTTTACAACTGTTAAAAACGGACTTTTAAAACCCCAAACAATTGCTTATATCATTTATTTTCAGTATATTGTAAAAAGCCCCTGTATAACTACGTTTTTCGTAGCGGTTCTGATTTCCATCAGAATTAAAAAAAGCATCGTAAATGCTATTTTGCCTTATATCTAGCCACATTTATCTGGTTAAGATTGATTTATCGTAGGCAAAAAAACGGAAGGTACTAAAGCGGGGGATTAAAAACATTGTTACATAAATAATTAAATATGAAGTATAGCATTAATGTGAGCTTCCCGAAAGCAAACTCAACACCCATCAACGTACATTACAAAATTACTAAAGAAGGTAACTTAAAGACTATTACCTGTAAAGTAGCCAGTAGTGAGAGTATCCCAGGTTGGTTGGAGTTGACAAAATTCGAATTAGTGGGTTTAAAATCTGAGGACAGCTACGACTTACTTTTTCAAATTAAAAAGTATGAGAAAAATTTAGATACTGTTTTGTTCATGGATAAAGTTTTTGAGCGCATCATCAACACCCAAGACCGTGCGACGATTCAATAAATTTGACAGCTGCTCTCCCCTTTTACGCATTAAACAAGAGCAAGAGGAATGCAAAAAGCCTCGGCCATATGAATGGCCGAGGCTTTTTATTTTCCGTTGTAATTCCTTACTTATCTTTTGGTGCAAAGGCGAACATCGCCACAAGCTTATTGGATTGGTAGAGATTAAACGTTTGCTCAGCGATATCGAATCGCAAATCGTTACTTCCTAAAATACGAAGTACCTCATTCTCTACATTCGCATGTAAACAAGCACGCTCCGTGGAGGCCAATTGTTTAAAAACAATCTGCTCGCCATGAATAGCTACTCCACCGGTGAAATTGTTGCATCCAGCATTACCACTTACACGTGATTCCTTAGCATCAAAATTCATAAAAACGCCATTTTCATCCAAGGTCTTTCCATTCAATTGAATAAGCTTCCACTTATGCTTGCCTAGAAAGGTTAGCGCCTGTGTGTTGGTTGCTTGATTTTTATCTTTATTATGGTTATTAACTTTCTGCTTCTTTAAAACCTCGATAAGCTTATAGGTCTTACTTGAAGCATCTGCCGGTGTATTTACACGGTCCGATTCGCTGATTTTCAACTTATACAGATAGCCTTCTTCATAGGTAAACCCTTCGATGCTACTGTAAAAATAGGTCCACTCTTTTTGTCCAGGGAACTTTACCTGCATACATTTCATAGGACCAACACCGGTACAATCAACCAAGTTCTCTTTCACATCAATCACCAATACACGTCCTTCCTTGGCATTACCATCAATTTTACGTTTACTTTGCACTTTAATCACGCGATAGCTGTAGCTGGGGGCATCTGCTGGAACGTTCTGTTTTTTCGTGCGCTGCACCAGTACCTTATAACGATAGCCCTCTTCATAATTAAAATTATCTATTGGGGCATAGAAATTCTCCCAATCTTTACTGTTATGATACTTCACCAGATAACAGGATTGTTTGACAACACCTGTACAATCGCCTTTATTTTCTTTAATCTCCATCGTAAGCTTATTGCTTTGCGCAAAAAGCGTACTACTTACTAACACACCTATACACAAGGTGAAAATTCTAACTAGTGATTTCATAAGCTATTTTTTAATTCTAACAGTCTAAACAGCATATAGTTTACCCTTTTTATTCATCTATTCCAACTATTTACCGACTAATTTAATAGGAACGTACTGATTTCGTAAACCTATGCTAAACAAATAGAAGCAAAAGGTGAACCACAAATATAAAAACAGGATTTTTCATCCTGCTGTCACCCCATACCAGGGATAGGTCGTATATAGGGTATAACATAATCATACCAAATCATAATCAACTAATGAATTACTCCAAACTAAACCGAATTACAGGCATGTTTATGTTTGTGCTTTTAGGCTATACTGCCGTAGCACAAACGACAGAAAAAAACAAATTGGAGCAGCTTTCTGCCCCTTTTGAAGTACGTATAAAGGAACGTTCCGAAGTATACTATGAAGCGCAGAAAAAGAAAACTGGCTATGACACCATTGGCTTAGCATCTTTCAGAGGCGATATTGCCAAAATTAAAACAGCGCGTAAAACGGCTCTTATCGGTTTTATTAAGAAAAATCCGAAATCTAACTTAAGTCTAGATGCGTTGACAGATGTCATCGGGCATCTTCCTGACGATATCAAAGCATACGATAAACTATACAAAGGACTGAACAAGTCGGTAACCAATAGCGACCAAGGTTTAAAACTGCGTAAGACCATTGATAAATTCTTGACCGTTGCTTTAGGCGCTGTAGCACCAGAGTTTGTGATGAACGACCCTAATGGCAAGGCTGTAGCTTTAAGCAGCTTCCGTGGCAAGTATTTGCTAATCGATTTCTGGGCGAGCTGGTGTGGCCCTTGTCGGGAGGAGAACCCACATGTTGTAGCTGCTTACAACAAATTTAAAGACCGCAACTTTGAAATTCTAGGCGTCTCGCTAGACCAAAGCAATGCTAAAGATGCTTGGCTGGCAGCCATTGAGAAAGATGGATTGACATGGACACAGGTATCAGATTTAAAATTCTGGGACTGTGAAGCAGCGAAGCTTTATGCTGTTCGTTCTATCCCACAGAACTTCCTATTAGACCCTAATGGGGTTATCATCGCGGTAAACTTACGTGGTGATGCTTTAACTGAAAAATTAGCCGAATTACTGAAATAAAACACAATCAACAATCCTAAAATGTTAAAAACGAAGTTCATGTTCATGGTAGCTTTAGGGCTAACGGTGAACACCTATGCGCAAAAAACAACGAAAACTCCGCCAGCGAAAAAAACAAAGGCTGAAACGGTTGTAGCAAAGGATGCAAAAGACACAAAAGACAAGACTAACAAAACCGATAGCGTAGCGAAAGCTACTCCGAAAGCTGGTGCCTTAAAGCCCTATCAGGAAATTATAACCGCCAAAGCGGTTTCCAAATTCGGAATGATTGGTATTCATAAAATTGAAGATAAATACTTCTTCGAGATTGCAGACACGCTTTTAAACCGTGATATTTTGGTTGTCAATCGCGTTGCGAGTGCACCAGCAGGTTTACGCCCACAGAAGCATGTATATGGTGGTGACCAAATTTCGGAGAATGTTATCAGCTTTGAAAAAGGACCGGATAACAAAGTTTTTATCAGACGACGTATTTTTGCGGAGCAATCTAAAGATAGCACAGAGAATGGTATGTATGCTTCATTATTGAAGTCCAATGTACAACCTATTGTTGCTTCATTCCCTATTAAAGCCTTGGGTAAAGATAGCGTAAATAAGTCTTATGTAATTGAGGTTACGGACTTCTTAAATCAAGATACGGAACTTTTATACTTCAATGAAGCTGCTAAGAAAGGGTTAAACATTGGAGGCTACCAAGCTGACAAATCGTACGTCGAGAAAATACAGTCTTTCCCTATGAATGTGGAAGTGCAGGCCGTAAAGAGCTACCTTGTGGCAGGCTCAGCATCTACCCTACCGTTTACCTATGAACTAAATAGCTCGTTGGTATTATTGCCTAAGGTACCGATGAAAACACGCTTTGCCGATGCACGTGTTGGTTTCTTTGGTCGTGGAGTTGTTGATTTCGACAAAAACCCACAAGGGGTAAAGAATGTATACTATGCGACGAGATGGCGCATGGAGCCGAAAGAAGAGGATGTTGAAAGATATCTACGTGGTGAATTGGTGGAGCCTAAGAAACCTATCGTTTACTACATCGACCCTGCTACACCTAAAAAATGGGTTCCTTTCTTGATTGCTGGTGTTGACGATTGGCAAAGTGCTTTTGAGGCTGCTGGTTTCAAAAATGCTATCCGTGCAGAATTAGCACCAACAAATGATTCTACCTGGAATATCAATGATGCACGCAACAGTGCTATTGTATATAAGCCGTCGGCTATTCCTAATGCAAGTGGTCCACATGTGCATGACCCTAGAAGTGGTGAAATCATTGAATCGCATATCAACTGGTACCACAACATTATGTATGTGTTGCGCAACTGGTATATGATTCAGGTGGGTGCTATCGATTCTAGAGCACGCAAAATGGTACTAGACGATGCGTTAATGGGTGAACTAATCCGCTTTGTATCTTCGCATGAGGTAGGTCATACCTTAGGATTAATGCATAATTTTGGTTCTAGCTCTACCGTACCTGTTGACTCTTTACGTAGCCGTACGTTCACGGATAAATATGGCCATACACCATCTATCATGGACTATGCACGTTTCAACTATGTGGCGCAGCCGGAAGATGGTATCAGCGAAAAAGGTATCTTCCCTCGCATTGGTGACTATGATAAATGGGCTATCCAATGGGGATATAAATGGTTGCCTGACTTCAAAAACGAAGAAGAGGAAATAGCCTACCAAAACAAGCTAATCATCGACAGCCTAAGTGCTAACAAGCGTCTTTTCTTTGGTGCTGAATATGAATACTACGACCCTCGCTCGCAGAGTGAGGATCTGGGCGACGACAATGTAAAAGCAAATACTTATGGTATTGCAAACTTGAAGCGCATCCTTCCGAACTTGCTAAGCTGGACACGCGTGCCAAATGAAGGTTACAATGATACAGAGGTAATGTATAAAACCTTGCTTGATCAATTCAAACTGTACAATGTACAGGTCATGAAGAATATTGGTGGCAAATACCGCACACTAAAGAGCGTTGAACAAGCAGGGCCCGTTTTTGAACAAGTTTCTTATGAAAAACAAAAAGCGGCTATGCGCTTCTTAGATGAACAGTTATTCCAAACACCTGAGTGGTTGGTAAACGACACATTAAAGACGTTAATTAACACAGACGCTTATTCACAAATAGCTGGTGCACAGTTTACCGTATTGTTCAGACTTATGGGCACGGGGATGATCTTAAACATGATTGAAAACACAAACAATACCACAAAGAAAAGTACAGAAAAGCTATATGGTATTGATGAGTACATGAATGATTTACGCAGCTCTATCTGGAAAGAATTGTACAACAATCAGGATATTACAACACCAAGAAGAAATCTTCAAAAAATGTATGTAAATCAAGCTTTCAGAAGCTTCTTACAAACAAATGAACTGGTTGGACGTAATGATGGTAATGGTACAATCTTTTATGTGAACCCTGACCCGACTTCAGGTGATGCCATGAGTTACATGCGCACGCACCTAACAGCGTTGAATAAAGATATCAAAAAGGCCGCAGGACGCAAGAAGGGATTGGCGAAAGCACATCTTGAAGACTTGTCTTTACGTATCGAAGAGCAGTTAAAAAAACAAATCAATCAGGTGGGTAAATAATCCGGATGATTTCAAGATAATTTTTTGTTTCAATGTTTAGTTTTAGCAGTTGGCCTTCATGGGCCAGCTGCTTTTTTTATGAAACCTTATTGAGATAAATAGCGACAAGCTGTTATTCTATGAATAATAGCGGATGGACGCCTAGCGAGAGCTAAGGTCAAATTAAGGTCGTAGCTATAGATTTTATTAAGCCGCAGCGATACTCAAGCTATAGAAGCTTAAAATAAGAATAGTCAAAATCAGGAGTTCACTATACGAATCGGATAGCTCTTGACGTAGCTTCTCATAGGCGCGCTTTTTCAAGGTCTTCACGGTGTTGATAGATATATCGAGTTCTCGCGCTATTTCTTCGTTGCTCATCTCCTCCATGCTCAGCTCGATAATGGATTTCTCCCGTGGGCTCAATTGGTTCAACGCATTTTTTATGATTGCCATGCTCTCTATGTAGGTAATATCTTTCAAGAAATTACGATTATCCTCCTCCGCGAAGGGGTTGCTATCAAAATAACCTTGCTTTACTTTTTGGTGTTTTAAATAGTCGAGAGAAAGGTTTTTAGCCACAGTGTAAGCGTAAGCCTTACTATGGATTTCATTTTCAAACTGATCTCTACGTTCGTAGAGCTTCATGAAGGTATCTTGCATAAGATCCTTGGCGATAGCCTCATCATGGACATAACGAGCAATAAATTGATGAATATTTCCAGCCGTTTTTTTAAAAAACAGTCCAAAACCATCCACATCATTTATGTTAGACCACTTAGCCATTACAATTCAAAAAAAATATATGCTAGATTATAGGTTAACACATCTGTCGGCAGACAGATAAAGGTTTTAGCCTAGCTATCAGCGCATAAAAGTACACAATTTTACGCAAAAAGAATGGTCCTGCAAATAATGTTTGCAGGACCATAGCTAAATTCTGTTTTCTACGACTAAAAAGTGCGTGACCCTTCGCCATTTTCGAGATAAGTGACGCAAGTTACGCGTCCAGAACCTTGAAAATCGGGTGTTGTTTTAGGTACCAAGCGTCCTAAACTATTTATACTGAATAACCAAACTTTGTAACGACCATTTGCATATGTGGCTACAGCTAGGTAATTTATTTTATTTACCACATTTGCTCCAGGAACTGGATATTTTATGTGCTGTATTAACGTTATCTTTTCATCTAGTCCAAAAGTCGTTTGCAATGTACTTTCTAATGAACTATAATCCATAGCGAACAACTGATTTCCTTTAGCATAATACAAAATATCATTATCATAACTTCCACCAATGATATCAGCTGATAATATCGGGAATGTACTTGCTATTAATGTATCTTTAGTCACTAATGTCCTTGAGGCAGTACCTACATCAGTTGGATTCGATGCGATTTTAATTAATCGACCAGTCTTGGTTGTTGGATTTTTTAAAAGTAGACTTGTGGAATTTCTTGGATATACATATCCCTCCATCCATAACAAATCCATTCCTGTATTTTTCAACGTATTACCATTTGATAAAAATTCACGAAAATTAAGACCACTTAGATAGATAAGCGATTTACTACGGTCATCAAAATAGATATCAATAGCAGAAATTGCAGCTTTATTAGCAATACGATAGCTATTTATTGCAGCATCACCAAAATAACTTCCTCTATACATGATATTTGCCTGACTATCATTTATCATAACCAAAGTTCCACCCATTGACATATAAAGATTCTCGGGCTTTCTTATCGCAGGTTTAACAAAGAACATATTATCATACCTATACTGAACGGATCCATCTGCTAATTTGTAGATTCCCGCATCTTTGTCCGTCAATACGCCCAGAGCACCAAACAAATCTGTAGAACTGATTTTTGTTTTCATACCAGGGACGAAAATCGTCTTTATGCTATTTCCAGGTAAACTTTTCCCTCCGTTGAAGTAAGCTATCCAGTTACGGATTTCACCTTTAGCATGAAAAAAATCAAGGTCAGTTTCATTATTTTCATCCTTTAATAAATACCATCCATTCATTGTCCGAGTAGATATTGTCACATCATATCTTGTAATATTAATTATCCCAGACTCTTTATGTTTGATGTTAAACGTTAGAATATATTTCCCTGGCTTTTGAACAATAAAATACGCTAGATCTTTGTTATTTCCTAACGTGTCAGCTTTCGCTAATTCCGTATTCGCTGGATTATGATTTGTGGTATACAACAACCACTGATACGTATAAGCATCTGCGTTGACGTCTTCGGCTAAAACTGGCTTTATTTTCAAAGTATCCACTAGAGATGTTAGTATATACTCTGGGTTAACATTACTATAACGCACTTCAGGGATGTTCATTATCGCCGATGTACTCTCATCTTTATAGCAGGACTGCAATAAACTACATAGTGCTATAAATAATATATATAAGAATTTACTATTTTTCATATACGTCTAGATATTAAGGAAAAGTGATTACTGGACTCGTAGGTCCCCCTTCACGTAAAGGAGCTTTACCAGAAGCCAAATTTTCGGGGTTACTATTAAACTCATTAAGGGCTTTTTTTACCATGATTTGATACTGCGATGTTCCTTGAATAGCTAAAACTCCTTGATACCATGCTTCGTCAATTGGCTCCCCTATTACATCATATATAAATTGATGTTTAGCCGTGCTATATTTACCGAAAGTAATAAAGGCTTGGGCTACGCCTGTATCAAACCGCCAAGAATAAAAGCGTTCCAAACCATCGGAAAACCTCAATGTCATCGCTAAACTTTTCTTTTCACCGAGTTCAAATTCTGAATTTGGGGCAAGTGCAATACGTAATCTATAGGAGGCTTTTTTTAAGGAAGGATCTCGCAATAAGATTATAGGGATTTTAGCATCCACACGTCCAGCTTTGATTACCGCTGCAGCTTGCATTTCAGGACTATCAAACGCTACATAATGTACGCCTGCCTGGGCAGGATTAGCTAAAGGAATTTTTACGGTATCAATGGGTAATTTAGTAATAGCATCAAAAACAACTGAATCACGGTATTCCGATTCCTGCACGAGGCGGATTGGTCTATCGGCATTCGTCAAACCGCCTACTGTTCTGACAGGTAAGAAAAAGGTATCTCTTACTACTGTTTGTGGCCGATAAAAAAAAGTGTAAGCTGAAGATAAGGAGTCTAATAATTGAATACGCATAACATCGTTATACATTTGTATTTCAGATTTCTTACAACTCCCAAAGAAACATATCAGGCCTAGTAAAATTAAACTATATATAGAAGTTTTCATTGTTTTCTTATTTATTGTAATCGATTTCACGTAATGGTTTAGGGACAACATATCTAGCTTCAGACCCAACGTAGTAAGTATTCGTCCAAGAGGACGGCAAATTTATTACATTCAAACGTTTGTAGTTAAGGAAACTTTTCCCTTCCGCATAAAACTCACGTACATATTCACGTATTAATTTATTACGACGATCTGTTTCCCAGTTTCCTGCCGTAAAAGCTATAAATGGAAACCCCTTCGCGTCTGCAAAAACACGATAGTATTGCTCTGCAGTTTGTTTGTCAATAGCAAACTCTGTAGCAATAAGATACATCTCACTCAAACGAATAATAGGTATCCTATTTATCTTATCTGCCGAACGAGGCATAAACTTCATGTAACGCACATACCCAGTTTCGCCCGGTTTTGTTTTATTAAACCACATATCTTTAAAACGAATATCATTATTACGTTCATTGGCTGGGAATAGGTTACCTAAATAGAACCAACTAGATGAATTTCCAAAATCTGCACGCATCAAAGAACCATCTTCCCCAAAAATACCATTCATACGTTCGTCCATTTTAAACATATCGATAGCAAAAAGATGCTCTGGAGACATCGTATAATCGCCTGCAACACGATCCGCATCAAGACCTAGACGAACTACCTTTTGTCCCTTCGTAGTGGCATCAATAACCAGCTTAGCATATTTCAATGCCTCAGCACCATACTGAGGATCAGCAGCAGCCATCCATTGATAAACACGCGCTTTTAAAGCTAGAATACTAAAATAATTTAAACGTGTGTCCCGAAAGCTTAAAAACGGATCAATCAAGAATGGTTTATCTCCTTCAGGTCTTAACTCTTTAAAGGTATAGTTACGAATCGGATCATGCTCTGCTAATAATACTTCCGCAGCATCTAAATCAGCAAGTATTGCCTGCATAAAACTGCGGAAGTCTAGACCTTCATGAATATCTTTCGTTATTTCTTTTACATAGGGCAACCACTTTTTACTGGTTGGGTTGGATGGCACGGGTCCAAACATACGCATTGCCTCAAAATGCGCTAAGGCACGCAACGCTAAAGATTCTCCTTTAATAAGTTCATAATAATCTTTTTCAAAGACACTTTGTTTGGCGTCAATCTTAGACAGGATACCATTGACATCAAGTATTACCTTATAATTCTCTTCAAAAATATTATCGAGTATTTCCCTTACTCCTTCATCCGAATATCGACCAGCTCGCAAAGCAATATTCACATTGTTAACATTGGATGCTAAAGGATCCCAATTCAAAGCCATTTGCTCAACTGCTCCCCAACCAAGATTACTTCCATAAAGTCGATCCGATTTAATACGGATATATGCACCTGTCAAGGCATCTTTAAATCCCTTTTGAGTACTAAATAATTTATCTTCTGTAGATTGCCCTTGGGGTTCTACTTCCAGCCATTTACTGCAACTACTCAAAACTAGTGCAGAACTTATCAATAGTATAGCTATTTTTTTCATGAATATATGCTTAAAGACTAAAACAAAACGGATACATTAAGAGCTACTTGACGAGAAAAAGGATAACCCGTACCACGCTCTTGTCGGATACTAGACCAGTAGAATAATTCTCCTGTATTTGCGCCTACAGATAAGGTGTTTATACCTGCTTTTTTAAGCCAATTTCTATCTCGAATATCATAGTTCACATTTATATTCTGCAAAAACAACGAGGTTTCATTTTGCACAAAACGAGAAGAACCTACTTTAACAGAATTATTATTTATACCCCTAAATGGAACATGATCTCCAGGGTTAATCCAACGATCCGTTAATACTCTTCTATCCACATTAAAATATTTATCAGCAAATTCAACCTTATCCATCAGGGTAGCGTTGTACAATTGACCGCCTGCACGGAAACCAAAAGAAGCATTAAAAGTTACTGTTTTATAGCGCACCATAGTACTAAAATTACCACGGTATTTTGGTGTCGAAAGTCCCGCAGCGACACGATAGTCTGCCCGCCAATCGTACGTAATTTCATCCTTATCAGTTAAGAAAAGCTCCTTACCATTACTCGGATCTATCCCCAATGAACGTACCACATAAATTGTGTTTTGAGAAGCTCCTTCTAATATAATCTTGTTTGGGTTGGACGATGTACTCTTCAATAATTTCGCATTCGCATCTTTCATAGCTTGGGAGAGCTTGGTAATACGATCTATATTATGAGCCACATTACCTGTAACTGACCAAGACCAATTAGCCCCTCTATTTGGTAGAATCCAAACGCTAGTACTTAATTCAAATCCATCTTCGCGTAGACCTCCAATATTCTCATTATAGCTTGTAAAACCATTCGAGAAAGGCAAATCTAAAGAAGACAACAGGTTATTCGTATTTTTACGGTACATATCACCAGTAAAGCTCACCCTTCCTTTTAGCACCTGCACCTCTAATCCTACGTTGTATTGATCTGTCGTTTGCCATGCCAAATCAGGGTTTCCTAAAGCATATTGATAAGCACCTAACATACCATTATAGCTGTTGCTCATATAATATTGGTAAACAGACTGCGATTGATAAGCAGAGAACTGGGTAGAACCTGTTTTACCGAAGGATGCTCTAAATTTAAGATGATTGACAACGGGTAAATACTCGCGCATAAAATCCTCCATATGAGCATTCCAAGCAACAGCGGTAGACCAAAATGGAGCAAAGCGACGATTAGCGCCAAATTGAGAAGCACCATCTAAACGGTAGGAAGCATCGAATATATATTTGTTTTTAAACGCATAGTTTAAACTAGAAACTACCCCAACACGACGCGTTGTCGACTCGTTACCATCAGGTTTACCACCACGTTCATACTGCAATGCCATTCCTAAAAAGTCAACACTCTCATCCGGAAACCCTTGCGCTTTAAACGTATAGCCTACACTCTCACTTTGTGCCATTTCGACATTTACACCTAGATAAATACCATGATTTTCAGCAAATACTCGTGAATAGTTTGTCGTAAAACTACCCGTATATTGAGTCCCTTTTCCTGATCCGTAGATATATCTTCCTTTTAAGAAAAGATCATCAGCAGAGTACTCATTAAACATCGAATGATTTGCAGGTTTAAAATTATCTGAAGTTCTGTTTTCATTTGTTAATCCTAAACCACCACGAACAAAAAGACCAACGATAGGACGCCATTCAATCTGAAAATTATTACTAATATTCGTTGTATTGCTATTTTCATAGGTATTTAGTGTCGCATCATACATCGGATTACCATATGGAGCTTTAATCACACCTGCCCAGTACTGCCTTTCATAAGGTTCAAAAGTGCGAACAATATTACCTTGAGCATCATATGGACTCCAATACGGATTTAATTTCGCATAATCGGCAAATGAACCATACGGAGATTCGGTGGTACGTGTATTTCCTATAATAGTATTATTACGAAAAGTGATTTTGTCATACTCGTAGGATAGGTTGATTGAACCATTAAAATTCTTCCTTCCGGAGCCTTTCATTACCCCTTGTACGTCATTATAGGTTGCTCCAAGTGAATAACGAAATGAACGATCACCACCATCAAGGCGTACATTATGATTCTGATCAACTCCATTACGCAACGGTTTTGAAAGCCAATCGGTGTCAACTCCTTCTTCCACATTTTGCTTTACCTTATTATAGTATTGTGTTACTAAAATTTGTTGCCAAGGTTCTTTGGATGGAGTCCCATAAAAGCCTGATAAACGTTCTAATTCCAGCTTATCGCGAGCATTTAATAAATTATAACTACTCAATTCTGGCAAATTCAAGTTTATTCCAGCTTTGTAGTATAAACGTAATTTACCCGCGACTGGCGGTTTTGTTTTTATAACAATTACTCCATTAGCACCGCGCGAACCATACAAAGCCGTTGCAGAGCCATCTTTTAATAAAGTAATGGATTCTACTTCATTTACATCCAGATCCATCATACGACGAATCGTTGTCTCAAAATTATCCAAAATAACTAATGGAGCATTTAAATTAGCAGCAGTAGCATCTTGCAATTGATTTATATTTGGCAGAGAGCTCGTACCACGTAATTGTACGTCAGGAATTAAGTTTGGATTTGACCCTTGATTATTATTCGGAACTACATAAAAAGCCGGATCAATATTACCTAATGTTACAAATAAGTTACGCCCTTTAAACTGTTCCAATTCAACTGCTGTAATTTCTTTTGATGCTCCGGTATATGTAGCCTTCGACTTATTGAAAATACCTGTTACCACGACATCCTCCAAGGCTTGTACCTCATCTTCCAAGGTCACATTTATCTCTTTACGGTCTTTTAGCTCAATCTCTTGCGCTTTTTTACCGATTAAAGAAACACGTATCTTAGCCTGCTGTATATCTTGAGGATAGGCCAATGAGAAACGTCCCGTTTGATCGGTCACTGTTTTTAGTTCAGTCCCTAAAAGGTGGATAATCACACCACTGAGCGGTTTTCCATCTTGTCCTTTTATGGTACCCGAAACTTGCTTTGCCGCTTGGACCGTTATCGTCATCTGCGCAGGTGCAGGCTTCGGTTTGATAATGATAGTTTTACTATCAACGGTATACGTAAAGTTCGTTCCTGAAAGACAAGCGTCTAGCACTTGATTCACGGTAGCATCTTTCAATTGAACACTTACATTTTTCAGTCTTTTGATGGCGTCACTATCAAATACAAAAGAATATTCACTGTTGGATCGGATATGTTGAATGACTTCTACAACAGGGACATTTTTTTTATTGATATCTAATTTTTGTTGAGCTATTGCAAGCGAATTACTAAGCAAGAGCATCGCAGTAGAAACTGCAATTTTTGCGCGTTGCGCATGGGAATCCCGCCAAAATCCCCACAGTTTTTTGTTCATTGATTCGGTTAATAAATCCTTCATGGTTTACCTTAATAATAGTTTAGTTTGTTAGGTTGAAATTAATTTAGAGTTGATTTTTGTGTTTTCTGTTCGTTAAATTGTAGGTTAAGGATTAATGATTTAGGTTGATTTTTTTCTATTCTGTTATGCGCACGTGCTTGCCCGAAATCTGGAAGCGTACACGTCCTGTTTGTTCAATTTTATCTAATAGCGATTGTAAGCTCTCATCACGCTCCAGCTGTAGCGTAAAGCGTGCATTCTTCGCATCCGGCGATATAAAAGCATAGCTTACATCATACCAACGGCTTAGTTTTAGCATGATATCGTCTAGCTTAACATCGGTAAACTCAAAGCGTCCTTTTGTCCATTGAATACGCTCGTTGGCATCTACCTGCTGCTTGCGTACCGAACCATCATGAAGAGCTACCAGCTGCTCATTAGGTTTTAGCAGGATTTTCTGGTTATTGAAATCCACTTCTACTTTACCACGAACGAGTGTCGTCACCGTATTTCTACCGGCATAGGCTTCCACATTGAAAAGTGTCCCCAGTACGGTTACACGTTGCTTTGGCGTATGAACAATAAAAGGTTGTTCTGCATCATGAAAAACATCTAAACAGACCTCTCCTTCGATAGCTATTTCACGATTGCCCCCAGTAAAGCGTGATGGAAAAGATAGTTTAGACTCCGAGTTTAGCCACGCTATGGTACCATCAGGAAGACGTACTTTAAATTCTGCCCCCCGTGGAATGATAAGCGTATTCATCTTCGGCTTTCCCTCTACACGTGTCTCTGTAGCCGCATTATCCGTCAACAAATTATTCAAATCATAAACCGTCTCTTGGTCACCACCTTCAGCAAGCAGCTCTCTGGATTCATCATCACTTAAAAGCACGACACCTTTATACTGCTTCTTGATGGGTGCTTCTACCCGCTTAAACTGCTGTACGATTTCTTGTTGATTATTTCCTGCTAAACGCGGATACATTAAATAGGAACCCACAATAAGCAATACGGCTGCTGCAGAGGCATATGACCATACATTTATACGGAAGCGCTTAGGTTCTTTACCAAGCTTCACTTGCTTGAAATCAGCCCACCATTGTTCTGTCTCATCAACAGCAGTAGTATTCTTAAGTCCTTGTTGAACATCAGATTTTATAGCTTCATAGAGTTGCTTATTATCGATAGATTGTGCTAACCAATGCTGCAAACGTTCTTTTTCTTTAGGACTAAGCAGACCTAAGCGTTCTTTAGCAATTAATCGACTTATGATGATATGTTCTTGTATATTCTCCATGATATAGTCCTTCATAAAAGGGTTATTCTTATCTAATACGACGCTTTGTAATAAAAGGGTGACAAAGCATTATCTTTTTGTAAAAAAAACAGTGATAAATGCCAAACAAACAAGTTGTCTATTTAACAATCCCAAGATTAAAGTCTACAAGACATGGTCGAATAGTATAGAAGACAAAGCCTTCTAAAAAAGAGGTTAATATTTCTTTCAACGGGTAGATTGAAACGGCTTTTAAAGGATAAAAGCATTTTACAAGCAAGAATAACACTTTAAACGGATAAATCGAATCGATTTTACATAAAAAAAATATAGATTTCAGTCTTCATATTGAAACACAATAAATACATAAATAAAAGAGTAGTGCTTAGAAAAAAAATAGTTGCTAAAAACAACTTTATAAAACAATATTTTAGGCTAAAAAGACAACCTTTTACCTAATAATTATTGAAAAAGAAAATTTCACCAAGGGAAAGGCTATTTTTTAACATATGTAAAAAGAAAAACTAATATGAATCAGGACTTTTGTCCATACTATCAAAAGAGGTCAATAATTACGAAGCTGCAGAAAGGCCTTTTTTATAGTTAGCATTCCATTTTAGCAAAAATTAATCAGATGAAACAAAATACAGGTGCTGTTCGCTCCTTTTTAGCGAACAATTTTCTACATTTCAACGCAGCGAGTTTAGTAGATGCCGCCAAAGGCTACGAAGATCATTTGGCCAAAGGCGGTAAAATGTTGGTTTCCCTTGCTGGCGCAATGAGCACCGCAGAACTAGGTATCAGCCTCGCGGAAATGATACGCCAAGATAAAATAGCCATCATCAGCTGTACAGGAGCCAATCTCGAGGAAGATATCATGAACCTCGTCGCTCATTCTCATTACAAGAGAATACCAAACTATCGCGACCTTACGCCGCAAGATGAACTGGAACTATTGAACAACAAATATAACCGTGTAACGGATACCTGCATTCCAGAAGAAGAGGCTTTCCGTAAAATTCAAGGACATATTGAAAAAATATGGAAAGATGCAGAGGCCGCCGGAGAGCGCTATTTTCCACACGAATATATGTACCAGCTACTACGCTCTGGGGTGTTGGAACACGAATACGAGATAGACCCGAAAAACTCATGGATGCTAGCGGCGGCTGAAAAAAATATTCCTATCGTGGTACCGGGATGGGAAGATTCTACTATGGGTAATATCTTCGCTTCTTATGTTATCAAAGGAGAGCTTCAAGCATCAACGGTGAAGAGCGGCATTGAATACATGATTTGGCTAGCAGGCTTCTACCAGACGCACGCACGTAATCAAGGTATTGGGTTTTTCCAAATCGGTGGTGGTATTGCTGGTGACTTTGCCATGTGTGTAGCACCAATGCTAGAACAAGACCTAGAAGTTGAAGGGCTATGCAAATGGACATACTACTGTCAAATCACGGATTCAACTACTTCTTACGGCTCCTACTCCGGCTGTATTCCCAATGAAAAAATAACATGGGGTAAACTAGATGTAGAGACCCCAAGCTACGTCATTGAATCGGATGCAACAATTGTTGCTCCATTAATTTTCGCATGGATTTTAAATCAATAGGTTTGTATCACAGGGTTCTAAAACCCTGTGATACTTCCCCTTCTATTTTTATAAAAACTATTTAACTTTTCATTCGTTATGCTGTAACAAAAAAACGCTTCTAGCGACTTATAGGCAAAGATTTCTCACCTTATTAAAAATACTTTGTGAATAGTCTAGACAGCATATACAACAGCATGAGTAGAACGAAAAACAAGCGCATACTACTAGTTATTTTCAGCTTCATAGGCTCTTACTTAACTTTATTTTTAATTTTCCCGTGGAGCTACTGGGAGGCTTACTTTTCACTTTCTTTCCCAAGATTGTCTTTAGAGTTGTTCATGAATCTCATCTTTTGTGCGCTTATTATCGAGCTCAGTCTTTTCATTGACAAACGCTTAGAAAAGCGCATCCCTTGGTTAAAAAAGCCATTAAAGCGATTAGTATTACAAACTATATTTCAGATCATTGGGGTTATCCTTCTCGTTATTGTCATGGCTATCATCTATCAGTTTGTTGCCAATCCGATTCAAATACAACCCGGCTCAATCAATATTCGACAAAGTCTTTATTCAATTATCGCTATCATCCTCTGGGCGCTGATGATTAGCGCTTTCAACACCGGCGATTACCTACTACGCAGCTGGAAGAAAACAATATTACAGGCCGCAGATTTTGAAATCAAAGCTGCCCAACATAAACAACTAGCAAGTGAAGTAGAGCTGCAAGCCTTAAAACTACAATTAGACCCTCATTTTGTGTTCAATAACTTAAGTGTATTATCAGAATTGATTTTACAGGACCAACAACTGGGGTATGAATACACCGAAAATTTCACAAAAGTATATCGCTACCTCTTACTAAATGCGAAGAAAAAGCTCATCCCTTTACGAGAGGAGCTTGATTTCTTAGAAACCTATATCTTCCTTATCCGTATACGTATGGGCGACGGTAGTCGTTTTAACATTCACATCGATTCCGAGAAACAGGATATGCTTATCCCGCCACTTACGTTACAGCTGCTTATTGAAAATGCACTAAAATATAACCGCACCGATGAGGAGGATCCCTTGCAAATAGATATCTACGTCAATGCGGATGATGAATTGGTGGTATCCAACAGACTGCTTCCGCTTATCCAACGGTCTAGCTCTACAGGAATAGGTCTAAACAACATTATCAGTCGCTATGCGCTGCTGGGCGATAAAATCCCATCTATCGAAAAAGACGACACTACGTTTACAATTAAAGTACCTTTGCTCAGATGAATACATTAAATAGGATTTTAATACTCGAGGACGAAAAGTTAAATGCGGATCGTTTGCAACGATTGATTCTTAAGATAAGACCACAAACGGAAATATTAGGTGTACTCAGCAGTGTCACAAAAGCAGAAAACTGGTTGAATGAGCATGAATCGCCCGACTTAATCATGATGGATATTCAACTCAGCGATGGGCTTAGCTTCGAACTATTTAATCGAGTAGCTATCAGCTGTCCGGTTATTTTCACAACAGCACATGATGAATACGCTATAAAAGCTTTTAAATATAACAGCATCGACTATCTACTCAAGCCTATCGAAGAAGAGCCTTTAGCGGCGGCGTTCGTAAAGTTTGAACAAAGCAAGCAACAATCGCAGACACCACTACTGGAAAAGCTTATGGCACAAATGCTGCCTAAGTCTTACCGTACACGTTTCTTACTTCCTTTTAGAGATGGCTACAGGAAGATCAATGTAGAAGATATTGCTTTCTTCTACTCGCATTTAAACATCAACTATGCGCATCTATTTAAGGAGGAAGAGGTTGTGGTACCACAAACGCTAGAAACCTTAGAACAGGAGCTTGACCCTAAAGAATTTTTTCGCGTAAACAGACAATATATAGTCCACGTTAATGCGATTGAGAAAGTACATAACTACTTCAATGGTAAGCTTAAGCTCCAACTGAAGAATTGTAATGACGATGAAATTTTAGTGAGCCGCACGAAGGCTCCGCTATTTAAAACATGGTTAGACTATTAGTCTGACCATGTTTATTTTACAGCATTTCACTATCCCCATTTCCTTCAAAAAATAATTACTTCAACTTATCTTCACCGGCTAATCGTTTCAACTACCCTACACCGCAATTCACTAGATAATTTAGGCACTTCACTTCTTTTACGCCCTATCCCGACTACTATTCCATCTACTTTTGTTTCAACAAAACGATAAAACAAAATTAGTCATGAAGAAAAAACAGGCAATCGCTTTTACACAAGGATCAACAAAAAGCACCATCAAATCGATACTTACGGTATGCTTTGTTGCAGTAGCTGCTATGAGCGCCTCTGCACAAAAATCAGTGATAGAAGATGCTTTTTCAAAATATCAAATAGATACGAAGCTTTTAGATGCTGAATATTTACAGCAGCCTACTAATTACGCTTACGACATGAAACAAACATTATCTGCCGCAGGCAAAGAGACGGTAACGGTTGCTACTTTTGATCCTACAAGACCAAAAGATGAACAATGGAATGTGCTTTCCATTAATGGCAAGGCGGCGTCAAAATCTGACGTAAACTCTTTCCGCAAGACAAGAGAAAAACCCGCTGAGACCAACAGAGCTGACGATGCCACCTATAAAATAGACAAAGAAACAGCCGATTATTTAGTAATAAGCTTCAAATTAGACCCAAGTTCTTTGCCGAAAGAAGCTTCTTTCATGAAAGACTGTAGAATGGTGATGACCATCAATCTAAAAACAAAACGCTTAGAAAAAACACAAGCATTCAATGAGAAACCTGTACGTATCAAAATTCTTACGGCCGACAAATTTGAGCTTACGGTAAAACATGTATGGAATGACCAAGCACAGCGTTACTTTACTACTGGTGACGATTTAAATATGTTAGCTAAGTTTATCGGTCAGGAGACAAACGTGCGTACAACATCTGAATACAGCAACTTCGCTAAAAAATAAATGCCCTACTTCTATTTTCTAAAAAACAACAAGCACCTTTAGATATATTTTCATTCGGCCTCACGCTAGCTATGCTGACGTGGGGCTTTTCCCTTAAAGTCTATAAAATAACAAAGCCAGAATAGTACGATTATTCTGGCTTTATTATTTTATGTTTTTCTTTACGATACTTGACTTTCTTTCCAGTAGGAAACGAAAGTCTTATACAGCTCGTCGATAGTCATATCTATTTCAGATGCAGAATAACTTACGTGCAGTTCGTTCGTATTTTTGTCATAAGCCATGTTAAAAAACATCTTCGATAGCTTCGTTTTATAGTACTCCGCGTTGATCAAGTTAACAACGACTAAGGTGTCTCCTCCTATTTTAGCCTTATCAATTGCCTGCACATCTTTCCAAAAGAATTCACCCAATGCTTTTGGCAAAGGCGCTGTTTTACCATTTCCTGTCTCTTTGGTTAAAGCGATAATTGGGGATTTATCATTTAAATCTGCAACGGACTTAAACAACAATATTAACATGAAAAGACATAATATCCCACTAACGGCAGCCACTTTAGCTTTAAAAATAGCATCAAACACCCCTAACCCATAAATGAAAGTTAATCCTAAAATTACACAGACACCTGCCGACATCAACAATAAATTCCGTGTTTTCTTCTTGTTTCTATAAATGTTTAAATCTGCCAACATAGGTGCTAAATAGTATTAAATAAGGCTCAAAGATAGTTTTTTGGAGCTACAAATTGAATATTTTCTTACTTGTATTGCTAAAAACCGCTACAAGATAGGTAATAAATAAGGGCAAATTTTCCGCCTAAACTAATTGGATTCGCTTATCTTTGCATTTCATTTTAAAGCGATCATATAGTGATAAATGTAAATAACGTTTCCGTATCGTTTGGCGGAACAACTCTTTTTAGCGATGTATCTTTTTCAATCAATGAAAACGATAAAATCGCACTTATGGGTAAAAATGGTGCTGGTAAATCTACTTTATTGAAGATTATTGCTGGTGCCGGAAAACCAACAACCGGAAATGTCAGTGGTCCAAAGGAAGCTGTTATTGCCTACTTACCGCAACATTTATTGACCAAAGATAATGTTACCGTATTTGAAGAAACGTCGAAAGCATTCGACGAAGTCTATAAAATGCGTGATGAATTGGAAGAACTCAATGAGCAATTGAATATCCGTACCGACTATGAGACGGATGATTACATGAACCTTATCGAGCGTGTTTCTGAATTGAGCGAGAAATACTACTCTATTGAAGATGTAAACTACGATGCTGAAGTAGAAAAGGTATTGAAAGGTTTAGGCTTTGAGCGTACTGATTTCGGCAGACAGACGTCAGAATTTTCTGGTGGCTGGCGTATGCGTATCGAGTTGGCCAAAATCTTATTGAAGAAACCTGATTTAATTTTACTCGATGAGCCTACCAACCACATGGATATTGAGAGTATCCAATGGTTAGAAGATTTCTTATTGAATTCGGCGAAAGCCGTAATTGTCATTTCCCATGACCGTGCCTTCGTTGATAACATTACCAACCGTACCATTGAGGTGACGATGGGTAGAATCTACGACTATAAAGCGAAATATAGCCATTACTTAGAGTTGCGTAAAGACCGTCGCTTACATCAGCTGAAAGCTTATGAAGAGCAACAACGCTTCATCGCCGACAACCAAGAATTTATCGACCGCTTCCGCGGTACATACTCCAAAACATTGCAAGTACAATCGCGTGTTAAGATGTTGGAGAAATTGGAAGTTATCGAGATTGATGAGGTCGATACTTCAGCATTACGCTTGAAATTCCCGCCTTCCCCACGTTCGGGTCAATACCCTGTTATCGTGGAAGACTTAACGAAAGTATATGGTGACCATGTTGTTTTCGAAAAAGCAGCTATGGTGATTGAACGTGGCGAGAAAGTAGCTTTCGTCGGTAAAAATGGAGAAGGTAAATCGACCATGATTAAAGCTATCATGGGTGAGATAGATTTTGAAGGTACTTTGAAGGTTGGTCATAATGCTAAAATCGGTTATTTCGCACAGAACCAAGCGGCTTTACTTGATGAGGACTTAACTGTTTTTGATACAATCGACCAGATTGCTGTAGGCGATGTACGCGTGAAGATTAAAGACCTATTGGGTGCTTTTATGTTCAGTGGCGATGATACGACGAAGAAAGTAAAGGTACTTTCTGGAGGTGAGAAGACACGTTTAGCCATGATTAAACTGCTTCTTGAGCCTGTTAATGTTCTTATTCTCGATGAGCCTACCAACCACTTGGATATGAAAACGAAAGATATCATTAAAGATGCACTGCAAGACTTTGATGGAACGCTAATCTTAGTATCTCACGATCGTGACTTCCTAGATGGGCTTGCTTCTAAGGTTTTTGAATTTGGTAATAAGCGTGTTCGTGAGCACTTTGAGGATATCAAAGGATTCTTGGAATACAAAAAAATGGCGAGCTTAAAAGATATAGAACGCTAAACATAATAGAACTAAGGAAAGGTCTGCATTTGAAGAAAAGCAGGCCTTTTTTTAGCTTTGCCTAAAAATAAAAAGGGCTTCTTTCTCAAGAAGCCCTCTCCAATTTATAAACAACAAACAAATTCTTATTTATGCTTAGCTGCCATTTCGAAGACTAAGTCTCCGCCTTTCACTAAGTCATCATGCTTTAAGATAAAGTTGGTAATTTCCTTACCATTTAAACTTACCTTTTTCACATATACATTTTTATCAGATTGATTTTTAGCGGTTATACGCAATGTTTTCCCGTTACCTAGGTTCATCGTTGCCGCTTGAACTGCTGGCGACCCAATCCAGTATTCATCAGATGCCGGTGACACAGGGTAGAAACCTAAAGAACTGAAAATGTACCAAGCAGACATCTGACCACAATCATCATTACCACCTAGGCCATCAGCCCCATTATGGTATTGATTTTTCATAATCATACGTACTTTCTCTTGCGTTTTCCAAGGCTGTTTCGTGATGTTATATAAGTAAGCTACGTGGTGTGATGGCTCATTACCGTGTACATAGTTACCAATAATCCCCTCACGGGTGATATCTTCTGTATGCTCAAAAAACTCATCTGGCAAGTGCATGGTGAATAAAGAATCAAGGTAACGTACCAAACGTTTCTCCCCCCCCATATTATTCATCATTCCTACAGGGTCATGCGGTACATACAAACTAAAGTTCCAAGTATTCCCTTCGATGAAACCTTGTCCATGCGTATCTAGAACATCAAATTTCTCACGGAATACACCATCTTTCGATTTAGGACGCATGAAGCCGATACGTTCATCATACAAGTTTTTCCAGTTTTCAGAACGTTTGATAAAGGTATCGTACACATCTTGTTTACCTAGTTTTTTTGCCAATTGCGCGATACACCAATCGTCATATGCATACTCTAAGGTATTAGACACGGAAGTACCCGAATTTTCATCAGGTACAAAACCGTAGTCGATATAGGCACCAATACCTTCGTAATCACGTTTGTTGGCCGTCTGCACACAAGCAGCTAAAGCAGCCTCAGCATCGCCAGTATAAACGCCTTTTATAATCGCATCTGCAATAACCGATACGGAATGGTAACCACTCATACACCAGTTATCATTGGCATAGTGCGACCAAATAGGCAACATTTTTAAAACAGACTGATCATAGTGTGCCATCATGGAAGCTACCATATCGGCATTACGCTTAGGATCAATTAAGTTCATATACGGGTGGAAAGCACGGAATGTATCCCACAAAGAGAACGAAGTATAATTTGTAAATCCTTCTGCTTTATGCACTTCTTGGTCCAATCCTTTGTATTCGCCATTGCGATCCATATAAACGGTAGGCATTAATGCCGCATGATACATCGCTGTGTAGAAGTTGACATAGTCTTCTATAGCTGGCAATTGAACTTGAATTTTATTTAATTCATCGTTCCATTTTTGCTGTCCAGCCAATTTAACTTCGTTGAAGTCCCAGCCTGGCACTTCCTCTTCCATATTCGCTAGCGCATTACGCATACTAACTGGAGAAAGAGCAAATTTAATTTGAATTTCTTCTTGATCTTGTGTCTCAAAATCAAAGTGCATACGTAGGTTATGACCAGCTTGATCAGGGAAGTTGTTTGCTTGATCAAATTTACGCCAGAACCCTTGGTAAACCTGCTTACCATCATTCTTCTGCGTACCGTACTTTTTAAATGGCTTAGAGAAGCGCATGGCGAAGTATACAGTCTTTGTGCGTGCCCAACCATGCGTTTGCTTATAGCCCGTAATTAAGGTATCGTTCACCACACGAACAACAGTCCATACATTCTTGCCGTCATAGTTGTAGATACCCGACATTAGGTCTAAAATAATATGCGACTGATCCGACTTCGGAAATGTATACTTGTGAAAACCTACACGCTCGGATGTCGTTAGTTCAGCCAACACATTATAGTCTTGTAGTTTCACCTTGTAGTAGTTCGCATCCGCTTGCTCCTCCTCATGGCTAAAACGCGAACGGTAGCCTGTTTCTGGCGCTGTAGCGGTACCAGGATTCATCTGCACCTTACCAACCGTTGGCATGATTAGAAAATCACCCAAATCGGAATGTCCTGTACCACTAAAGTGGGTATGGCTAAAGCCTACAATGGTAGGATCTGCATATTGATAACCTGCACAATATTTATAAACGTCGCCATTATAGCGACCATTAACGGCATAAGGAATGGTATCGGTATCAGGGCTCAACTGCACTGCACCAAAGGGAACCGTAGCTCCCGGAAAGGTGTGTCCCATCTTGGCTGTACCAATGATTGGCTTTACATATTGCACCAACGGTTTTTGTTGTGCCATGGTCACCAGCGGTAAAAATAACCCTACTAAAATGCGAAGTGATTTCTTCATGTTTTTGCTTCTATATAAGAAAGACATTATGGAATGACTTCCATAATGTCTTTTATCGTTAAAAAGTACTAGACTTAAATTTTAGGATTTTTCTTGTATTCATCCCATAATTGATCTACCGTTTTACCGGTATTAGCTTTCCAGAATTCATCTGTATAGGTTTTCGAACGCATCGCTGCATCTAGTTTCTGTACAAATCCTTTCTTTTTGTTTTTCTCTATCCAGTAAAGAAAACGTGCTGTAATACGGTAAGCATTGGTATAGGATTGTGATTCTTGAAACTCAGGAAGAGACCAATTGGCACCTTTATTATCCACACCCATCGTAAAACGAACATAGTCAGCAATACCTTCGGTGATCCAGCCTGGGCCAGCACCGTTTGGATACGATTGTACTAAGTGCATAGTCTCGTGTGTCACGATATCTACATCACCTGGATTTTTCTTAAACCAAGCAGGATTGAAGCGAATCACCCCACCGCCGGCTGCAGCAATACCATCGTACGCTGGATCCATCACAAAGATGACCTTCTCCATTGTATTTTTGTTGTATAGCTTTGCTTGTTTCGGATAGTTGATAAAGAAGATATCTTCTAACCTTTTCTTTATAGCCAAATCAAAATCTGCTGATTTGTTAATAAAGACAAGGGTGTATTTACCTTTTTTCAAGGTATCTACGGATACCGCCTTTTCGATATCTTTATCAGTCCTACTCCACCCATCTTGCGCAAAAGCACTGCTTACTAAACATAAGCCAAATGCCGCTGCTGCTGCCAGTCTTTTAAAATTTAGATTCATATTAATGGTTGTACTTAAAATTTGTTTTTATCGGTAGTGAAAGAATACGGGTATGCCGACTCTTTTGTACCTCTTGTTTTGTTGGCTTTGCTATCCATATCAAACTTCAACACACCGCCTTTGAAAATTTGGTCGTGCTTAATAAAGTTTTGATCGAAATTTTTACCGTTTAATGTTGCTGCTTTTACGTAAAGATTCTCTTCGTTGTTTGCTGGAGCCTCAATTGTAAATGTTTTACCATTTTCTAAAGTAACTGTCGCTTTTTTGAACAAAGGAGCACCTAATACATACTCATCCATTGCTGGACATACGGGATAGAAACCTAAAGCAGAGAACACATACCAAGCTGAAGTTTGACCGTTATCTTCATCACCACAGTAACCATCAGGTGTTGCAGAATACATACGGTTTAACACTTCGCGTGTCCAGTATTGTGTTTTCCAAGGCTCACCTGCATAGTTGTACAAGTAAATCATGTGCTGAATAGGCTGGTTACCATGTGCATATTGTCCCATATCCGCAATCTGCATCTCACGAATTTCGTGAATAACACCACCGTAGTAGCTTTCATCATATGCTGGAGATTGGTTAAATACAGAGTCTAGCATGTTTACGAAAGTCTTTTTACCACCCATCAAGTCAATTAAACCTTGAACATCGTGGAATACAGACCAGGAGTAATGCCAGCTGTTACCTTCGGTGAAAGCATCTCCCCATTTCAACGGGTTGAATGGCGACTGGAATGAGCCGTCTTTATTCTTACCACGCATTAAGTTTGTCGACGGATCGAATAACTTTTTGTAGTTCTGGCTACGCTTAGCGTACAATTCGATTTCTTCTTTCGGACGGTTTAGCGCTTTCGCCAAACGGTAGATTGCGAAGTCATCGTATGCATATTCTAAACTACGTGCTGCATTTTCGTTGATTCCAACATCGTAAGGAACATATCCTAAATCATTATAGTAAGCTACGCCTTTACGACCTACAGCCGTCATCGGACCTTCATTGTTTGCACCATGTTGTAATGCTTCATACAAGGTATTGATGTCGTAACCACGAAGACCTTTTAAGTAGGCTTCTGCTACTACGGATGCCGAGTTGTTACCCACCATGATGTCTGCAAAACCTGGACTACTCCACTCTGGTAAGAAACCACCTTCTTTGTAGCAGTTTAATAAACCTTCTTGCATCTCCTTGTTGATTGATGGGTATACCATATTTAACAAAGGATATAAAGCACGGAAAGTATCCCAGAATCCTGTTCCTCCGAACATGTAACCTGGTAACACTTTTCCATTGTAAGGGCTCCAGTGTACAATTTCACCTGCAGCATTGATCTCATACAATTTGTTCGGGAAGAACAACGTACGGTACAAAGAGCTATAGAAAGTACGCATCTCATCAACGGTACCACCTTCTACTTTCAATTGACCTAACTTTTTGTTCCAAATATCGCGACCTTTTTGTGCTACTTGATCAAAGCTATCTTGTCCTAGCTCTTTCAAGTTTTGAACTGCTTGCTCAGGACTGATAAAAGAAGATGCTACACGCGCATGAATAATGTCGGACTTTCCTTTAGACTTGAAGCCTACGATTGCACCAACATGCTCTGCTTGTAATTTAAGCACACCATTCTTTTTCTCTTTACCTTCCCAAATGCTGTAGTTCGTAAATGGTTTGTCGAAAACGATAACGAAATAGTTTTTGAAATTGGTTAATTTTCCACGGCTGTAACGTGAAGAGTAACCAATAATCATGTTTTTCTCTGGTATAATCTGCACCTCAGAACCACGATCAAAAGCATCTAATACCACAAAAGCACTATCCGTTTTATTGAACGAGAAGCGGAACATCGCAGCACGCTCTGTCGGCGTAATCTCCGCCGTCACGTCGTGGTCTGCTAAGTAAACGCTATAATAGTAAGGCTTAGCGATTTCTGCTTTATGCGAAAACCAACTTGCGCGTTCATCTTGGTCGAACACACCTTTCCCAGAAACAGGCATCAAGGAGAACTGACCGTAATCATTCATCCAAGGGGAAGGCTGGTGCGTCTGCTTTAAACCACGGATTTTATCCGAAGCGTAAGTGTACTGCCATCCATCTCCCATTTTACCGGTTTGTGGTGTCCACATGTTCATTCCCCAAGGAAGTCCAACCGCAGGGTAGGTATTTCCATTGGATAGCGAACCTTTAGAATCCGTACCCATTAAAGGGTTAACGAAGTCTACAGGATCCTTCTCTTTGACACGAAACGTCTGTGCCACGGCTTGTGAGGCCGTGAAACACAACGTTAGGGCTACTGAGGCATTTAATAACCTCGATTTTAACGTACTTATATTCATTATCTGTTAACTTGTTTCTACGCTTACCAACCTTTGTTTTGTACAAGGTTTTCGTTTCTTAGAATTTCATTGTTAGGTACAGGAAATAAATAATCCCTTTCCTTTTTGAAAACTCTGGTTTCAATTAATGTTTTCTTGTAGAAATCATCGCCATTAGCGGCCATGTTCATACCATAAAAGTCACCAGCATCTGTGTTTTCAGCAATTTTCCAACGACGTGTATCGAAATAACGTACATTTTCAAAGGCCAATTCTACTTTTCTTTCTTTGCGAATCAACTCACGGACAGTAGCTTGATCTGTTGCTGTAGCAACTTGTCCAGCACCTCCTCCATAAATTGGAACCCCCGCTCTTTCACGAATCAAATTTACGTATTTTAATATATCCGCATTACCTGGATCTGACTCATTCAAAGCTTCGGCATAATTTAAGTAAACATTTGCTAAACGCAACAATAAAGCACCTCTGCTATTACCAGTTGTCGCAACATTTTTACGCACCGTATATCCCGTTGGTGTAACATCAGATGTACTTTGTGAACGTCCTGAGTTACCAGAGAAGTTAAACAACGATAACACAGGTGTGCTACTTTGTGCTTGATTTAACCAGTAACTACCGTTATATGTGATACCCACATAGAAACGAGGCTCTCTATTAGTCCAAGGATTATAAGTCGTACGACTTGCCACATCATATGGAGCCTTATATGATCCAAATCCTGAGGCTACATAACCCGATGTAGGATCATCAATAGAACGACCATTAGCTGTAAAATAGGCGTCTACCATCTTTTGTGTTGCCCCTAAAGCACCTCCACCTTGTGCCGCAGAAGGAAAACCAACATGTTTAGGTGTGCGGTCATACTGTGCATTATTTCCACTAATAGAACGTGCAAAGATCCATTCCGAATTCCAGTCTGTCGTCATTACATTACGACATGATAAGTAAGCCGCAATAAAAGGGTCAGCATTCGTCACTTTATATAAGCTATAATAGTTTGGAACGAATTCATCAATGAAGGCTTTAGAAGCCTGAGCAGCTTCTCTCCACTTATTGACGTCATTACTTGTGCTAAACAAAGGTGTTCCGTCAACATTCTTAACACTAGCAAAGTCAGGGTTCCCATTAAATAATGGACTCGCTTTCAACAACAATGCTTCCGCGACATATGCTTTAGCAACTCCCTTTGTGATACGACCATACTCTTCAGATTCAGGCAAATATGGTAAGTTGGCATAAGCTGCATTAAGCTCCGTCACCACAAAATTAATCACATCATCAAAAGGAGCACGAGACAGTTTAAGATCACTCAAAGGTGCGTTAAGGTCTAGATAATTTTCGCCAATCACGGGAACTGGTCCATAGGTACGTGCTAAATAAAAATAATACAAAGCGCGTAAAGCTCTAGCCTCTGCTTTAAAAGTAGCCTTCATGACGTCTGTCACTTCAGGTGTTGCTTTATCAATATTCTGAATAAAATAAGTAGCATTACGAATCCCTTTATAGTAATTAGACCAGTAACTCGCTACCACGCCGTCGGTATTACTCCATACAGAACGGTTCATATTATTACTATAATTGAAATCCCAAGTATATTTAGCCTCATCGGAAGAGGCTGTCCAAACACCGGAGTTCTCATTTGCCGCAAAACGTTGCGTTAACTCATTGGGTAATACGTTATAAATATTCGCGAGAAATTTATCGGTATTATCTTTTGACTTGAAGATATCTTCTACGGTCAATACATCATCAGGCACCTGGCTCAAATATTTCTCACAGGAGCTCATACTGGTTAAAGTTGCACAACCTAGCAGTATATATATAATTTTTTTTATTTTCATGTTTTAAGGCTTAATTTGAGAGGTTAAAAATTAGCTTGAATACCTAACGTAATGTTTCTGATATTTGGATATTTTGTACCATTCCCTGTATTCAATTCTGGATCCCAAAGTTTAAACGGACTCCAATACCATAAGTTCATACCTTGAACAAAAACACGCCCACTACGTAATCCAATTTTATCAAACGTTCCCTTCTTTATATTATAGCCAAAATCTAAGGTCTTCAAGCGAACAAAACTAATGTCTTTTATCCACCATGTAGAGGCTACAGCATTATTTCTATTTGCCGTGTTTCCATAAGCTAAACGCGGATAAAAAGCATTAGGGTTAGGATTTTCAGGTGTCCAACGATCTTCAGCAACCGTGAATAAGTTGGAACGTTCAGCACCCGTACTGTTGTTAAAAGGAATAACACCATCGCCATTCAATTGCGTATCGGCTCCAGAAACACCTTGGAAGAAAGCACCAAAATAAAACTGTTTCCATGAAACATTAAAACCAGCACCAAATACCATTCTAGGCACATCACCATTACCAATACGTGTTCTATCATTCGCATCGACAATGCCGTCACCGTTTAAGTCTTTGTATTTTAAATCACCAACACGAGGGGCTCCTAATGCAGATTGGTTAGCATGTGCATCGATTTCGCCTTGACTCTGGAAGATTCCTTCAGCAATGTAGCCAAAACGGGAAAGGTAATTTACCCCTCTACGCTCCATGTATGAAAATGGTTGTTTTGGTGAATCATTCTCAATTACGTTATCTTTATTGTAGGTAAATGTACCACGCATATCAAGATAAACATTACCAATCTTTGTTGGTGATAACTCAATCGTAGCATCGATACCTTTATTATCTAAAATACCTAGATTTCCCCAAGGACGACTATTCAATCCAACGACATCAGGCAAAGACTCTCTTTGCAAGAAAATACCTGTTCTACGCTCTTTAAACACATCAACGTTAACCGATAATTTAGAATTCAAGGTTTTAAATTCCAAACCTAAATTTTGCTTATGCGATTCAGCCCAGTGAACGTCCGTTCCATAATCTGAAATAGCCGTACCACCAATTGTTCTGTTATTGGTACCATTACCAAAGGTATAGCCAGAAGCATCTGTCTTAACAATCGTCATAAAGCCAAAACGACGTCCGCCATTCCCTCCATCTCCAACGATACCGTTTGAATATCTAATTTTTAAGAAATCAACTTTATCTTTAAACGATTCATAGAATTTTTCATTTGAAATAACCCAAGCAGCACCAAAAGAAGGGAAGAAACCGAATTTATTGCCTGGGGCAAAGTTTTCAGAACCATTATATCCAAAGTTAGCTTCAACAAAATATCGTTCGTCAAATGAGTAGGTACCACGACCTGCCAAACCTTGACTACGATAAGGCAAAGAAGAAGTTACATCATTGGCAAAAGCAAAAACTTGCTCGCGCTGATTGAATAAAAACATTGCCGATAGCTGATGTTTCTCATTAATCGTCTTCGTATAATTTAACGCTGCTTCGGCATAAAACTGTCTTTTTGAATCATTCGCCTTATAAAACTCCAAATTATCTGAACCTGGAGCAATTAAATTTAAAATCAAATTACCCTGGTCATCATAAGGGAACAAACGATTAACCAAATACTGACTTCTACTTCTGAATCTACGAATCGTGTGTGAGTTCCAAATATCAAATGAAAACAAACCATAAGCTGATAAACCTGGAGTTATGAATTTCAAATCTTGAGTCAATTTTGCATTAGACATGACTTGGTTTCCAAACACATTTGATGTACCCGTTTGTGTCACCATTGCATAAGGGTTAGGTTGTGCACCACGTGAACTTACCCCTGGTACCAAATTCCCTGGATACATAATAGGATACAAAACAGGATTTGTTTGCATCACGGCAGCAAAGGCATCATTTGGTCCAATACCGGGTGTATTTGTTCCTGCAATATAACCTTGGATACCTAGGTCAAATTTCGTAGTGGATGTTAAATTCATCGAAGTATTCGATGTGAAATTATAACGTTTAAAGCGTGTTGATGCATCGTACTTTTGAGACTTATCCGTTCTTAACAAACTTTCCTCATCATAATAAGCAACAGAAACATAATAGTTTGCAAAATCAGACCCACCTCGTGCACTAAAATTTGCTCTTCTATTTTGTGCTGTATTTGTAAATAAAGCATCCATCCAGTTCACATTAGGATATAGATATGGATCTTCCCCAAGAATCGTAGAGTTAATATAATTATTAGAATACTCTTTATCCATTCCTGAAGCCAAACGCGCTTCATTACGTAACAGCATATAGCCAACCCCGTCCATCAACTCAGGTCTCTTTGTGAAAGAAGTAATACCTTGATTATAGGACACCATTAAACTAGGTTTCCCATTAACACCCTTTTTTGTGGTAATTAAGATTACACCATTTGCACCAGCCACACCATAGACAGCTGTAGCCGAAGCATCTTTCAAAATGGTAAAAGAAGAAATATCTTCTGCATCCAAACTATTCAAATCTCGGCCTTGCACCCCATCCACAACAATTAAAGGAGAAGCATTATTTCCCGACCCATTGAATGTTGAAATACCACGAATCCATAAGTCAGCACCATCGGACCCTGGCAACCCCGACCTTTGTACGCCTACAAGACCAGAGATACGTCCTGCTAAAGCCGCACTTAAATTTGCCACCGGAACCTTAAGATCTTCGACATTTACGCTAGACTGTGATCCCACAAGACTTATTTTCTTCTGTTGTCCAAAGCCTACAACAACAACTTCGTTAAGACTGTTGCTTAAAGCTTTTAGCACAATATTCAAACTAATAGTTGTATTGATTGCTGTTTTATATTCCTGAAAACCAACATGGCTTACTTGAAGAGAATCACCTCGTTGTGCCAAAATACTGAAGAAGCCCTTTGCGTCAGTGCTAACTGTTACTTTAGAGTTTAAGTTCGTCACGCTGACTGCGATCAAAGCAGCATTCAACTCGTCTTTCACAATACCTTGCACTTGCATATTTGTATTTTGTGCATAGGTTTGTTGAAATGAGCTTGTGCATATAATTCCCAAAGTAAATAGCATAGTAGCTGCTACTCTATGGAGTAAAATTTTATGTTTCATTTAGATTTGATTAGTTTTTGGTTTGAAATGTATTGATTAACGCTAGTTAGTTACCTGGAGCATTGATCAAACGAAATTCGGACAGCTGGAACAAGCTCTCACCACCGTTACTCAAGATGTTAATTCGGTAGAATTTAAAGCTTTCTGTAGTCGTAATTTGAAATCTTCGTGTTTCATTTCTACCAGCAAATTTTTCATCTTTACGTTCATCAACAATTTTCCAAGTCGTACCATCTGCGGAACCAGTAATCGTCCAATCTTTAGGATCACGCCCGGGGGCATCATTTCCCGAAGTCAAGGTATAAGCACCTAACTTAATAGTACCAGGAAAACCAAGCTGGATGTACATATCATTTTGATAAGGGTTAATCAAATACTTTGATTTATAATCCTCATCAACAACCTTTAGCGAACCCTCTCCGCCATCTTTACCATTTGCGTTTTCTCGATTTACTTTGAGCACGCCATAGGCCGTAATATCCATCTCCTTTTCCTGTTCTTCTGGAAGGAGCGGATAATCCTTTGTTTTGTCTTTACTACATGCTGTACCCAATAGGCCTAAAAGCAGGTAAAAAGACATTCTAGTTAACTTTTTCTGTGTATTCATAATTGTAAAATGGTCAGTTTTAACACTTTTCATAATTCAAATCAGCCCATTAAGGCTAATTCGTTTTAGCTTAGTAATGTTAAAATTAGGTATTAATAGAAAAGGAAGCTGTTAACCCAATCCTAACAAAATGTTAATGAAATGTTAAAGAGAATAGAAAATGATAAATAACTTAATAAAAGACAATTACAAGAAAGAAATTAGTTTACACAGATAGTTTGAAAATAAAACCAACACCATAGATATTGTCAATGCGTACGGTTTTAGACTTACTTAAAATTTTGCGTAGCCGAGAAATAAATACATCAAGGCTCCGTCCCATGAAGTAATCATTTTCTCCCCAGAGTTCGGTTAATATTTGTTCCCTTTTAAGGACTTTATTTCTATTTTGATAGAATATTTCGAGAAGGTTCACCTCTCGCTGTGTGAGCACGACATCTTTACCCGCAATACTAAGCTGCATTAAATCGGCATCAAAGACCACGTCATCCGTTTGGAACGAGTTATCATTGGTCGCTTTATTTTCTACTTGTGTCATTTGAAAACCCGAGCGTCTCAAAATCATTTTTATACGTAGGATAAGCTCATCAATATCAAAAGGCTTTGTTATGTAATCATCCGCACCAAGTGCCAATCCATTTATTTTATCTACCTTTTCTTTACGGGCCGTTAAAAATAAAAAACAGGAATCAGCGGCATGTATCTGAATTTTGCGCGCTAACTCAAAACCATCATAATCTGGAAGTTGAACATCAAAAAGCATCAAATCAAAATGTTCGTTCGCTTTGACGCGTTCATAAGCTTCTGTCGCATTAAGCATCCATACAACTTCAAAGTTGTTCAATTCTAAATATTGCTTTACAACATTGCCTAAATCAATCTCATCTTCGACAAATAGTAACTTAGCTTTCATTCTTCTAATTTATTCGACAATTTTCATTTTGATTTCGAAGGTAGACCCCTTCCCTACTTCGGACTGAACGAGTAAATCCCATTGATGTAATTTAACAACTTGCTGCACATAATATAGGCCCAAACCTAAGCCATCGGCTTGAATGGAGTGTTTACCGCGGTAGAATCTATTGTAAATATAAGCTAAAGTTTCGGGAGCTATACCAACTCCATTATCAATAATTGATAAAATCAATTGATTTTCTTCCATCCTTAGGCGCACAACCACTTGTTTTGCCTTACTGCTATTATACTTAATAGCATTATCTAACAAATTGTAAAGCATCGTCGTAAACAAAAACTTATTGAGCAACACCTCTCCATGCGCATCTGTCATTTCAGGATCAAGCTGCACTGTATGATCAAGCTTCAGGCTATAGTCAGCTAAAGACTCCAATAATAGTGGCACAAATTCAACGGTTGTTTTATCCAAATTAACATCCGATAACTTCGTGATAGTCAACGACTGTTTAATCAACTTCTTTAGTCGCTGCGCTTGCCTATCAATAACGGCAGACAACTCTTTAACCTTCCGTGCATCTTTAATAATCTCGTCCTTAAGTAGGCTATGATTTGCGACCAATATCGTCGCTACAGGGGTATTGAACTCATGAGATATGCTATTTAAAAAATCAGAGGTCATCGCCGTAAGCTTCTTCTGCTCCATCCAATTTTTATAGGTCTTATAGTAAATGCCGATTACAAACAAAATTGACCCTACAGCTAAAAGAAAGGTAGGGAGCATATCTTCCAAAATTTGCAACGTACGATTATTATGATCCACATACATAGAGAAAGAAATCTGATAGGAATCTTTTAGTGGCGAGTTGACAATATAGGCGGAAACCAGATTTTGCTTATCAAAATCGCGTAAACTTCCTGCGACAATTTCACCATATATAGCAGATGGATTTTTCGCTTTAGCATCAAAAATGGGAATATAGCTTATCCCATCAAACGTATAACTAATCTGAGAGATGGTAATCGCATAGCGTAGGTTTGGATTTAAATTATTCTCTACTACCATCGCAGAAAATAATTTATCCATATCCTTTCTCGACTTCAACTCTTCGAGAATACCACTGGAAATTTTATCCTTTAACTCTGCTAATCGTGCATTAGCCCGGTTATAGTAGGTATATTTCAGCTCATCCATCAATCCATAAATATGGCGATCAATGATAGCCTGCGCTCCTGGATAAACTTTATCGTTGCGAACGAGCACTGAGTAAGCATCGTTCAGCGTCTTCTTCTCTTTGAGATAATACTGATTATTTTTCAGCTCAAACGTATTGTAGATGAGTTTAAATTGTACAGCAACTAAGATCAAGAGACTTGATATAGCTATAATACGATAAGCCTTTTCAGAAGTTTTCATAAGGGTATACGGTCCACTCGGTAAAGCGAATGTAAGCTATTTTTCTCTTTTGTTTAGAAAAAGAGGAAAACCTTATAGCTCCTTTAACTGTTTTTAAAGTAAAAACAAGGAGAAATCATGAGTAAAATAGTCGCAGAACAATTAGTAGAGATGTTAATAGACGCTGGTGTAAAGCGCGTTTATGCCGTTACGGGCGATAGTTTGAACCATTTTAATGATGCAGTACGCAAGAGTGGGAAAATCAAATGGATTCATGTTAGACATGAGGAAGTAGGCGCTTATGCCGCTGCCGCGGAAGCTGAACTTGATGGTTTTGCGGTATGTGCAGGCAGTTGCGGACCTGGTCATGTACATTTAATCAACGGATTGTACGATGCTCACCGTTCCCATGTTCCGTTACTGGCTATTGCTTCCACAATTAATACCGATGAAATGGGGATGGATTATTTCCAAGAGACGAATACCATTAAACTTTTTGATGATTGCTCCCATTACAACCAGATGATTGTAAATGCGGAACAAGCACCACGAATTATTCAAACAGCTATACAACATGCTTTAAGCAAAAAAGGAGTATCCGTTATTGGCTTGCCAGGAGACGTATCACAATTACCAGCAGTAGAGACACATACTTCTACTCAATTTTTCCATTGCAAGCCGGTTATTAGACCTTCAGACAATGAGCTTCACAGCCTAGCATCGGCCATAAACAGTTGCCCTAAAATCACAATTTACTGTGGTATAGGCGCCGAACATGCACATGCACAAGTTGTCCAACTGGCCAAACATCTGCAAGCCCCCGTTGGTTACTCTTTCCGTGGGAAGATGAGCATACAGCCTAATAATCCTTACGAAATTGGTATGACAGGGCTCCTAGGGCAGCCATCAGCCTACCATAGTATGCATGAGGCCGACCTAGTACTGCTATTAGGTACGGATTTCCCTTACGATAAATTCATGCCGGAGAAAAATAAAATTATACAGATAGACACCAGTGCCGAACGCTTAGGTAGACGTGCGAACCTACATCTAGGACTTTGTGGAGATATTGCCGACACCATTGATGCACTACTTCCGCTCCTAAAAGAAAAAACAGATAGCAGCTTCCTTAATGCACAGTTAGACTTTTATGAAAAGGTAAAAGCAAATATGCTCACCTACGTAAAAGAGCAAGGAAAAGAAGATAATATCCAACCTGAATATGTAGCACACACTATTGATGCTCTAGCCAGCCACAACGCTATTTTTACCGTCGATACGGGAATGACCTGTGTTTGGGGAGCACGATTTATCCATGGCACAGGCGAACGAAAAATGCTCGGCTCCTTCAATCACGGTTCTATGGCCAATGCAATGCCAATGGCTATTGGTGCCGCTCTGGCCCACCCAGAAAGACAGGTGATAGCCATGTGTGGTGATGGTGGACTTTCCATGCTGCTGGGCGATCTAGCAACCATTCAACAATACCAGATTCCTGTGAAAATTATTGTGTTCAATAATAGAGCGCTAGGCATGGTGAAAGTAGAGATGCAAGTAATTGGTTTACCAGACAACGAAACGGATATGGTGAACCCTGATTTCAGCCGCATTGCGCAAGCGATGGGCTTTCAAGGGCTCAATGTACATAGCCCTGAAGAAGTGGAGCCTGCCTTGAAGCAAGCGTTTACTCATCCAGGTCCTTTTTTATTGAATATTTTCACAAACCCGAACGCACTAGCTATGCCTCCTAAAGTAGAGTTTGCACAGGTCGTGGGAATGGCTAAATCTATGACTAAGCTTATGTTAGGCGGAAAAATGGAAGAAGTATTGGATACTATAAAATCAAATTACAAGCATCTAAAAGAAAGTCTTTAAAATAGGTCGCAAAACCTTACCTTCGTTATTAAAAACTATAACATGGAAATAAGTAGCCATAAAACGACTAATAAACTTTACATCATAGCTTGGGTATTCGGCCTACTCTTTTACTTTTTAGACTATGTTATTCGTTCCGCACCAGCGGTGATGATACCACAGTTGTCACAACAATTTAATGTAACATCAGTAGGACTTATCACGATTATCGGAACCTATTACTATACCTATTCCACCTGTAGCTTGGTGGCAGGAATTGCACTCGATAAATTCGGAGCAAAGTATTCCCTCTTCATCGGGACTTTAATTCTGGGTATAGGCTGTTTACTTTTCTTAGCATCGACCGCTTTTGTCGGTACGACAGGGCGACTACTACAAGGTGCTGGATGTGCATTCGCTTTTCCTGGGTGTGTGTATCTGGCCAGTAAAGGATTCTCAGCGAAATCTTTAGCTACAGCTATTGGTTTTACCCAATGTTTAGGGATGCTTGGCGGTTCTGCGGGACAGTTTATTGTAGCTCCAATGCTGGAAAAGGGGATGCACATAGACACTTTCTGGTTAGTGATAGGTGTTATTACTATTGTTGTAGCAATTGGCTTAGGCATCGTTATTCCGGGTCAGAAAAAAAACAACGCAACAGCGGAAACAAAAAATGCTCCGCAGCAGAAAACAGGATTATTACATCCCTACAAAATTGTATTTAGCAATCCACAATCGTGGTTATGTGGTGTAATATCGGGTTTGCTATTTGCACCTACGACCATTTTTGCAATGACTTGGGCTGTGGCCTTTTTTCAGGAAGATCGTGCCTTTGATTACCACAGCGCTTCGATAAGCAGTGCGATGGTAGCCTTTGGTTGGGCCTTCGGCTGTCCAATTTTAGGCTATGTAACCGATAAAATTGGTCGAAGAAAGCCTGTTCTGCGCTTTGGTGCTTTGATGATGATTGGTAGCTTAATACTACTTCTTTACTTCCCGAATCTTATCCCTGAAAGTTACAGTATGTTCTTATTGGGGGTAGGCTCAGGAGCTGCTATGATTCCATATTCAATAATTAAAGAAGCAAATCCGGATGAAGTAAAAGGTAGTGCAACAGGTGCTATCAACTTTATCACTTTCTCTATCACCACGCTATTGAGCCCGCTATTTACCCATCTATTTGGGAAAACATTAGCGACAACGACACATAAAGCCTTGCACTTTCAACAAGCTGGTTTATTTTGGGTCGCCTCAATTGCTTTGGCTATACTTTTGAGCTATATCTTAAAAGAAACAGGAAGAGGTAAAACGGTAGCTGCCTAAAACAGTTATTTCAAACAAAAACTCCGAGCGACAATAAGTCTCTCGGAGTTTTTTATGCCTTATATTTTTTAATAAAAGAAGTATAACCCAGAATCCAAAAATAGAAATACCCACCTAAAATAAATTTTAAGCGGGTATTTTCCTGTTTTTCATAGATAGGATAAATAATTTCTACTTATCTATTTCTATGTTTTTAGTTGGATCATCAAAGATCAGGTAGGTTTTACCTTTTCTAAGTAATAGTCCTCTACTGCGGCCTTTTTCACGGTTGGAACGATTATTTACGTTTACAGCAAATACCCTGTTCGCATAAAAAGTCGTCACCTCTGGAAAGATAGTATGCCCCACATACACCTCTTTCACGCCATAGTACACTAAAAGCTTTTGTAAATCTTGCTCAGCCAAAGGCTCGTATTTTTCCTCATCACGCACCATACCGCGGTACCACAACGGCCCAATACTACCGAAAAGAAACTTTGCGGCGGGAGATTGTTCACGTTCAGCTTTGGTCTTGAAAATATTATTCCTCACCGAATCATTCACAGCAGGAATCGTCCATTTGTCCGTCAAGAGCTGACTACTCAAACCTGCATGAACAAAAAGTCTATCACCAATTTTCTCCATGGTGTTACGAGAAAGTAACCAACGTCCTAGCTCAGAATTAGCAGACCATAAATCACGATACTCCATACCCAGCTTATCTTTCAAAGCAAGATATTTAGATTCGTTATATTTTAAGTTCTCGCGTAAAATCATTTCCTCATGGTTGCCAAATAGGAAATGTACTTTACCTCCTGCTTTCTCCGCCTCTGCTTCCAGCTTATAAATCAACCAAAAGATAGGTAGCACATCGACGCCACGATCGAACACATCACCAATAATTACAAGCTGATTTTTGCCGAATGTCCATTGATAATTGCCCCCAATGACCTGCTGTGCTCGTAAGATGGAATAGAAAGATTCAAAATCGGCATGTGGATCCGACAAGACAAGAATATCACCTTTGGACTTGTAAGACCAATCTGGTTTTTTAATTGGATGTAAAGCTACCTCAAAATGATGCTGCCCATTCTCCGTCATCACGGATAGAGAAGCTTTATTAGGTAATGCTGAAGTCTCTAATTTACCAGCTCGAACCTGGATAAGCTTGCTTGTGCCCTCCCCATACAAAACATAGGGACCATCTTGTTCAGATAGTCCCTCTTTTACTTGGCTAAGTGCGGGCTGGGCGTAGAACAGCCCTACACTTAAACCGAAGCTTAAAATTATGCTTGTACGAATCAACGAGCGGTAGTATTTTTTACTTTTTGAAAGTGTTAAACAAACGCTAGGATTCATATTTTTTTAATTAATAGCCATCATTTTGTGTAATATTCGGATTCGCATCCATCTCAATACGCGGAACAGCCATCAAAATTTTCGAAAATGTACGATCAAATGATTTCGTTTGTGCCGTCAATGAAGGAGAAGAATGACTTGTGCTTTTACGCTCAATACGTAAATTATTACGCATCGCATCAAATAAACGATGACCTTCACCAACCAACTCTCTACGACGCTCTTCCATAACACGTGCCAACGTTACCGTTCCTGTAACCGACTTAGCAGGATTAGCACGCGTAACAATTGCGTTTAAGTATTTCAAAGCATCGGCATTGTTGCCCAACTTAACAGCTGCTTCAGCAGCGATTAAATAAGCCTCCGAAAGACGTAATACCGGAATATCAGCTTGCTCTGGATTTTCACCTAAAGCTGTGTTTCCTGGGTATTTATTCGAATAATAAAAATCTACTTTTTTGCTATCCGTGAATTTCGTGATTACCTTCAGACGTACGTCATTAGCATCTTGGTTTAACAAAGCCATATAGTCTCCTGAAAGAATGATATCGTTGTAACCCGAACGCCAGAACAAGTTGCCGACACCTTCTTTACCTGGTCCACTTTCTGTTTTCGTAACGGACAATTGGAATAAGATTTCATTAGTAAAATCTTTAGCCCACACGGAGGTGTACTCATCATTTTTCCAAAGAATATATTGTCCTTTCGTTGCCGTTTTAACTCCCGCAGCAGCATCAATCATCTTTGTTGCCGTATTGAAAGCTTTCAAATCTTGACCCGTGAACAAGTAGGCTCTCGCCAACAATTGATCCGCAGCAAACTTATTGATTTTACCATCATTACGTGCAGGACTTAATAAGATACTAGCAGCCTCCAAATCACTAATCACCTGCGCATAAACCTCTTTTACCGTATTGCGGCTTGGTTTATTCGTTGGGACATGCTTAGCTGTCTCGATTGGCACCCCCGTAGAAGCTCCCTCATCTTGTGTGAATGGTTTACCATATACTTTAACTAAGTCGAAGTGTGCCATAGCACGGATAGTCAAAGCTTGTCCTTTAACATCATTCAACTCCGCAGATAACGAACCTTCAGGTTGACTATTTACATAGTCAAGAATTCCGTTTGCATTACGGATAGCACGATAAGGCTGGTACCATAAGGAAGAAGGTGCATTATCTTTGTTGTAATCAAAAAGATAGAATTTAGCGGCTCTTTTTGTATCGCCATTCGCCAACATATCTTCCCCCGTTACATCGGCGTAATAGGTCATACGTGCACCGTAGTAGTCACTACCACGTAAGATATCGTAAATACCATTCAACGCATATTGCGCATCACGTGGTGAAGTAATTGCTTTTTCGCTATCTGTAGAGGTACTTGGTTGTGCTTTTTCTAACCAAGAATTTCCACATCCGCTAAATAATATACTGGCAGCAGCTGCCATTGAAAATATATTTTTCATCTCGTTTTAATCTTTAGAACTTAATATCCAAACCAAAAGTTACCGTCTTCATTTTAGGCGACTCAAAATAAACAGAACCATCCACAGGAATCTCTGGATCGTAGTTTTTGTAAGCTGCCAATGTTAACAAGTTCACACCCGAACAGTATGCTCTAATGCTGCTCACTTTAAGCTGACGAGCGATGTCTTTAGGAACCGTTACACCGAAGGTTAGATTTTTCAAACGAATATGATCTGTACTGTGTACACGACGGGTGTTAGCCACACTACTCATGTCGTAAGCATTACCTACCATGAACATTTCGATATCCGTTTCATCACCTGGTTTCTGCCATCTTCTTGAATAATATTGTGGGATATTATCAAATCCTGTTTTTCCAGCCAAGTCAGTTTTACTAGCTCCCTGATCGTAAGAATATCCACCTAAAGAGTATGACATTGTAAAGTTTAGATCAATAAATTTGTAACGGAAACTATTGGTGAAACCACCTACTAATTTAGCATCTACATTTTTGTATAAAATACGGTTTGCTTTACTCGATACCTCTGTGATCTCGCGTGAATCCATATTCGCTGGATCATTCACATAGTATTGTGGAACCCCCGTTTCTTTGTTGATACCCGCAAATTCGATCAAGTAGTAGCTATTCCAAGGTTTACCTACACGGTGAATCAAGGTACCATCTCTCAACTCATCACTTCCATCAGCTAAAGAGATCGTTTTGTTTCTGTTCATACCGAAGTTTAAAGCTGTATTCCATTTGAAATCTCCTTTTTGGAAGATATCAGCGTTCAAATCAACCTCAAATCCACGGTTACGAATAGCACCAATGTTGGTTAAGTACGAAGCGAAACCTGTTGTGTATGAAGTTGGCATACTGTTCAACAAATCTGCTGACTCTCTATTGTACCACTCCAACGTAACATTAACACGGTTTAACAAGCGGAAATCTAAACCTACGTTTACATTATTTTGCTTCTCCCATTTCAACTTCGTATTACCAATTTGTGTCTCGCGGATACCTGGATTACCGAAATAAGGGAAACCAAATCCCGTTAAGTCCATATAGGTAAATAGACTCGATGGTAATGTACCATTTGTACCATAAGATACGCGAACTTTTGCATCGCCAATAATATCTTCAATAGGCTGCATAAACTCTTCATTAGAGAATTTCCAAGCACCAGAAAGTGACCAGAATTTACCCCAACGGCTATCGCTATGTAAACGGGAACTACCGTCCATACGAATACTAGCACCTAAGAAATATTTATTATCGTAGTTATAGTTTGCGCGAGAAAGGTAAGATAATAAACGCCATTCTTGCTGCGCTCCTGAAAAATCAGTAATTACAGAACCGTTAGATGGATAAATCTTATCATACGAAGGGAAATTATCTTTTCCTCCCGAAAGGTCTTCACGCGTATATTTATTTACCTCATAACCGGCTAACAAATCAACATTATGCTTATCAAATTTCTTTATGTAGGTCAAACTATTTTTCCAAACCATTTGGTTATAGTCTCTGTAGCTTGAACTTAAAGAACCGTTTGCTTTCTCACCATCTGATGAACGAGGGTCAGACCAAGCATTGTATCTTGTTGTTGTGTGATCTAAACTGAAAGTCGTATTGAATAATAAACCGTCAATCAATTTATAGTTCATAAACAAGGTATTGAACGAACGGCTAGCTTTTTCCTTACGGTAGTTGTACAGTGATGCAGCTTTAGGATTACGCTCTCCATTAGAGAAGAAATCAGTAAAGAACGTCTTGCTACCATCTGGGTTAACAACATAAACAGGCTCAGAACCCGTTACTTTATGACGAGAAGCATAAATTGGGGAAGTATATGTACCACCTTCAGCATTTACATCTTGCTCTACATTGGAATACAAGATATTAGCTCCTAATTCTACTTTATCGCTCATTTTATACTTCACATTCAAACGGCCTGAAAGACGCTCGAAATCTGATTGGTACGACAAACCTGTTTGGTTCATGTACGACAAAGAGTTGAAGTATGACAATTTAGGATCACCACCAGAAGCAGAGAAATCTAAACTTTTAAATGGTGCTGTCGAACGGAATAATTCTTTTTTCCAATCTACCCAACCATCTTTTGGCTCTGGTGCATATTTATCGATATTATCGGTTGCAAATTGATTAATTAAAGTAGGATCAGTAATATTTTTTAAATAACGGGCTTGATTACGCAAACCTTCCAACAACATCTCACGACGATCAGGGCCGCTCATTACCTCTCTATAATCTGTAGCTTGGCTTGACAAACCATAATCTGCTTTAACGCCAAATACAGGTTTACCTGCTTTACCAGACTTCGTCGTAATTAAAACAACACCGGCCGCAGCACGTGAACCATACAATGAAGCTGCTGCTGCATCTTTGATCACCGTAATCTGCTCGATATCCGCTGTGTTTAACGTAGACATCACATCAAAACCAGCATTATTAGCGGTGCTTGACGCCATATTTCCAGACATAACAGGAACACCGTCAATTACGAATAAAGGCTGGTTGGATGCATTAATAGAACCCATACCACGAATACGGATATCCGTAGAACCTCCTGGCTGACCAGAAAGAGAGTTTACTTGCACACCTGGAGCATTACCTTGCAACATGGTTGAGAAATCTACAGCAGGAATATCACCCATACGATCCGTACGAACAACAGAAGCTGAACCTGTATATTCTGATTTTTTGAACGTACCGTAACCTGTCACGATAACCTCCTCCAAACCAAAATCAACAGCTTTCAAAGAAGCATTTACAACAGATGCCGTAACTTCTACTTCTTTCTTTTCGAAACCGATAATCGTAAAGACAAGAACAGCACCACGGTCAGCGTGAAGGCTGAATGCCCCTTGCTCGTTTGTAGATGTAGCCCCTTTACCACCTTTCACGGTAACACTAACGCCTGAAAGCGCTTTACCATCGCTATCGGTCACTTTACCATGAACCTCTTTTTGCTCTGCCGCAACAACCTTTACAGGTGCTTTTTCTTCTTTAGCAACGCGTGTTACTTCTGGTGCAGCTTTAACTACGATAGATTTTCCTTCAACGGCATACGTTAAACCATAGGTTGGAAGAAACGTGTTCAAAGCTTTTTCCAAACCGATATTATCAAAATTAACACTCACATTAGGTGTATTTTTAATAACATCAGCTTTACATAAAACGGTATATCCCGTTTGTTTTTTTATCTCACGAAAGACATCAACGATGGAGCTATTACTCTTCTTGATAGACAAGGTCTGGGCAAAAGTTGACGCTTGGAGCTGGCTGGCCGTCACAACGATCAGCGCAACAATCATTTTTATCATAATGAGGCATTTACTAATGGGAATAAATAACTTATTTCCCCACGTCAAAAAATTTTTTTTCATTACATTTGATTGGTTTAGTATTATATTAATTAACAGTCACAAAAATTTTTATTGATTCCGAACCGTATGCCGGGAAAGTGCCACCTTTCTCGGTTTTTTTATGCCTTACGGTTACGAAATTCGGGATAAATCCCCCCTCTATTTCATAAGTCGAACCTTCCTCCCATCAAGGTTAATTTTAATGTTATCATCGGTCATTTTAATCACTTTTAAAACCTTATCGAAATTGTCTAGGCGTGATACCGTTCCCCAAAGGGTGATATCAGCCAAGGCTGGATCTACTTGAATATCGATATCATACCAACGTGAAACCTGACGTAAAGCAGTACGAAGTGTTTCATTATTGAACATAAATTCACCATTCTTCCAAGCGATAATCTCATCTAAGTTCACTTCTTGAACACGAATACGCTCGCCACGAACGACTGTTTGTTGCCCCGGATTAAGTACCTTCTCGCCTCCTTGCGGAACTGAAACACGTACCTTCCCTTCCAACAAAGAAACTTTGGATTCATGGTCATCAGCATAGGCATTCACATTAAAGTGTGTACCCATTACTTCTACCTTCTCGTTACGTGTGCTCACAATAAAAGGCTTCAGCTTATTTTTAGCCACCTCAAAATAAGCTTCACCATCAAGTTCTACCTCACGAACATCCCCCGTAAAAGTCTTCGGATATTGTAATTTACTTCCTGCATTTAACCAAACTTTGGTACCATCAGCCAAAACAATCTGATACTGACCTCCTTTAGGTGTGCTCAATATCAACATCACAGCAGCCTCTTTATCGGATAATAAAACAGAGCCATCATCATAGGTAATATCATCGCCCATTACAATGCCGACCTTATCCTCGTTCAACGTCAAGGCCGTTCCATCAGAAGCTGTCAAGACTGCACGGTTGCCACCCGGCGTAAGCTGTCCAGCTAACTCAAGCGTTTCTTCTTCACTATAAACAGGCTTTTCCTTTATTTTTCGAAAGGTCAAACCTATAGCCAACAAAACACAAGCAGCAACAGCAGCATAAAGCAGTAACGTCAATTGTTTGTTTTTAACTTTAGGTTGAGGTGCAACCTCCACTTGTTGTAGGATACGGTCTAGAATACGCTGCTCTTGAACGGCAGCATCTAGTGTATTAAGCTGCTTAAAAGCAACTAAGGTAGACTCCAGCTGTGCTGGATCTTCGAGCTCATTGACGATAAGCAATAAATCAGGATATTTCTCAAAAAGTTGTTGAAGGCCGACATGGCTTTCGGGATGTATAGTCCCTTCCAAGTATCTTTTTAATAATTCGGTAATCTCCGTTATGGTTGTATACATTGTATGTATTGGCGTCGTAAATTTTGTAATAGATACACGGATCAAACACAAACCTTACAGCAAAAAAACACAAAAATCACAAACATCTATATGTCAGGTATTTAATTTTACAATCTATTTAATAATTAGGAGAAATTATATTCTAAAAATACAGCAACGCAACAGAAAAGTAAGCTATATTTCATACATAAAAAAAAATAAATTAGTAAAACACCAAAGAGGACATGCTTTAAAGCGTAGGTAGAAGACAGTAAAAAATACAGTGCTAGGTTTCACTCTTTAGGCAATACAAATTTTAGCGTAATAGATTACAAACATCACCGATAATAAGGCAGAGACGTAAAAACTAAAATAAACCGTAAGGATTGATAATTGTGCTAATAAACGTTCTACTTATCGCACAAAAAAATACAAAAAGGGAAGTACAGGAAGAGCATTTTTCATCTTCATAATTTGACGAACGGTACTAATTGCGCGCGAGCGGTTAGCATAAACGGCAGCATGACTCATCGATAATGCCTCCGCAATCTCGTCGACAGTCTTATCCTCTTGGAACGTTAGGTTAAAAACATCTCGTTGACGTTCTGGCAATCGTTCTACTTCGAGAAAAATAGACTGAATAAGTTCTCCGTGAACCATCTTGCTAAACATATCTGAATCTTCGCACCACAACTCTTCAATTTCAGACAGCGGTGCTGAAGCTAAATTCAGCTTGTCATCACGAATAGCATTCAAACTAGCATTCTTAGCCGAAATGTATAAAAAAGCACGTAGGTTATCAGGTGATTGAAATTCTGTTCTGCGCGTCCATACTTTCATAAAGACATCCGCTAGAATTTCTTCCGCACGTTCGGTACTTTTCACATAACGAAGAATAAAAAAATGCAGAGGCTTATAGAAATGATGATAGACAGCGACAAAGCCCTCTTGATCACCTTTTTGTAAATTTTCTATAAGTATAAATTCATTCATATTTTTAGCAACTAGCGTATCTGCTAACGATTTGTAAAACGACTACGATTCACTAAAACCAAGGTAGACATTGACTTTCGGAGTGCTAAAGTAGAAAAGACTTTCTAATTTAACAACAGCCCCTCCAAAACTTCATATTAATTTAATAAAGACAAAAGGGTTATAAATAGTAATTATATGGCTATCTGTAGGTTCTAAGGAATATTTTCAAGAAATAATTAACTAGCTAATAATTATTAGAAACATCTATTTTACTGTAACGCTCTTTCGTAAAATCAATTTTTCGGTAGGAACATCATCCTCAATACCGACAAAGAAGCTTACAAAACCAAACTTCTCTAAAAGACGTTTCGACGCACTATTTTCGGGATCAATAATACCCAAAATATCCACCTGTGGATACAATCGTTCTGCCCGCTCCAGAAGAATACGGCAAATGGAGGAACCAAAGCCCTTTCCCCAAAAGTCTTTCTTTAAAATATAACCTATCTCCAGAAAACTAGGATCATGTTTATATCGCTCTAACTTGGCATCACCGATAAAAAGTCCTTTATCATCGCTTACCTTAAAGTAGCCTAAATGTTCATCAGCAGCATTAATCTCTAAAATAGAATCAAACTTTGTGCGTGCTTCAGTGACTGTTAAACCATCACCAGAAATATACTGCATAACGTCACCATCGGCCACCAAAACCTGGTAATCATCAAAATCTGCTTGTATATATTTAAATAAGGAAAGATTAGCGTTATTCATTTACTACCATATAAGCCCGCAAATTATGAATTTCCAACAACACTTTCCTTTTTTATGATAAATTTTAAATATATCTCGCTTTCTAAAACATATTAGTCTCTAGATGCTACAGTGCCTTCTTTCCAGCCAACCAATAGCCTTTACTATAAATTTTGTTAGCCAAAGTTTCATTTTTCACAAGCTTTCGTAAGGTTTGCACCGAGTTCACATTACCCGTGATTATAAAATTCGCAGACTGCCAATCAGCGAAACAAAAGTCTGACTGCTGCTCCATCCATGTTTGATCAACCAAAGAACCATCCTTAGGAAAAACTGTATAATTAGACAAACCTAATAATGCAGGGCTATTTTTATTCTCGGCCTCCAGCTCAAAACAATAATGAAAATCATGCTTATGCTTTTTAAAAAAGGGTAAAAGAGAAACGGCAAAGCCTAAGGCCGTTTCATCACCAAAAAACACCTGTTTTTTGACCGATGCATCGTAAAAACTCTTCCCTCTAGGGATACTCACTTGCACCTCAGCACCAAGCTGCAAATGTTCAAAAAAATGACTCGCAGGACCATTTCCATGGATATGTGCTACAATATCTAGAAAACCTAAATTCAAATCGACAAAAGCAGCTGTATAATTTCGAAGCTTGCGCTCCCCCACTAAGACAGCCACCGCATCGCCTAACTGAAAATTAAACCCTTTTAGATTTCCTTGCAACCGTGTTATTTTCACCTTAGGTGTTACAAAACGACTCTCTACAACCGTTAAACGACGCATAAAAGAGCCTATTAAGCCTTCAAAGGCTTGATTCATCAAACTTGTTCCGTTAAACATAAACATGCATTTTTATTGCTAACAAAGTTCGTTTGAAGGCCTCTGTTTATCAAGAGAACTAACGTTGTAATGACTGGACAAATCGTGGTTTTCACCATCAAATATGATGGTAAAAAACATCAAAATAAAGAAAATAAAAAGGCTCATTGTTTTATCAATGAGCCTTCTCAACATCTTAAATAATTTTATAAAAACTTATGCTGCAAAATTCTTAATCAAAAAGTCAATAAAGAGACCAAGAAATGCAACAAGAAAAGAGAAACTAAGCATACCTAAAAGGTAAGCGCCTAATGCTTTAAAATAGTTTTTCTTTTTTGACCCATCAAAGAAATCACCAATAGCCCAAGTGGCATATATCAAAAAGATGACAGACCCAGTAATATAAAAAGAGACATGCGTTAGGCCTTGCAGGACAGTAGCAATTGAAAAAACTAACATACACACCCCCATCACGAAACACAAAAGGATTAAGATTTCATAGAGGTTATAATCATAATTCCTAAAGAACAACCTGATCCACAAACCAATAAAAATGCTCATCATCAGATTTGAATAGCCGTAATGGTCGTTAACCCATTTATCCAAATAATTAACAGCGCTACCCCCATCCGTATTTTGAAAACTGATATAGCTCGTCTCCACATGGAAAGCATGACTCAATAAAGAATAAATCAAAGAGGTAACGATAACAAAAATAATCGGTTTAACCAGTCGGGTTCTATTCTCAGAAATAAAAGAACGCACCGTCTTCCCCGGACGTAAAATCAGCTCCTTCACGGTATAAAAAATTCCTTTTTCTAAGTGTAAAACATGCTCAATCTCATGTTTAATATAATGACCATTAATGCGGTCTAATTTAGCTTTCTGACCACAATTTGAGCAATACTTCCCAGTAATTACTTCATTGCAGCTCAAACAATTTTCGGCCATATAATTTCAAATATGTTAATTTTTTAAGAATGGTATAGTGGGAGCAAATATACTGATTTAGGTAATTCGCTGATATTCGTTTGAACATTAAATCGATAGTTTTTTTCATCAAGAAAATAGTAACACAGCAAAACATGCACGACTAAATGAGTCGATTTATGTAGCTTTACGATAAAAGCCTACAGCGTAATAAAAATAGACCATGCAAAAACCTATCATATACCAAATTGACTCCTTTACAAGACAAAAATTTAAGGGTAACCCAGCAGGCGTTGTGCGTCATGCCGAACAATTGAATGAACATGAAATGCAGGATATAGCACGCGAACTGAATAATTCAGAAACCGCTTTTATCCTTGCCTCTACGAATGCTGATTACGATTACCACATCCGCTATTTCACGCCGACAACAGAAGTACCAATTTGTGGACATGCAACCATTGCGGCCCTCTATGCCGTAGCACTAGAGGATGAGCTATCAACCTGCACCTTGCATATTAAAACACAAATAGGTATCCTTCCAATCTTTGTCGAAAAGATAGACGACGACTATGAAATCACAATGACCCAAGGTAAATTTGAATTAAGCCCAGAGCTTTCACTCGAAAACCAAGCGAGACTCCTACAGGGCTTAGGGCTAGACATCGCCGACCTTGCCGATAATTGCCCTATACAAATTGCCTCGACAGGACATTCGAAAGTCATGATAGGCATTAAAAGCCGTAAAAAGCTAAATCAGCTTCAGCCCAGCGCGGAAGCACTAACAGTACTCAGTGAAGTCATCAATTGCAATGGTTATTTCGTGTTCACCTTAGACACTGATCAGGCCGCTGTGTTTAGCTATGGCCGAATGTTCGCACCTGCGATTGGCATAACCGAAGATCCCGTGACCGGAAATGCGCACGGCCCACTAGGAGGCTACCTCGTGCAGCACGGACTTATCCCTATAACTGGAGATACCGTAAAATTTACTGGTCGCCAAGGCGAAGCTATTCACCGACTAGGTGAAGTACATGTCACTGTAAACCTTGAAAATGGAGTCCCTTCACGTGTACAAATCAAAGGACAAGCGGTTGCGATCTTTAGAACCTCACTCCTATCGTAAAAAGACAAAAGCGTCCTTTCACAAATCGGAAAGGACGCTTAAAATAGAAAAAGAAAAGAGATTAACGTTGTATACGGTATCGTGCACCAACCATCCAAGTTCTCCCTGCCTGTCCAGGCATCAGCTCATGCTTAAAATCAAGTATATTATCCACATTAAAGCGTAAACTCACACGATCACGCAAAATAGACTTCTCTACATAAGCATGAAGTAATAAGTGCTCAGGCACAAAAATATCATAGCGGTCAATAAAACCATTATTATTGTAATCCGCAAAAGGGTACTTACCCCGGTAATTGGCGCGCAAGGAAGCGTTCATCTGCAAAGGCTTAAACTGATAGAATAATCGTGCATTAAACATATGACGCGAGCGATTCAGCATTCCCCAATAATCAGCAGCAGTAGGCTCTTTAGAAACCCCTGTTTTAGGATCATGAATTTTCTGATTGTAAGGCCAGTTTCCGGCACGTATACTATCTTTCACACTCAAATCTTTCGCCATTAAATATTGATAGCCTAGCTGAAATTGCAAATCTTCTGTCACCTGCCACTGCACACTGGTTTCAACCCCTTTATTCGTTGCTTTAGGCAAATTCTGATAACTATAGATTTGACTTATCTGCGTCCCTGTCGCTACAGGAACGGCATCAATCTGGTTACGCAGATAATGGTAGAACAGACCTGCTTCAATCAGCACAGAAGCCGTCGGTTTCCATTGTGTGCCCAAATTATACGAAGTACTGCGCTCCGGTTTAAGGTTTTGATTTAAACGATCCGCCAAATGAAATACCTCACTAATTTGTCCAGCTTCTTGCATCTGCCCTAATGTCTCTTTCAACAGCTCATTACCAATAACCATATAATTGGCCGAAGGGTTATAAAACACCAAGTAGCGCATGCGATAGTCTGGCGCTTTAAATCCAGCACCGATGCCTCCTTTTACGGAGATATGCTCATCAAAATAATATTGAAAACCAAAGCTCGGGTTAACTTTACCACCATAACTATTTGTACGGTCATAACGCAATCCACCGCGTAAGTCTAGCTTTTCACCGATACGCTTATCCGCTTGTAGGTAAGCAAACATCGTTGACAAAGTCGGCACTTTTCCCATAGCGCGGTCGTTCATATCCTCAAGGCTTCCACCAAGCCCCCCCGTAAGATTAAGCCCACTACGGAAGTTCTTCGCAAACTGTTGCTCCACACGATGTACCGTTTGGATAAACTTTAACCCCGTACTTCCCTCCTCACCTTTCCACGTATTATACTGGTCTACATTATAATTGGACAGATAATAGCGACTCACCGAGCGTATGCCCGAACGAAAGGTATGGTCCAAGCTCAAGGAAAAGTTAATATCACGTTCATCTTGGGTATCTTTCGCTTGCCAATCGCTATCCCAATTTTTCTGCATATCAGAACTCCGAGCACCATAACGGATGTTCGTACCGATGTAAGTATTTTTATGTAGCTGATAGCGCACGCGCGACTGTAAGTCCAAATTTCGATACGGAGGACTCGACTGTCCCGACTGTAAATAAGGATTTGTATTGAAGCCATCTGTTCGGTAATAATTGGCACTAAAGTGGGCCGATCCACGCTGATGATCAAAAGGAGTTTCCGCATCCAATGTCGCATCCAACATGTTAAAGCTCCCGTAGTTTAAAGCAAGCTGCGCCTGCGGCTCTATCGCCCCATAGCGGGTAATAATATTAATAGCGCCACCCATAGCATCACTCCCAAAAAGACAAGAAGAAGCTCCTTTGACAATCTCAATACGTTCAATATTGCTGACAGAAATACGTGATAAATCGAAATTACCATTATTACGCCCCACCATCGGTTGGCCGTCAATCAATACCATCACATACTCACTACCGAAACCCTGCAATTGAACACCTACCGATCGGCTGCCGCCGGAAATATTATTCACGATGGCAATACCTGTTTGTTCCTTCAGCACCTCGTCTAGGCGTCGGCTTCCCATCAGCTCAATCGTACGACGCGTTATCACTTGCACCGGCATAGCCGAACGGCTAAGCTTCAACAATTGATCGGGTGACTCCTGCTCATTCATCTTTTGCTTGACAAGAACCTCCTCGATACTTTTACCCTGACTAGCCACCTGTATCCACTTCACCGCATCCTTCCCCACTTCAATAAGCACCGTATCTACAAAATCCGGATAGTCGATATGACTAATCCGGATGCTATACGTGCCAGGATAAAGATTAGGAATAGAAAAATTCCCATCCTTATCTGTTGTTGTCCAATGTTTATCGGGTTCCAAAGCTACTGTAGCACCCCGAAGCGCTACAGTATGCTGGTTATACACCTTTCCTTGCAAGTTGCCCGTTTGCGCCCAACTCGTTGTTTGCAAACCCAACAAAAACAGGAGACTTAAAAATAATATACGCATCTGTCTCCTAGTTATCTTTATATACTTGATATGTTAACCCAACAAAATATACACGCCCTGGCTGGAAAGGCATCTTCTGATCCACAAAGTTCAACATGTTCTCACTCGATGCACGTATAGCTAAGCGCTGTGCAGGAAACTTCTTCTCTACCCCAGCATTTACCAAATAATGACCACGCACGAACGTATCGAAACGATCTAAATACCCATTATTATTGCGATCCGCAAACGCATACTTACCACGGTAGTTCATGCGTACATTGAAGGTCATGTCCAACGGTTGGTACGTATAAAAAACACGTGCATTAAACATATGGTTGGAGCGATTCTCCATGCCCCAATAGTCTTTAGCGGATGGCGTATAATTCACCGTGCCTCCTTTAGGATCAAACAATGGCGAATAGAATTTCCCACCTTCACGAATCTCGCGTGCAATGCTACGATCTTTCGCAATCAGATATTGGTAGCCTCCACTAATCTGCAAAGCAGGTATAGGGCTATAAGAAAACGAAAAATCACCTCCTTTATAGTAAGCTTCCGGATTGTTACGATACGAATAGATTAATCCGCCAGAAACATCGGTACCAATCAACACACGGTTGATTTGATTTTTGATATCATGATAAAAAGCACTCGCCTCGGCACGCAACTTACGATCTGAACTTTCCCAGATTAAGCTAAAATTATAAGACTTACTCATCTCTGCATTTAGCGCTTTACCCTTGATTTCATCATAAATAGGCTCTAGCTCATACTGACTTACTCTACCGCTTTCGCGTAAGGTATTGATAACATCACGCATCGTATATGTCCCCAACAACATACTATTGATACTAGGATCGTAAGAAACTTGGTAAAGCTTTTTCATATCAGGAGCTTTAAAAGCTGTTCCATAAGCCATTTTTGCCGTTAAGTTGGGCAAAATCTGGTAACGTAAAGCGGCACTAGGATCCAAGCGCCAACCGTAATCTACAATCTGATCGTAACGCAAACCAAGAGTAAGCTCCAATTTTGGTAAGATATTCCAATTGGCTTGCGAATAAGCGAAATAAGCTTTAATCTTATTGTTGTTGGTTAATATATTTTGATCAATCTGCTCCAAAGTACCACCAAAACCAGTAATCACATTTAAACGATCTGGAATGGTATAGGCTACTTGCTGCTCAAAACGGTGTAAATTCTGACCGAAGTTAGTCTGATTAAGACTATCCCCCTGACTTAAAGCTACAAACATATCCACATCAAAACGTGTATAGTAGTAACGTGTCATACTGCGCCAACGTTCGTTAAAACGGTGATCAAAATTGACCATTAAGTTCAAATCTTTCTCGTCCAGCACATCTTGTGATTGATACTTGGTGCCCGAAAAAGCTTTATCCATAAAACTACGTCGTAAACCATAGCGCACACTAGTAGAGAAAGTATTATGCTCATCAAACTTATAACGGAATCGTCCATGCGCCGCATAATTATCATAAGGAGGCAATGTGCTTCCTTTGATTAATCCTTTTGACGTATTGAAACCGCCTGTATGGTAATAGTTTCCTCCTGCGGAGAATGTACCTTTCCCATTAAGAATTGGCGCTTCACCATCCAAAGAGATATCTGCCGTTTCGTTACTGCCGTAGCTTCCCGAGAAAACAGCCTGTGGAGCGGTCACCACCTGGCGGGTAATCACGTTGATAGTACCTCCCAAAGCATCGCCACCATAAATAACAGCAGCCGATCCTTTTGTAATTTCTACCCGTTCGATATTAGTCACACTTATACGCGACAAATCAAGGTTACCATTGTTACGCCCTACGATAGGCTGTCCATCAATCAAGACCAAGATATATTCACTCCCAAATCCTTGCATCTGTACCCCTACGGCACGAGCGCCTCCACCGATATCGTTCACAATAGCAATACCCGTTTGCTCCTTCAGCACCTCATCCAAACGTCGACTACCCATCAATTCGATGGTACGACGATCGATAACCGTTACCGGCATGATAGAGTGTTCGATTTTAACTAAAGTTTCTGTGTTTGCATTGATCTTACGGCCTTGCACCGTCACCTGATCAATTTGTTGCTGATCGACCTGCAAAACAATAGTTTCATTATTTTTCGCACGCGACAAGTTAAGCAGGATACTTTTATAACCTATTGCTGTCACACGGACAGCTTGTGTTGCTTTACTTAACGTCAATGCATAGCTCCCCAGAGAATCCGTCTGTGTAGAAACCGTTGATCCCTCGAGGCTTAATGTGGCCCCTTGAATGCCATGCCCCTGCGCATCAACGACCTTTCCTTTAACCAGTGCCTGCTGTGCCTTTAATGTCGTCGTCATCGAAAAAACGAAGACCAAAAGGGTTATATATAATTTCATAATCTAATCAATTGTTATAGCGATGATTCCCTTTTATTTTTTCGTTTTCAGATTCCTGCTACCATCCTTTTGAATAAAGTAGCGGAAGGTCATAAATGGACTTGGCCAATTAGCATCAGTCAACACCTCTGGCGCTCCTTTATACATACTAATCAACTGCATCTTACCATACAGATAGCTCCCATCAGGCTGTTGTAAACGCAGGTAATACGCACGATATGGATAGGGTTTCGCAATAGACGTGCTCCCCATCTGATACCAAGCATTTACGCCCGTACCAAACTGTGATGCATAGCTAATCAATAAATTATCAGCCGGTCGGCTATCAAAAAACTCATCTTCAGGAGCTTCGTCCATAAAATCATAACCATATTCATACATGATAAGCGACGATTTAGTAATAGGGCTCCCCGTGCTAGGTCCCATTTTGTTACGGCCGTTATTCAAGAAGATGGTGCTATTCATCTCCCCTGTGAAAGCGATATCCCATTCATCCGTTTTCAGGAAACGCGCCGAATCGGCCGCATCACGCACAAAATGTTGCCATCCATCTTTAAATCGGAAAACAAACAAACTATACATCCCGGCAGCTTTACCACTTTTACTAAAATGCAACTGAATAAAATTCTTGTTTTGATTGTAATCTGCATTTTGTGTCATCAGTTCCCATGCCTTCCCGTTGTACATATAAACCCGTAAGTTTTCGTTATCACGGTATGCCCAACCTACAGCAGGCCCCACAGGTGGCGTACTCAAGAAACCTCGCCAATTGACTTTTATATTTTCTTTCTGCGCGGCCTGCGGTGCTACCTTGATCTCCATCTGATACCAGTTGTTGCTCCTACGGATATAGTGTAAGTTGTCGCTCGTGTTTAGATATGCCTCGTTGTTTGCGGCTGTCGCCGGATGCGCGGTCGCATTAGGCAGCCATTTTATAGCTTTCTCGCGAGCACGAACTTCCGCTTTCCACGTTTCTGCAAGCTTTCCTTCCGGATCGACATCACTACCCTCAGCAGCGTTGATAACCTCATTCCCTCGGCCCACAAAACGAATAGAATCCGTCCAGCTCGACGTATAATAACGCTGGCGTAAGTAAAGATCGCCCGCCTCGAGGCGTTCTTCCCAACCATCGGTCGCCAACGTATCACCAGGTAAATCATACACTACCGTGCTATTGGCATCTTCGAAGTTGGGCGTTAAATCTTCTAGCTTATAACATGCACTAGCCAAGATCAGGACCAAGCACATCCCAAACACCTTCTGAAGGCCACGTTGTTTAAAAAATTTGATTTTCATAATCGTAGATAAGGTGTGCCGTCATCATCTATTGATGAGGACGGCACACTTTCGTATAGATAACTTTGAAATAATCCCTACAGCTTAGTTAGCCTTTAAAAAAAAGGTGCCTGCTGGCATCGGGAAAGCCTTCTTTGCAACAGTTGTTCCTTTGATATAGAAAACAAAGTTTACTGCCATCAAAGGGTGTGGAGAATTAAGCAATGGTGCTGTTGCTTTATGCTTCACTTCACTACCATTAATCGTTAAATCCTTCGCTGCAACATTTAAGAACGACATAGACGAAGAGCCTGATGTATGGAATACATACTCCACACGTACTAGATCTTTCAGCTTATAATAGCTTGCTATTTTACCATCATAATCGTCACGTATATTTTCAAAACTTAACAAAACATCATCACCAACACGTAAAGGTGTTTTAAGCGAAGGGAATTTGAAATCTCCTTTTAAGTAAGAAGGTGCTGGCGGGCCAATATTTACTTTATCGCCTTCTACCGTATAACCGTTCATCTTTAGGATCATCTGGTGAATCCCCGTATCTTGTACGGAAGTGAACTTCGGAAACGCCGATACAATTTTGTTCTCCGTAAGCGTCTCTATTTCCGACTCCACCTCAAAACCATCTTTCAAACGCTTGATAAACATGCGGAAATCTTTCTTATCTCCTTGTCCTGTCAAGAAATACTCCCCTTCAACGGTAAATTTTTGAGGCGTAACAAACGTGCTCAATGGCATCGACACCACTTTCCCACTGATGGAATATTGCATATCAACATTTGCAGCCGTTGGGTCATTACCAACAAAGAAATAAAGACCAGTTGGGTTTGGTGCCCGTAGCGTGTAATAACTATCCAACAAGGCATATCCCCAGTTTACCATTGGGCCTATATTCGCCTTACGGTAAATAACAGGTACCGGGTGGTTCGTTTGCGGTGCTAAACGGTAAGTTTTCGTTGTCCCATTTTCTGCAGTCACTGTAAATACAGTTTTGTTATTGAAAGGAACAGATTGTCCAGAAGCTGGAAGTACTGTTGCCCCCGCTGCTACTTGAATATGAGGTGTAATAGATGCTGGCAATGGTGTCGCTGGATCCCAATAAATGCTAATACTATCACCCGATATAACAGCATTTAAAGAGTCAATTCCTTTATATTCACTGGCTATTTTAAAACTTAACACATCCGTGTAAGGTCTTTTTAGTTGTTCATAGTTTGTCTTTTGACAAGACAAGAAGAATAGGGACGAACAGGCTATACCAACACCCCACTTTATTATACTTTTCGTATTTATATTTTTCATCTTTCTTTTGCGTTTTAGTTGGCCTTAGCTTTTATTTCAATATCTCCATTAATAACTACGGTACGTACATCCTTTCCATAACTATGTGCATAGTCGAAGTACATAATCATCTGGTTACCTTCAATTTGATATTGACCTAAAGGCACTTCTGGCATTAATAATTTCACTTCTCTACGCGTCTGACTAACCACTTTTACTGGAATTGCAGTTTTCATAAGCGATGCTGGGAATGTTGAAGGAACTTTCTTAACATCCTCAAATTTTAAATAAACGCGATCTAGCTCAACATAAACACCTTGGCCTGAAGTAGCGCCAAATGCGTTCGGAATGATGGATAAGGTATCGCCAACATGATACGTTTTGGGAGCTGAACTATTAAAGAATGTAGGGAATGGCTGTCTGTACACAATCTTCATATCAGGCAACTGTGTTGTACGACCTTGGTGCTCTACCTCAACTTTGTAATCACCTGCCATCGCTTCGGGAACTAAGGCAACCGTCATTGTATATACATCTGCACTTGGGGCAACGGACACAATGTTGGTAAAATCTTTATATACTTTCCCTGTCGCTTTATCTGTGAACTTGAACTTCGCAAAAGTGCTTGTGGAAGCAAAATTCCCATATACATAAAACCAATAAGTCGGTGCACTTTCTATCGGGTTAGTATCCGCACCCGTCTTTGTATAACCAGCCTTTAATGGTGTATTAAAAGGTAAAAACTGCTGCGTCATCGTGTACGTACGGATGGTATTATCCTCCCCTTTAACACGGTAAGTAGCCTCAGAACCTACCCATACCGGATCTACACCTCCATCTAAGTTGATATCGTTACCTGCCTCATCTACGAGCTTCGCGCCCTTATCTAGCTTAATTGCAGGAACCAACATATCCAAACCAAGATAGTATGGAATATAAACATTGATTGTATTTTTATCTTGATCAATAGCCGCCAAAAGCTGCTGTTGACTATTTGTAATTTTAAATTCTAAAATTTTGTTTGATGACTCTTTTTCGAAATCTATCTCTTTAGTCTTGGTACAAGATAAAAGAGTCATAAATCCAACGATACCAATAAAGGCTATTTGGATACGATGCATTACTTGTTTCATTAATGTTATAGTTAATGTAATTAAATCAGTTTATAGTTTTTCTTTTCCGACCGTCACGGAGTTGTTAGACATATTGACGGTTAATGATTGCTTGCGTGCAACAAAGCCAAAACGAGCTTCATCCGCTTTAATCACCATATAACGGAAGGCATAAATAGGCACTTCATACCCTCTACGCATCTGCAATGGGTCGGTAATCCCTTTGTAGATAGACTGTGTTTCAAGCTTCACATAATTGCCTCGCGCAGTTTTGATGATTAACGTACGCGGACGCAAGGGTTTTCCTTGCAAGTTTTTTGCTTTCGGAAAAGTTTTAATCAAATCTTCAGAAAGACAGTATAACATATGGCGATATTGATTAGCCTCTTGGCTTGCCACAGGATCATTCTCATCGTATCCTGTTACTTTATCAGGACGCACAAAATTTCCACCGAAGGTGTATATAACATGCCCCATCTGGTAGGATATTGTTCCTTGCGCATCCAGTCCAATTTCACCAGGTGCTTGGAACAGCAAATTCTCGGGCACATGGGTCACTTTGCTATAAGGTGTATCAAGCACCGCAATTTCAGCAACTGCCGAACTACCATAGCCAATACCTGCCGTACGCCCGTTATTTACACCAATATTACTTCTGAAGATTCCAGAAAACGATAAATCCCAACGTTCAGTCGTTTTATAAAAAAGATTAATCGAAGAGAATCGCTCTAAGCTAAAGAGCATCGGGTCCATAGCATCCAAAGGATTATGACCTGCAGGCAAATTATCACCATAATTGCGGATATATATTTCTCGATTAAAAACCGAGTCACTCATAGGTGTCTCGGGCTCCCAATCATGGCCATTCAGATCGTAAACTTTTCCACAGGATATAAAAGTTAATATCAGCCCAAATAGAAAAAGGGTAATTTTTGTTCTTGGGTGCATACATTGTTTGTAAAATTTCATGTGTAGTATAGGGTTAATAAGGTCCCAGGTCATGCATAAATGCATAACGATATAGCTCCAGTAACTGGTTTTATCAGAAACTAATTTGTATTTAGATTTTTGCTTCCATCAGCCTGTACAAAGTACTTAAATGTTAAATAAGGAGCTGGCCAAAACATATCTGTCACTGCTGGCGGATTGCCCTTATAAACATTTACCAATTGAAGTTTTGCATACTTACCGCTTGGCAAACGTAAAACATAGGTACGGTTGGAATAGGGCTTAAAGATGTGGCTCGTCATATCATAACTATACCAACCTGTTGATTGTGCTCCCCCTACCATACCAATACTACTGATTTGACTTTTATCAAACTCACTGTCGGCAGGTGCTTGCGTAACTTTCTCATACGCTTCCGCAATCATCACAATAGCAGAACGCTCAACAGGACCACCAAAGCCTGGCGTTCCTTCATATTTACGGTTATTAATTTGCACTTCTCCGTTGTAATTACCGGCAAAAGCAATATCCCAAGTGTTCGTCTTTAGATGCGTCGCCGAATCAGATGCCGTACGAATCCAAATCTGACGCTTCTGCTCCAAGCTGTACAAAAATGTATAGAAAGGACGCTTCTCCTTCCCATCAATACCACTCGCAATCGAAGCTTTCGTATCGCCAGCTAAATCTTTCACCAAGACACTCTTCCCATCCTCAAGCCCACGATCGGTGGATTCGTCTTTCTTACAAGCTACAAGCAAAGTTAATGTAGCGATGGTTAAAATCTTATTTAATCTAATTCTAAATAACATATCGCAAATGTGCTTATTATTCCTAAAACTTTATATATGCAATCCGTATTATTTTATAGACGCATTGTATTAAATCCGCCAAATGCGACCTTTTTTGTCAAAATATGACATAATAAGTCTACATAAGACAGGAAGTACTGCAAGAACAGTACTTCCTGCTTGAAGCTCGTATTAAACAGCTGCTTCGATTAAAAATAGATCTCCAAAGCGAGAGAAAGTATCATCCGCAGACTGTAACATTTCTTGCTCATCCGCCTCACTTTGTGGAATAGCGTTGAAAACGGCCAAAAATGAACCCCACATTTGCCCACTATTTTCGCCGTAGCCTGAGAAGAAGTTAAATCCTTTGCTTAAGCCATATTTTTGCAACATCTGTACAATATAAGGACCACCCATAATAGAACCTTCCAATACGTATAGCGCGCCAAAAGCTTGTGCTACGTTTTGTATAGCTGGTGCTGTGGCAGTAGGCAATTCTTCTACTGTAGATCCTAATTCTTCAATATCCGTCTTTAAATAGCTAGAATCTCTTCTTTCCGCACGATCAGGCAAAATAGCAGCTGTGATAAATGGAGCTACCGCCTGCTCTACAGCACGGAAGTAAGCATAAAACTTTTTCAATACTTCAGCATAGTCTTTATCACTACGAATGCTCTTCAGCTGTAGAATCACAGCTTTCTCTAAGGTTTGGTGGGCTTCTTTCGTTGCCTCTTTGATTTTGGTGCTTATCATGTTACAAAAATGGTCAAGACTTCTCGTAGGCCTTATATGCCATCCGTATTTCTTTATATGCAATCCGTATTATTTTTAATTAGTCTATATAAATCCTTGGTTTTACTTCGCAATAACCATTTCTTTGCAGCATGATGAAGCGATACCTTTTACTCTTTAGCGTACTCATAGGCCTGAGCAGCCCGACGAGTGCCCTCGCACAGAAGCGGATTATCACCTTAAGCAGTGCCTTGAGCGAAACCGTACATGCACTCGGAAAAGGGGCTAATATCGTGGCCGTAGATGTAACCAGTGAATATCCGGCCGCCATCAAACAGAAACCTCGTGCCAGCCGTGACCGTACCTTTTCCTTAGAAGGTTTATTAGCCTTTCGGCCGGACTTAATACTCGCTACAAAAAACGATATCAACTATAATTTAGAAGTTAAATTAAAGCAACTGGGTGTCAAGGTTCAAATCATCGAGCAAGAGTATTCTGTAAAAGGTGCCGAGCGCTTTATCAAAACGGTGGCTGATGCCGTAGCTGCCACAAAAGAGGGAGATGCACTAATCACCCAGTTCCGTGCCGACTTAAAATCCGTGCAAAGCACCATTGCTAGCAATAAGAAGAAACCTACCGTTTTGTTTATCTATGCGCGTGGTGTAGGCGTGATGAGTGTAGCCGGAAAAGGTAGTTCGCTAGATGCTTTAATCACATTGGCCGGAGGCCGCAATGCGGTATTGGAGTTCAACGATTTTAAGCCATATACCACAGAGGCGCTAATAAAATCTAACCCCGATGCACTTTTACTCTTCGATTTTGGAAGTAGCAGCCTCGGTGGTAAACAGGCAATCCTCAATATGCCCGGCGTATCGCTTACCAATGCAGGAAAAACAAAAACTGTTCTTTCCATTGATGGTCCCCTATCGGTGAATTTTTCGACACGCTTACCACAAGCCATCCGAGAGTTGAGTAACCAATTGAATGCCCTTAAATAAATAGCTCTTGAAGAAAAAATTAGTGTTTCTAGGCTTAAGCATCATTTTACTTATAGCCACTTTGTTATCCCTTAGTTTAGGGGCTTTTACCATTCCTATCGCTGATATTTGGAAAAATATGCTACACACCTTGCACCTTTCCAGCCAAGAGCCGCAAGACCCTCTATACAGTGGTATCATCCATTTGGTACGCTGGCCACGCACTTTGCTGGGTATTTTGGTGGGTGCTACCTTAGGCATCTGCGGAGCATCCATACAAGCCGTATTCCGCAACCCGCTCGCTGAACCTGGTCTTATTGGTATTTCGGCTGGTGCCTCCTTAGCAGCAGCAAGCATCATTGCTTTTGAAGGTCTTCTATTTGCGACCTTAGGTCCTCTTTTTGGGCATTATATACTTGCCTTTGGTGCCTTCTTTGGGGCTGGCATAGCTACCTTTTTAGTCTATAGCATCTCCCTGCACGACGGCAAACCACATATAGGCACTATGATTTTAGCCGGCGTAGCTATCAACGCTTTGGCGGGATCCCTAACGGGAATGATTTCCTTTATCTCAGATGAACAACAGCTACGCTCCATCACCTTCTGGATGTTGGGTAGCTTAGGTGGTGCCAACTGGGATACCGTATGGACCGTATTGCCCTGCACAGCTTTAGCCTTAGTAGCTCTCCCTTGGATGGCCAAGGCACTTAACAGCTTTTCGCTAGGTGAGCAAGAAGCTTACCAACTAGGGCAAAGCCCCAGCAAAAATAAAATACGGGTAATCTTTGTCGTAACCTTAGCCGTAGGTGCTGCCGTTTCCGTATCGGGAATTATTGGTTTTGTAGGCCTTCTCGTGCCTCATGCGGTCCGCATGATTGGCGGTGCTGACAACCGCTATGTTTTGCCTGCATCGGCGCTACTAGGAAGTACAATCCTTACTATTGCCGATCTTATCGCACGCACCGTAGCCATCCCTTCAGAAGTACCTATAGGGGTCGTGACAGCGCTGCTCGGGACTCCCCTATTTTTATTTATTTTAATCCGTGACAAGAAAAAAATTGTGGCTTAATGCCTGCATAAGAATCGATACATTTTAAATCTATTCATCAACAATGCTTATTGCAGAAAACTTAACGTATACCCTTAAAAAACACAGCATCCTCAAAGGAATCAACTTTGCCATTCGCCCGGGAGAGATGGTTGCGCTTTTAGGGGCCAACGGAGCCGGCAAATCAAGCCTGATTCATTTGCTCAATGCGGAGAAAAAACCTTCAGAAGGCTGCATTCACTTTTGTGGAACGAACCTTAAAGCCTATTCTCCGATTGCGCTATCAACGATGCGCGCCACACTGGCGCAGCAACCTTCGGTATCATCAGATTTCAGCGTTAGAGAGGTGGTCATGATGGGGCGTTATCCTCATTTTAATCAAAAGCCTGGCGAAAAAGACCTAGCGGTAGTTGAAGAAACGATGTTGCTGTGTGGTGTTCAACATTTGGAAGATAGGTCGATTTTAAGCCTCTCCGGTGGCGAGAAACAAAGGGTCCACCTTGCGCGTGTATTAGCACAAATATGGCATCAGCCCAATGCACTACTCCTTTTAGATGAGCCTATCTCGGCAATGGATATTAAATTTCAACACCAAACCTTAGCTTTAGCAAGAGCTTTGGCCGATAAAGGATGGATGGTGATGGCTGTTTTGCACGATATCAACCTCGCGGCACAGTATGCAGACCGACTTTTCTTAATGAAAAATGGAAGAAAGTTGATGGATGGAACTCCTTCCGAAGTCATAACCGCACGAAACATCTATACTATTTTTGGAATAGATGCAGAAGTAAAGGTTGATCCGGGCACCTTGCATAGCTATATTGTACCCAAACCGGTGAAACCAACGATGTTTGCAAAAGCGTCGGTTGACATAAATTTGTAATATTAAACCAGTTTATTTAGAATCATTTTAAATAACAATTATAATTGTATATTTGTACCGATAGAATGGAATTGTAGCATGTTAATCAAATCACGCATTGAAGGGCTTAGCGACTGGCTTTTTGAAGAAAATGTCCCAGACGCCTATGTGCCAAACTACAGTTTGGCCGAAAAGTCCGTATCTATACAGCAAGGAGCTATTTCATTAGCTAATAAGCAATTCACTTCGGGTGGCTTATTTCTGATGCACTCTGAGATGCGCTTTGATACCCCGACCTCCATTTATACCGAAGTAAACGGAGAAACGATTACCAGTCAATTTATATTTTATAAAAAAGCCGCTGAGCAGAGCAAAGGAAAATCCAATGCGCTCTATGGACGTAGCCGTCATAACATACGCTACATCCCGACCACGAGTACCGAGCATGAAGTAAAAGAAGGCATTGACTATATGTATTTCCTGATAGTGCTCAGTAAAGATTACTACTTTAATTTAATCGACCGCCATTCTATCTTACATGAAGACTTTGTTCGCGAAATCGAACAAGGAAACTACACTTCTTTTTCATCGGAAGACTTCTTTGTCACACTGGAGATGCGCAGGGTGATAGATGATATGATTACCTGTAAACAAATTGGCGAACTGAAACGTATGCATACCGAAGCACGCATCTTAGAGTTGCTCATGTACCAACTGGAACAGCTGGGCGGCAATGGACAAGAACAAGAATTAATTAAAGGAGATGATATCCTCAAGCTTGAACAAGCGCGTGAACTGCTGAAGCAACGTTATGCAGCTCCGCCTACGCAAAAAGATTTATCACGCGCGGTAGGGTTGAACGAGTTTAAACTACGTCGTGGTTTTAAGGAATACTTCGGCATCACGGTTTACGATTTCATCACACGACTGCGTATGGAAAAAGCCCGCAAACTACTTATCGAAGAACAATTACCCATTGCCGAAGTGAGCTCCTTCGTCGGATTTTCACATCAAAATAATTTTAGTATTGCCTTCAAAAAATACTTTGGCCTACCGCCTAGCGAATTTAAAGGCTAGAAAAAGTACCTTTATAGAACGACAAAAAAAGCCCGATGATACATCGAGCTCCCTTAAAAGAGTTTCTACATTCGTGTATAACACAAACTTCACCTATCGCTAAAAACAATTAGGCTTCCCACTTCTTCGTGAAGTGTAATACAGGTTTTTCTGCCAATTTATCTGCGGCCAAAGTTTGAAAAGCTTTAATATAAGGCTTCTCGTTATGGACATCTAGCCCTGCTTGACTTTGCCAACGCTCATGGAAGATAAATACATCTTGATCGTCTCTTCCTTGGTGCAAATCATACTGTAAACAAGCTTCTTCTTTATGCGATTCACGCACCATATTTTGCAAAGCTGCTGCCACTTCTTCTCGAAATTCAGGCTTCGCCTTGATGATAACCGTTAATTCAATTTCCATATTTTATAGTTGAGGGATAAGTACCTTATTTATATGTTCAATATAAGCTTTTCGATAGTTTTCTATACGCTCTGGCGTTGCATTTTTTTCTAAATCATGAAAATGCATTCCTGCGATACGTGTCAAGCCGGCAAATTGATTCATCTTGTGAAAGCCAAACAAGATACCTTCATCAGGTGTATGCTGATCAAAAAACTCATCGGGCAAGGTAAAAGCAGTATCTGGCGCATTCCAGCTGCTGGTCACCATATACTTTTTGCCTTGCATTAATCCACCCGTACCATAATTAATTTCTGGATTACGACGGCTACGTCCATCACTACTGTAGATACCGTTGTTGTGACCAGCAGTAAATACTTCGTCGATGTATTTTTTTAATAAATAAGGTACTTGGAACCACCAAATCGGTGTGTGGTAAACAATTACATCTGCCCATTTAAAATTTTCAGCCTCATCAAAAGGATCATATGCATCATTTACAGAAGTCACTCGAACAGAAAACCCTTGTTCCTCAAAGGTTTCCTTGGTCCAATTTGTCAAGCTATTATTAAATAATCCACCAGAATGGGCGAAAGTTTGCCCACCATTGATAATAAATATATTCTTCATTTCTATTACTTTTCTAATTAATGATACAAATTTCTATCATTTTTATACACAATCAAAATAACTTAAGTTGTATATTTGTATCATAATAATGATAACTATGCGTTGGAATTTAGAATGGATTCGCACCTTTAAAGCGATTTACGAAACCGGAACATTGTCTGCAGCAGCACAAGAGTTGTTTATATCCCAACCGGGTGTGAGTCTACATCTCAACTCCTTAGAAGCATTTACAGGCAGTAAGCTTTTTGATCGTGCAGCACGAAAGATGGTGCCTACCGAAAAAGGAAAAATATTATACAATTGCATCCTAGAGCCGATGAAAAAGATGGAAGTAGCGGAGCAACATTTCCACAAACGGGCCCAGAATGAGCGCGTTACTATTAGTGTAGGTATGTGTTTTGAGACTTTTCAATATACACTAGAAGAGCATATCGCATCGCTTCCCTTCAACTTGATTATTGAGTTTGGTGAATACCCTAAAATGCAACAGGATTTGGACAATGGATTACTAGACTTAATTATCACACCACAAAAAGGAAATCAGCAAAATTTGATGTATGATGCTTTCTCTAAAGAGCGAATCGTGCTCGTTGCAGGGGCAGAAACAGATACTTCAGCCATAGAAGAACTGCTGGAAGCCAACAAAATAAAAGAGGTAGCAAAGCTTCTGAGACAACAGTTGTGGTATAGCACTGCTGCCGACATGGAGCATCTTAAAAACTTCTGGATGAAACACTTTGGGGTGCATCCCGACTTTAGCCCCAACTTTATCGTTCCAAACATCAGCTCTATCATCCGCTGCCTAAGTGGTGCCAACGGTTTCTCTGTTGTACCCGACTTTTTATGTGCGGAAGCTATTGCCTCGGGCAAAATAAAACTTATCTGGGAAGGTGAAAACCCACTAGAAAATACACTCTACTTCGGTACACGCAAGAAAACAATGTATCAAAAAGAAATTGAACAACTCGAAGAGCTTTTAGAAAATAAATGGGAAGCAATTGCGCAATAAGCGCTAATAAAAAAATATACCTTTCCTGCTTCTTTCTATCCAGTCACATTCCATTGTCAGGATAAATAGAAAATAGCAAGATTTGCAAGACAAAAAAGAAGGTTTTCAATTCAGCAGATACTGTCTGCTGAATTGAAAACCTTCTTTAAACATTACTACTTCGTGAAATACTCAAAAAGAGAAGTGATGACTTTGTAGATAAGAATACCTAAAGCCGCGTAGATAAACTTAGTCTTTGTTTCTTTCTTCATTAAATAATTAGGTGTTTGATTAAATTAGATTCATAAAATCCGTAAACAGAAACAAAATTAATAAATTTATCTAAACCGCCTCCTGCTGATTAACGACGAGAATACAAAAAAGAAGTCTAATCTTGTAGGTCATCATCAACCTATCGATGTTCGTTATCATGCAAGTATACTGCTTTCTTAGGTATGCGTAAGCTCACAAAAAAGGCGATAACGAGCATAACCGTAATATAAAGATAGAACAGATTCTCGCTACTATGCTCTTTCAAACTCAAGGCCACAAACTCAGCACTACCTCCAAAAACAGCATTAGCAATGGCATAAGACAAACCAACACCTAAGGCACGAATCTCCACCGGAAACATTTCTGACTTTACAATTCCTGCAATAGAGGTGTAAAAACTGATGATGCAAAAAGCTAATGCGATGAGTACAAAAGCGAGGTAAGGATTTTGATTAATATGATTTAGGCATAAAATAATCGGATAGGTAAAAACGGCACCCAAACTGGAAAATAACAACATGGATTTTCTTCGACCGATATGATCGGAGAGTATCCCGAATAAGGGCTGCACCAACATAAATACAAACAAAGAAGCCACCATAATCCGCGTTGCGGTGGTTACCTCAAAATGCACTGTATTGATTAAATACTTTTGCATATACGTAGAGAAGGTATAAAAAATTAAAGACCCACCTGCCGTATAACCAAGCACCGTAAAGAAAGAACGGCTATGTTTCGTAAAAAGCTCTTTTAGCGTGCCTGCACCTTCATGTTTACGAGCCTCTTCGGGCGCAGTCTCTTTGAGGTGTCGACGTAGATAAAGCGAAGCGAGCGCCGCTAGTGCCCCCACAACAAAAGGAATACGCCAAGCCCAAGTAGTCATATCCTCTTTACTGACGGTAAGCTCCAGTATCAACAAAACAAGCGAGGCCAATAGCTGACCTCCAATAAGAGTTACATATTGAAAAGAAGACAAAAAGCCACGCCGCTTAGGCAAGGCTACCTCACTCATGTAGGTGGCTGTAGCTCCATACTCACCACCAACAGATAAACCTTGAATCAATCGGGCTACAAGTAGCAGGATAGGTGCAAAAATGCCTATCTGTGTATAGGTAGGTAAACAAGCAATCATCACAGAGCCAAAAAACATCATGACGATGGAAGTAACCATCGACTTTTTACGACCATGCCTATCGGCTATCCTTCCGAAAATCCAGCCACCAATCGGTCGCATAAGAAAACCTACAGCAAAAATAGCTGCTGTCTTTATTAACTGTGAGGTACTATTGTCTTCGGGAAAGAAGAGATGTGCGAAGTAAATAGAGGAAAAGGCATAAATGTAAAAATCGAACCATTCAACCAAATTTCCAGAGGAGGCACTAACGATTGCTATAATACTTTTTTTTTCGAGTTCGATATAGCTTTTGTCTTTGTCAAGCGTTGTTTTCATAACCTGCTATGCTATTAAATAAATTTAAGAGATAAATAAGCATCTCTTTTTCATTAGCCTGCTGCGGGCACAGCAAAATATCACCAACTAAAAACAAATTAGCTATAAAAAATAAATAAACAAATTCTTTTAAACTACCTTCAAAAAAACAGTTGTATCGATTATATGAGCACCTTATCAATTTCCCTTTGTAACAAAATTCAAATAAACGATAAACAATTTAAAACAGCATACATCATAGGATTAGCATTTGTTAAAAACCTTTTTATCAAAAATAAACCGTAACTTCCTCTTAGCAGATGCACTCCGCCCGGCCTAGCATCTAGCGTTGACCATTAAAAACGTATCCTATGTTAAACCTAAATAGCTTTCTAAGTTACAACGCCCGCAATCACCCCAACAAAATTGCTTTTATACAAGGAGATCAATCCATCACCTATGCTGAGCTAGAAAAACAGATAAATAAAGTTGCCAACGGACTAGTGGCTTTGGGTATACAACCTGGAGATAAAATAGCTGTAAGCTGCCCCAATCGGTTCTATTTTCCAATCATCAATTATGGTGCTTTGAAAATAGGAGCTATAGCCGTACCCTTTAGCATCTTACTAAAAGCGCACGAAATCAGCCATCAGCTTAAACATTCAGATAGCAAAGTGTATTTCTGCTATGAAGATACGCCACAACTCAGCATGGGGACTGACGGCCTTGAAGGTTTCAAAAGTAGCCACTCTTGTACACATTTTATTTCCATTCCCGTAGACGTTGGTAATCCTCAACATATAGAAGGTTATAAAAACTATGTCAATCTCATTGAAGGACAATCGGATGAATTTACATGTTACCCAACCACAGAAACTGATACAGCGATTATCCTTTATACCTCCGGTACAACGGCCGATCCAAAAGGTGTTGAAATTAGTCACTCTGCCATCGTGTGGAATGCACGTGCTTGCCTAAGCACCTTCAGAGGTACGGTAGACGATATTATCCTGACAGCACTGCCCCTCTTCCACATCTTTGGCTATAGCTGCAATATGAATGCTGCTATCATGGGTGGATTAACGAATGTATTACTCGAGAGGTTCAACCCTGTAGAGACATTAAAAGCAATGTACAGCCACAAAGTAAACATATTGACAGCCGTCCCGACCATGTTTTGGCAATTGGTACACTCGGGAAGAACTGACGAAACGAAAGATTTAATCCCCTCCATTAAAAAGAATATACGCCTCTGCGCAGGTGGTGCTGCCAAGGTTCCACCGCAACTCAGTAAGGACTTTCAAGAGCTTTTCGGTATTAAAATATATGAAGGCATGGGCATTTCCGAGAGTGCTGGTATCGTCTCCCTTTGCGACATCAGTAAAGAACCGATATTAGGATCTATTGGCATCCCAATTGTAGGCACAGAATTTAAAATTATTACTACGGACTTCTTGGAGGCCTCCCCTCAAGTCATTGGTGAATTGTGCATCCGAGGTGTTTCAGTGATGAAAGGTTACTATAAAAATCCTGAGGCTACTTTTGCTAACTTCCTGGAAGGCGGTTGGTTTAGAACTGGAGATTTAGCATATATGGATGAACATGGCAATTATTTCTTAGTAGACCGTATTAAAGATTTGATTATTCGTGGAGGCCGTAATATCTATCCTAAAGAAATAGAAGAAGTCTTAATGACTCATCCTGCTATATCCATGGTTGCCGTTATCGGCATTCCAGACCAGCAATATGGAGAAGAGGTTAAGGCTTTTATCGTCCTGAAGCCACACACAAACCTTTCCGAGCATGATTTAAGCCTTTGGGCCAGGAAGGAACTTTCTGCCTACAAATATCCGCGAATTATAAGCTTCGTAGATAGCCTGCCACTTACGGCATCGGGAAAGATAGCTAAGAAAGAATTAAAAGCTAGAGAAGCCTAATTTATACATATTTCCGTTCTTCATCCTCGTAGATAACAAACATAAAGAAGAGAAATACAAGATATAGGTACCTTGCTATACTACATGCCCAATAGTATAAAGATATAAACCAAAAGAAGTAGAATCTGCCCCACCTCTTCTTGAATACATCTAAATTCATTTAAACCAATTTTAAACTACCTTTCCATGGATAAGAATTATATACAGTTGTTAAAAAACATCAAAGAGAAAATTCACCAAGCCCAACGCAAGGCTGCACTATCTGTAAACACAGAAATGCTACAATTATACTGGACTATTGGTAATGAGATTTCTACAAAAATTAAAGAAGCTGGTTGGGGTACAAAAGTTACAACACAAATTGCTAAGGATTTAAAATCTGAATTCCCTGAAATGAGTGGCTTTTCACCACGCAATCTTCGCTACATGCGGAGCTTCGCAGAGGCTTATCCTCTAATTTTGCAACCGTCGGTTGCAAAATTACAAACATCTAACAATCAATTACATACAAATAATTATGATGTTATTTGCAAAATTCCGTGGACGCATCACACCATCATTTTAGATAGAATAAAATCAGCGGACCAGCGCTTTTTTTACATCAGAAAAACAGCTGAAAATGGATGGACAAAAAACATTCTATCTCTCCAAATAGAAGGGAAACTTCCTGAAAGACACGGACAAGCTATTACAAATTTTGACAGTACTCTCCCCTTATCACAATCAAACTTAGCTAGAGAAACCTTAAAAAACCCTTACCTCTTTGACTTTTTAAGCATTGGGGAAAACATGCAAGAACGTGAGTTAGAAAAAGCACTAGTTCAACATATGAAAAAATTTCTTCTCGAACTAGGTAAAGGGTTTGCATACGTTGGAAATCAACAACATTTACAGGTCGCAAATGAGGACTTTTATATGGATTTACTATTCTACAACTTTCACCTTCACTGCTTCGTAGTTTTTGAACTGAAACTAGGAGACTTTAAACCGGAATATGTAGGGAAACTAAATTTTTATGTTAATTCAATAGACGAACAAATCAAAAGTGAAATAGATAATCAAACAATTGGCGTATTGCTTTGTAAGACACCTAACGAAACAGTAATTAAATACTCCTTACAAGGGCTGAAATCGCCTTTAGGAATAGCCGACTACCAACTACCAAAAAATCTAAAGACAGACCTACCAACAATAAAAGAATTAGAATCAGCATTGAAGTCTCTTAAAGATTCCTAAACAAAAACCACAAACCTTACTTCTAAAGATTATACGAGCTCAAAATAGTAATCCCTACCTTAAAGAGTCTAAATACAAGAGGTCAAAAATATGTTGGCTACGCAAAACCAAACTAAAACGGTGGTTTACAAATTATCAATTATGTATGAATACTAAACTGTTGCTACCACTAATTTGTATATTATAAAACAACAGCTTAAGAAGAGTATAAACCAAATTACTAAAATAGATATGTACAAAAGTTTTAGAAAAAAAGACATGAAACAAGAGCGCATTGTCGCGGACTTCTTGGACCAAAAGCTCTACACTATAAAAACTATATTTGACAGTGTACAAAGAATAAATGATTATACGAATCAGCTATTAGGTTGTGATGTAAAAATTTCAATCAAAAGTGAGAATATGATAAATTCAATTGTAGATGAAAAAGCTCAATTATACTATTTAAATGGAGGTCTACCCACATTCGCTTTTGAATTAAGCTTTTTCATAAGCACTGGAAAAATAGTAGAAGGCTGGCTAACTAGTCAGAGCAAAACAACGGAGTTTTATCAATTGCTTTGGCTTACTGCAGAAGAGAATTTTGATGAAGTAACTAAAATCAAAAAAATAGAATACGCACTATTGTCTAGAAACAGACTTTTGAAGTATCTTGAAGAAGAAGGGTTAACTATTAAGGACTTAAGAGAAAAAGCAATAACCATTTCTAAAATGGAAGCTGGTGCTCATGAAAAGGAACCTCATAAACATTTTTGGTTTTTTAATTCAACACATCTAGCCGAAAAGCCTGTAAACATAGTGATTAAGAAAGAGGTTATAAAAAAACTAGCTATACGTTCTGGCTTTGTAGAATAGCATATAATTAAACAATCCTTTTATTTGAACAAATTTTTTAGTTCTTTTTATCAATGATAAGTACCAACATTAAATTTTCTAGAGTATACCTTCTGTAAAATTTAAGATATCCAAGATAAAAAACATAAGTCATTGAACAAATAGAAAAAAGACAGACTAGAAAAAGAAAAAAATTTTTCAATCCATCAAAGTTAAACAGAAATGGATGAGCATACATATACTTAATTACGATGCAGTTAAGAAATAAACATGAAATCAATGTAATAACTCGTAAGAAGCCATATAAAGAAACGTAATTCATTAATTTGTGACCATGATATTTCGTAAATTCATAATTGTAATGAATTAATAATTGATGAAAATTATTTTTAGAATCTTCAAACAAATTTCCCTTATATCCAATTTCTGCAAATACCTCACTAATTCGTTTCTTTACAAGTAAATTATATGGCTCGTCTATTCTCTTTAAGTAAGTATGATTAAACTTTAACATGCGAACCATGAAGATGTCATAAATAATTAAAGGCCATATTAAAAGAAACAAAATAAACCTCAATACGCTAAAATTTTTAAAACACTTCTTTTTAAATCTAAAATTTCTAAAACTATCTTTTTTAAATTTGAAAAGACTTCTTTGTTGAAAATCGTCATTCGCTAAAAGTAATTTTGAAGGGTCGTCATATATTATCCTTGTGTATTTCTCAATAGTCAATGCAGAGAAAAAACTTAAAAAATGGCCTAAGCAATAGGATATAATTACATAAAAAAGAACTATGTATATTGGTAATTCAAGAAAAACTTTATTTTTTTCATAAAAAAAGTCTTTATTAAAGTAATACTGAATATCACTTTGAAATAAAACAAATAGGTATAGAGCTAAAGCTCCTGGGATAAAATATCCCATAAAATCATAAAGTGAGAAAGGTCCTTTTTCCATTATTTTAAAATACGTTTAATATAGCCTGCATTTAACCAATAAGCCTTTTTTTTCTCCATGCGGCCTAAAGCTGTTTCCATCAGATCGGCAGCATTTTGCGCTTTAGGGCGGATATGACAAATTTGATTATCAGAAATCTTAATAAAATTATTAAAATCCTCATCAACAATTTTTTGCTTAGTATCCTGCCAAAAATGTTCAGCTACTTCCAAATCATGGTTAGGCATTGTCCAAAATAAAACCTTCACTAATCGAGGTACATTACGGTCATCTTTTTGAAAAACAACAAAGAAAAAACGTTTAGTTAAAACTTGATAAAAATAAGACTCCTCCCAACTTTCCAATACGATTTCTTTGTACTTTATCTGCTGAAAGGACATACTTTCCCTCAATGTGCCATTATTTTGAAGAACAACCGTTTTAAGGACAACATCTCCTTTTTCAAATTCTTCAATTTTCTTCCCAGTTACGCCCATTATTCGATTGCAGATTACCTGATATCGATTCTTTGCTTGTGGATTAATTTCAATTTCAAAGTGATTGATTAACTCAATTTCTGACCATCCTTTAAATTCATCAAACTTAGTAATTACTAATTCTTCAAATGTTTGTCCATCTTTATAATCTTGTATCGATTTTACAATAGGCTCAAATCCATCGGTTGCTACTTTTTTAGAATATTCGTAATCTTCCCTACTTAATTCGGATTCGCTCAACAGGTAAGCATACTCAGATTCATCAATTTGCTGCTCAATTCCTTGAAAGGATTGTTCAATAATAAAATTAAGATACTTCGATTTAAGGGAAAATGCTCGCTGCATAGCTTTCTCTTCAGAGAAAGGCTGAGCACGTAAACTTGCCTTTGAAGCTCCCTTCGTGCAAGCACCTAAATAAATTGTGTCTCCTTCAGATAATTCGTGAGCTTTACCCTCTCGAATTTTGGTAACAATCGTATTCCAGTCATCGATGATAATTTTAAGATCCATGGGCGGAAAACGCCATAGTCGAACAATTTTAAAAATGTAATCTACAGCATTCTTGTCATTATCATGAAGATAGAATAACAAAAGAAGTTCCGCGTTTTTTTTACAGAAAGAGCTAGTTTTAAAAACTTCTTTATGCTCTTCCATGTAATTTATTATATTAAAAACAAGGCGTTCTTTAGATACCAGTCCATTCTTCGAAACCTTTAGAGGAGTTGTTTTTAGCTCAATACCTACTTCAGGAAAATCTGCTTGTGCATCACTATTAGGAGCATAATGAAAATAAAACTCTTCAACCATATTTCCAAATCCTCCTTTTCCTGCACGATGAGCCTTCGTTTCATCAAACTTATCACCCAAAACTTCTCTTAGCGACTTATCCTTTAATTGGCTAGCATATTCAAATATTGATGTCTTCTCATTTTTATTATAAGGGAATATATCGGTCATTTTTAATTGGCATCTTTTATTGAAGATAATAAAAAAAGGATTTCTTACGAAATCCTTTTTTCTAATACTTTTCCAATCTTCTCTATTACCCCTACGACAAGTGCGTTTCCCATAAAAAAAGCTCTTTTAACATCAGTTCCTTCTTTCGTGTGATTATCAGGAAACATATTCAGTCGTTCCAATTCAACAGGTGTTAATCTTCTTAATCGCCCTGTTTTAGTCGTTACTACATGTTTAAATCTTGAAGGAGAAGCTCCACCTTCACCCGTAATAATAGTTCTAGATGGCTTATCTAAAGCATCAGGGAAAATCATCGGTCCTTCAGCATAGTTATACGTAAATCCACTGGCCTTGTTTACACGTTGCTCAGATTTACCTCCTTTTAAATAATTCCATTTATCTAAATCATCCGCATTAATAAAATAAGATACCGGAACCTCGTCCTCTGGAATAAGTATATCGGATAGCTTTACATAAGCCCCATTATAATCAGGTAATGATTTAAAGGTAAATACATGGCGATCAATCATCACCCCTGCATTTTCAAAAGGACTTTCAGCAATACTCCGATTTTTATTAAAATCTTGCGTTACAATATCCAGATTACCTTCAATATCAAACTCTCTAACATTAGTATATTCAGTTGATGCAGGGAAAGCCTCACCAATAATTCCTTCAGTCAAAATCCAATCTTTCTTATCGCGCGTAGCTATTTGATCATACAACGTCGTTCCTTTCAAATAAGCCATTATAAAAATACGGCGTCTACGCTGTGGAAAACCATACTCTGCGGCATTGATAATACGCCACTCTACAGCATAGCCTAAATCGGATAATGATGCGAGCATAATAGCAAAATCACGTCCTCTTTGCTTAGCTGGAGATTTTAAAAGACGATCTACATTTTCTAAAAACAAATATTTAGGTTTATCCTTACCTTTTTTATTTATGATATTATAGATAGACCACCATAAAACCCCTTTTTTCCCTTCAATTCCTCCTGAACGATTTAAGGTACTAGCGACAGAATAATCTTGACAAGGAAACCCTCCTACTAACAAATCATGATTAGGAATTTCTTCAAACTTATCTTCAATAACCGCAGCTATATCTTCGTTAGCGTGATTAGTTTCTGGAAATCTTAATCTATAGATTTCAGAAGCAGGTTGACTCTTCGTTGAAGGTTCCCATTGATTGCTCCAAACCACTTCAAATTTTTTGGAGGCTTGAGTTAACCCCAAATGAAATCCACCAACACCAGCGAATAGCTCAATTACATTAATCTTCTTCATATTTGTACGACAAATATAAAGAAAATAAACATTCATAAGTCAATATAAATGCTAAAATTATTAGCAATTCAAGTCTTTTATTTTCACGTTTAAGACATCCCTTGATACGGACTTACAGTAATTGGTTAACGATGAGTATATTCTAGCCTACTGTCCTAAATTTTCTCTTTCTACTCTTTCCATATAAAACCTGGTTTTCGTCTGGCTCCGGTTTAGTTTTATAAAGGAAGTGAGTAAAAGGTATAATAATATACATATAACCAAAACGAAAGGATCAAACCATTCATCGAGCACCTCAGTAGCGCCATCAATGTTACGGATAAAACCAAAAGAAAACCCTCCCTCTTGAACAAAAAAACCGGTCTGTGCAGGAAATAATATACGAGCAATGACGAGTACAGCAACAGAAAAAACCAAAATATAAAGCACAAAAAAAACAGTATACTTCAGACTAGTTTTTGCCGACTGAAACAGCTGTAACAAAATAGGCCCAAGATTATAGGATTTGAGCGCTTTATCCAATTTATTGTCCACGACAAATTGTTTAAGGTAAACATAAGGACTGCCAAGTTCGTGGATAATCTGCTCCATTTTTACAAGCTCCCTATCCTCTTCCATTTTGTCCATACCTTTTTGAATATAGTTATGCACTTCTACGAGAATCATATTCCGAAATTCCTTTTCCGTCCCTTCCATTGCATTTGATACTTTAGACATATAGCCTGCATACATATCTTGGGCAGCATTATCCGTAAATAAGATTGCTTTCATTGGTCATTTTTCATTGGTTGAATAATCAATGTACACAATAAAACAAGACAAAATTCACAAAGAGGCCTCCATTCATAAAAGAAGCATATTAGCTGAAACGAAGTGTTACATTTCGGGGCTTAACCCACCATTAAAACCTTTTTAGGTAGTTACAAAACAAGTGAAAACAAATTCTTAGCATATAAAAAAAGGGACAAACGTTGCCGTTTGCCCCTTTAGTAAATATGGGTAAAAATGTTATTTCTTTACTTGTAATTCTTTTCCCGCGATATCTTCCCATCTGTAGTAGTGGAATGTTTTATCATCGCTCATAGCAACAAACAATCCATGTTTAAAGGTATCGTTAAGACGTACATTTACCACATCAGAACCATCACTCTGGCGTGCTGCCACAGGAACAGTTTTCAGCAGTTTATGATCGTATGGGTTCTCTTTCGTCCCTTGGCGGCTAAACACTTGGAAACGGTTGGCTCCTTGATCTGACACCAAGATATAACCCGTGCTATCCGTTAGTTTATAGATAGAAATACCTTCATGATCTTCTTTAAAGCCTGTTGTGCCAAAAAGGGCCAATTGCTTATTTCCTTTTTCAGGATCAGCATAATACTGACGGATACCTGTTTGCTCATCAGAATAGTATATGTAACCAAGCTCATTATCGACAGCGATAGCTTCGATTTCTTTCTTACCGGAGTATTCACCAAACTTACGAACTAAAGTAGCCTTCACCTGTCCTTTACCATCATCCTCCAATAAGTATTGCCATAAGTAACCATCTTTAGGACCATTTTTACGGCCTACGATTGCATACATTTTGCCTGTTGGCGCAGTATATATAGCGATACCCATTAGGTCACGGTAATCTTTTCCCGTTTCCCCTTCGAATACAGGTATACCACCGTTATCTACAGGTTTCATATCAGGCAGCGAGAAGATACGTAGTTTATGCGTAAAACGCTCCGTCGTGATAGCAATATCCGTAGGCTTACCATTCAACGATAAGCCGTAAGCTAAATCCACATTGTTAGGGCGCTTAAGGTCACGTACCACTTTGTCGTGCACAATTTTACCCTGCAAGTCGAACACATACAATGCGCCATTCTCGTCTTTATCCGTTCCTAAGATTAAGCTTTTGGAAGGATCTTCTTTATTAATCCAAATGGCAGGATCGTCCGAATCAAACTGCACGGTATCCGTGATGATAACCGGTTGCACCTCGCTGCTATCTGTCGCAACTACCGCAGCCTCTTGTTTTACCGCTTGCTGGCACGCAGACTGGCTCATTAAGATTAATGCCAGTGCCGCCACATTTAATTTTTGTAATTTGTTCATGGTGTTATGCTGTATTTCTTCTTATAATTTTGCGCCGTAAGCACCTACATAAGTAGCTGGTTCTGGCGAGCTGTAACGTGTTCCGTTTTCAAGGACTAAACCATCTTTGAAATGACGTTTGAAATTCGTGACACCTTTCATCAATGCAGGCGAGTTTCCTTGTAAGTGGAAGTCCCACGCTTTGTTGTAGTCGGCTTGCGTCATCGAAGTATTCATTGGATAGTTCACAAACTTAGGGTCGTTATCGCCGGCTTTTTTTACGATAATATCGTTAACACCACCTACTACATCATTCTTACCGGGTTGGAACTGATCTACCGTTGCTTGATCGAAGCCATAGTACCAATTATTGCTATATACCGAACGGTTATCTTCAGGTTTCTTTGGATCGCGCTTCACACCGAAACGCGTATTCGCAAATAGGTTGTTGTACAAATCAGCACGTACCGTCGACTCCAACCATACCGATCCACCTTTAGCCGTAGGGCGTCTCCAGCCTGTCACCACCATCGTATTGTTGTAGGCAATGATGTAAGCCTGTGGCGTACGATCTCCAGCATTAGACAATTTCAAGGCATTAGAGTTCATGCCATAAACCATATTATAAGCCACGTCGGCCAAAGAACCCGACTTAAAGTTCATCGCGTCACCACCAGTCAAGCCATTTGTATAAAATTCATTGTTAGAGAAAATAATCTTCCCACCATCGATATAAGTACAGTCCTCTTGGAAGTGACGGAAAATACTGTGCTGTACGATAAGCTTACCATTCACGTTAGAAAACCAAATAGCAGGTAGGTTTTCTCCTGGTTTACTTTTGTACAAGCCCATCTTCACAGATGTGGAAGCATCTGAAGTGGTGCTACCACCATATTCTAAAATTGTGTAGTCCAATACTAATTCTTTACACGAGGGTGCAGCCAAAATCCCGCCCCATAGCTTACCAAATTTATTAGCATCAGTGCGATAAGGCTCCGAAATTGTGAACTTAACTGGATTTTCGGCTGTACCGAAAGCGTACAAGTTACCTTTCACAATGATTTCTGGCTTCGCAACCGTATCCATAATGATCGTAACCCCTTCCTCAATCGTCAATGATTGCCCTTCGGGAATGATAATATCACCTTTAATAACTTGTGTACTTCCTTTTGCCCATACACCTGACACTTCACCCAAAGCGGAACCGTCGGCAGGACGCGTGTCGACATCAATATTTGCTTTTTCACAGCTCGCTAATCCTAGGACAGCAGCAAAAACAGCGATTAGTTTAAAATACTTTTTCATGATCTATGACAGATTAGTTTAATTTATAACGAAGACCTACTAAATAACTCTGACCGTAGTAATCACTACGAATTAAAGTTTGACCATTGGACACCAATTTCTCGGCAATCTTATCGTTTTCTGGGTTGGTACCTTTTATAAATAATTTCATTGGTGTATTCAACAAGTTGTTAGCTTTAACAAATACGGTTAAGCCATGACCAAAACGTTTCTCAGCAGAAAAATCCATCTGAATAAATCCTTTTTGCCAAAGGTCATTATTCAAGAACTGCGATACCGTATTGATACGTGGACCTGTAAATGCTCCCGCTAATTGGGCATCCCAACCTGTCTTAGTATCCTTAAACAATAGGGCTAGGTTGGCAATGTGGGCCGACTGACCGAATAGAGGACGCGACTGATCAACAGAAAATGGCTCAATATCGCCCGATTCTGGGTTGATACGTCGAATAGTTTTAGGCGTTGTGATACGCGAATGTGTATACGTGTAGTTCGCTTTTATTCCGAACTTATTGATGTACTTGATATAGTCAATCTCAGCACCGAAGTTTTTCGCATTGCCGAAGTTTCTAGGGCTATAGTAGATATCTTGACCACGTGTAGCATCTGCTTGGAACGTATATTCAATTGGGTTTTTAATCTTCTTGAAGAAAGCACCTATTAAAAGTTGCTCCGATGCACCAGGAAACAGCTCATAGCGTAAGTCGAAGTTATCCGCTAAAGCACGTTTCAACTCTGGGTTTCCACGCTCTTGGTATTCTTCATTAACAATCTTGCTAGGCACAATTTCGTAAAATCCTGGTCTATTTAAAGATTTAGCATACGAAGCGTGCAACTGCGACTTACTATCGAACAAGTATTTCAAAGTTAAGCTCGGCAAGAAGTCTGTATACACCTGGCTTCCAACAGGGTTTTTCTCCCCTGCGGGGAATAGAAGATTATAACCTTGGTTATTGTGCTCTACACGTAACCCACCAATCGCTTGAATACGCTCCGTCTGGTAGTTAAACATCAAATAACCTGATGTCGTCTTCTCGGTAGCATCATACGTCAATGGATTGCTTACTGCTCCGGTAGGATTGGTGACACGTAGTTTCAGGTCGGTATAATTTTGGTAGTCTACGCCATATACTTTACTAGTATCGCTCTCCGCAGGTGCCAATGTATAGTTATTGTAGAAGCTACTTCTTTGCTTATTACGGTAAAGACCACCTGCAGAAAGCTCTAACTTAGCATCTTTAACATCTAGCTTGTATTTTAAATCTAAGTAAGCCGCTTTGTCCTCATCTGTATTACGCTCCCAACGGTAGCTAACGGGTGCAGTGTTTACCAAAGTCGTTCTACGACGCTGAAAGTTTTCTTCCAAACCGTTTAAGCTTATTTGTGTGTTTTCTGGCACATCATTCATCGCTGAAGAGTAAACTGCAGCCCAACGGATATTAAATTTATCGTCTAACAAGTTGTGGTTACCCTGTAATGTTCCGTTGTAAATTTTTTGATCAGTTTTGCGACTACGTGTTTGATATACCAATTCCGCTTTTCCAATTGTTGGGTTATAAACACCGTTATAGTTTGTCGTAACTGACTCACGTACTTGGTCGTTCACTAAGTTAACGTACATATTGTAGAAACTGAACTTATTGTTCTTATCCAATACGTAATCTACTTTAGAGTGTAAACCTAGACGTTTTTGTTGTTCTGAATATTGACGTTCTGCTTTACTGGTAACTACCGCATATTCATCTTTACCCGTTACTGCATTATTATAGAAAGTACTGGTGCTTCCACGGTAGGTATTTTGGTAACTACCAGCGACGATAACGCCTAATTTATTATTTAAGAAACGTTGTCCGATGGATAGGCTACTTAAAATATTAGGCGCTGGATTTTTACTCGTGTAGTCTAATGTTCCTTTGCTAAAGTCTGCTTGTGTAGCTTTATAATCACGTCCGTTTAACTCCGATGGTGATTTAGCATGCGTACTTCCCGCATTGAACGAAGTAAACTTGTTATCAATGAACAACTGGCTATAGCCTGTAGAAATATTAGCATTAATTTGTAATTTCTCAGGGGCATTCTTCATCAACATATTTACCGCTCCACCGATAGCATCTCCTTCCATATTAGGCGTTAAGCTTTTGTATACTTCTAAACGCTCTAATAAATCAGAAGGAAAAATATCCAAAGGAATATAACGGTATTTATTATCTGGCGAAGGTAACTTCACGCCATTCACCAACGTATAGTTGTAACGCTTATCCATACCACGTAGAATAGCATACTGACCATCACCATTGCTGTTACGCTCTAGAGAAACGCCTGATACACGCTGCATCACGTTAGCCACGGTTAAGTCTGGCGACAGTTCTATGGCTTTACCCGAGATAATGTTCATCACTTGGGATGCATTTTGCTCAATACGACGCGCTTCACCATCGCTAGAGCCCGCTCCTTTACCTTTGATGGAAACCTCCATCAACTGAATAGATTTCGATACTAAATAGAATGCAAGTGGTGGCGTATCTTCCTTCAACACTTCTACTTCTTGCACAACGCCTTCATAATTTAAATAAGAAACCTGTACGGTTTCCTTCCCTGCCGACAAGCCTTTGATCTCGAAAGATCCATCTAAGCCTGTGCTGGCAGATTTACCACTCTTTTCTAAAACAATAGTAGCACCCACGAGGGCTTCACCACTCTGCTTGTCGAAAACTTTACCTTTTATCTTTGTGGCATGCGCGAGGATGACACAAAAGAATAATGGAATAAAAACTGCAAATAATTTCTTCATTGCTTTTTGAATAATGGTCTGTTAAAAAAGACGACGCAAAGGTGAAAAAACATTTGGAACTGCAAGAATATCTAACGTTACAGGAAGGCAACACCGTTACAAAAGGCGTATACAAAACAGCAACAACAATAATTAAATATCTAAAAATCAATATTTTATGATTATAAAAAATCTCCATTACCGTTACATGATGTTTACGTTAAGAAATTATTAATAACCGTAAATCGCTAAAAAAAGCCCCTAATGGGGCTTATAATGATTGTATAAAAAAGGTGAGGTTATCCCCTTGTTCGATGTTTAGCTTCTTTCGTAAACGGTAGCGTGCCACACGCAAACTGTCTGTAGAGATGCCGAGCATCACCGCTATTTCTGCCGAGCTAAGATTCATCTTCATTAACGCGATTAAGCGCAAATCGGCAGGTGTCAAGTCGGCGCTGTAGCTTTTCAGTTTATCGAAAAACTCTTGATGCACCTGATCGAAGGCTTGTGCAAATTCTTTCCAATGTTGCTCCTCACCAAATGAATTATCTATCTCCTGAATCAGCTGTTTAATTTGTTTTTTCTGATCACGACGGTCATCCTTCACCATGGCTAACAAATCGCTACGCAGCTGTTCTAATAACTGTTTATTCTTAATCAAGTTGAGCGTATGCGCCGAGAGTTCACGTCCTTTTACAATGAGCTGCTCCTTGAGGAGCTCCTCTTCCAACACTTTATTTTCAAGCTGAAGCTGCACCAAGGCATGTTCGGCCTCTTGCTTCTCGGTGGTAATTTTCTGGTCTCTAATTTTTAATCGCTGTCTACTAAAGGTCAAAAAGATTAAAACACCAACCAGTATGGCACCTATCCCAAAAGAAATCATCAAAATACGATTAACCGTACGTTCTCCGTTAAGCCTCTCAATTTCGTCCGCTTGCTTATTCATGTCGTAAAGCACTTGCAGAAAAGACGTTTGTTTCAATACATCTTGCGAATAGACGTCTAGACTAAGTGTGCGACTACGCTCTGCATAGTGGTAGGCACTATCCAATTGCTTCATCAATCCATAGGTTTTCCCTAAATCCTTAGCCGCAGAAGCCATTTGATAGGTATTTTTTGTTTTCTCCGCTAAGTGTAACGCTTCCTTCGTTTTGGCAATACTAGCGCTATACTGCCCTGTCTTGCGCAAAATATCACCCAAATTATTAATGACCTCAATGGTGCCCACTTCATTATTTGCAGCTGTATAAAGGGCTAAAGACTGCTGAAAGTTGGTTAACGCTTCGCTATATTTTTCTAAATCTTCGTAGATACTACCTAGGTTTTCATAAATCTTTGCTGCACCTTCTTTATTATTGCACAACTGAAACTTACTTAACGCCAAATTTTGGTAATAAAAGGCGCTATCGTACAGCTGTCGCTTCTCATACACCTGACCAATACTTCCTAAGATATGAGCCTGTCCCTCTTCATTATTTGTCTTCTTGTACAATTCAAGAGCCTGAGTAAACACTTCCTGTGCTTTATCGTGCTGCTTATTATAAAAGTAAAGGATGCCCATCTTCCCAAAAGTCTGCGCTATCTTATCCGACCTCCCCGCCTTATCGAAAGCCTTTTCGGCATCAAAATAAAACTCCATAGCTTGCTGATAATGGCCTTGATGGAAACATATCTCCCCCATTGCTTGTAGGTACTCCCCTTGCATTGACGTGTCTCCCGCCTTCTTCGACTCCCCATACAGTTCCCGTAGCGAGCGTAAAGCGGTATCAGGCTGTTGCTGAGCGAGCTCCTGCAATCGAGATAACCTATCCTGCTGACCATACAACATATGCCCCAACAGCAACAAGAAACAAAAACTATAAACGCGAATCATAAACCTGCCTGTTAATTTTATGCAAAGTAAGGGATACAGTATGAAGTTAATGTTAAGTTGTGTGTTTACGGAAAACATGTCACCTAAAGTCAGTCGAAGGACAGCATGACAATTTGGAAAAGTCTTTGCAGGAAAAAATAGTCGTTTCTATAAATCAAATTCAATCGAAGCATGTCACCCTGAGCCTGTCGAAGGGTCTAGCATTAATTACGCTAAAAATCTTTATAAATGATGCTTCGACAGGCTCAGCAGGACAATTTGGAAAAGCCTCTGCAAGAAAAAATAGTCGTTTCTATAAATCAAATTCAATCGAAGCATGTCACCCTGAGCTTGTCGAAGGGTCTAGCATTAATTACGCTAAAAATCTTTATAAATGATGCTTCGACTTGTCATCCTGAGCCTGTCGAAGGACAGCATGACAATTTGGAAATGCCTCTGCAAGAAAAAATAATTGTTTCTATAAATCAAATTCAATCGAAGCATACCTCCCCCAGCCTGTCGAAGGGTTATGAATGTTTCGATAATCCTGGCAAATCCTCCCATCGATCATTAATAAGAGCTTCTTTTTTCCTACGACTCCATCCCTTAACTTGTTTTTCGAAGTTTATGGCTTGGTTTACATCCTGAAATCCAAGAGAAAACAAAAGAACAACTGGTCTTCTTTTAAACGTATAACTCGCGGGCTTAAACTCAGTATTATGCTCATACAACCGCTGTTCTAGATTATTTGTTATTCCTGTATAATAAGAACCATCCCTACACTTTAAAATATAAACAAAATATAAATCCATAAGCCCCTTTTTAAATCACTACATAGAAGATAAAATTACTATTTACATTATTCTTAACGTTACAAAAGAGAACGATATGGCCAACAACTTTTCGTTCCTTCGACTCAAAGCCTAACGTGCTACTTTTAGGTCATAGGCACGTCTGAGTAATTCTATAGCATAAGCAACATCACATTCGTTCTTTACATAAAAACTAATCCAACCAGAGTTCTCAAAAACATGGTGGTCTTGTATTCGTCCTTCACGTAGGAGTTCTTTTTTCAACTTTTGCGAAAATAAAATATCCAATAGGCCATTGCTATGGAGATGCGCAAATTCCTTATCGCAGTAATTAAATTGCGTTCCACCATATTTATGGAGTTGTATATCGGTACCTGGGAATTGTAGTACCTCATCTTCAATAGCATCAATCCAGTTCAACATCTGGGGATTGGCAACAAGTATCCAAAGTTTAAGCAGGCTATCGTAGAAGATGGCCAGGAAGGGAATATGCTTCAGAAATCCGAGTCTGTTTACAACAAAAGAAAACATCTACTTTGCTTCAGCTAACGTTTTAATATGTTTCATCACACGAAAGTGAACATTACGTGTAATACTTTCTGCCCATAAATCATAATACCATGATGGAAACACATGGAGCTTATACCAGCTGTTACCAATTAAAGTTGTCGTGCCATCACCATTATCTTGTAATAAAAACTGGCCCCGTTTGATATCGATATGTCCCATAATTTCAGGATCCTGCGGTTGACCAATAATATCGAACGTTAAGTCCTTATTAACATCGTAGCGAACGATGGTTTCATCAAAAATATAACCATTGCTAAAAATACATTTGCGATTAGCACCAAGTTCGCGAGCAGAAACTGTGGTTGCCATCGGGCTAGGCATACCTATATTAAAAAGCCAGTAATCGGCTGGTTTTTCTATTTTATCAAAAGCGACAACATGGGACCATATTTCTGCCGGAGAGGCATTAATAAGAAGTTCATCTGACACTAAATTCTCATGATCATGATCCGACAAAGAATCGGCTACAAACACTAAAACTAATAGACTGATAATACTTACATTCACCGTTTGGTTACGTTTTTTGAACATTACCTTACCCATAAAAGCTCCTGTGATGACAAAGCTAAAAATCAAAGGTGACACAATAAGCAAGCATATAATACCTTCACCCAAAAAGATACTACTCAGCAAAATACCTAGCAAGCCGTTAAGAACCGCATACCCAACGATAGTGCTACTTTTCAGTCCTAGATTGCGCCAATACCAAGCGGTGATAATACCCATTAATACGGGCACGATAACAAACTCCGAAAAGACGAGTACGCCCGCTCCGCTACTATTCTCCTGTATAAAAGCATTCTGCAATCCGATAATCGTCATTGCAAAAACATTAGCAAGCAATATCCCTTGCACAATTGGAGAAGGGATGAAACGGTCAATTATCTTTTTAAACTTCATATAATTCTATCGCGGTAATTCGGTACTATTAGCGGTCTAAAGATAAATGAAATTCTAGGTTAAACAACATAGCCAAGATTTAAAAGAATCATTTTAACGGACAACATCTACTAAAATGATTCTTTTACCTTATATTTTTTTCAGCTTTACAAAAGCTATACTCCTGCATCCTCGTTTACAACGAGGACAGTTAAAGATGACTATTTATTTAAAACAACAACCTTAAATCACGTAGTTATAAAATTTAAAAGTACTTTGCTTGAAGCCTAATTTTTCATACAGAAATTGTGCTGTATTGTCTTTCGCGGTGCTCAACGAAACACGCGAACATCCTTCTTGGCGCGCTATCTCTATCGCCTCTTCTATGAGAAGCTTGGCGACTCCCCTTCCACGCTGGTCTTCCCCAACGAAAAGATCATTCAAGATGTATACTTTCTTCATAACGGAAGATGAAAAAGTAGGAAAAAGCTGCGTAAAACCAACGACTTCAACTCCTTCTTTTGCATAGATGATAATAGACTCTTTGTTCGTCAGTCGAGCTGTCAAAAATTGGCTTGCTCCTTCTTTATCACTTTCCATACCATAAAATTCACGGTATAGATTAAACAAAGGTTCGATAGATGGAATGTCTGCTAAAGTCGCTAAGTGTGTACTAACTGTCGCCATATTAAAAGATTAATTACGTATAGAAAAGGTTGTTCAACCCATCATATTGGGGTGCAATCTAATTTAGTAATTAAAAGAAAAGAGACACGTATATTTTTACAAAACTATGGATAGCCACGCATCATTAAGAAGCGGCACCTAGGAACCTTTCCGCTAAAATTGAAATTTATGGGCGAAGGCAATAAGCTCCGCGGTACTCTGCACCTGCAGCTTACGATTAATATTTTTTCGATGCGTTTCTACTGTATAAGTACTTAATTCCAAAATCGCAGCAATTTGCTTCGTTGCATTTCCTTCTCGAATAAGTCTTATAATATCAATTTCCCGTTGAGATAACTTATAATTACGTAAAAAAGGATCTGCATTAGCCAACTCATTATCCAACGCAGCATTCGTTGCAGACACCAAGAAAGTAGGTATTCCTTTTTTTGTATTTAGTATAGACTCCTTTAGCACCGAAGCTGTAATATCTTTCATCACATAGCCCATGGCTCCAATTTCCTTTGCTTGCTTGATAAGCTCTGCATTATGATACATGCTGATGAACAAAATTTTCACCGATGGATATAGCTGTAAAATACGCTTCGTAGCTTCAATACCATTCAAATGCGGCATATTGATATCCATCAGAATAATATCGGGCACTGTCGCATTTAATTTCTGCATCAGCAATTTGCCATCAGTCACCTTTGCAATAACCTCAAATCCATCTAGCGACTGCACAATCTGCTCAAGTCCGTCTGCAAATAAAGCATGATCATCCGCAATTATAATTTTTGTATTCTCCATACTAGCTACTATTTACAAAGGAATATCAATGATAATCGTCGTTCCTTGGTTATTGTTATCAATGTTTATTTTCCCATTTAGAAAAGCTACCCGTGAATGTATATTCTTCAAGCCTATACCTTTCTGAGATTGACTTTCTGTAAAACCTATACCATCATCTTCAAAAACTAAGGTTATTTCCTTATCTGCGATTACCAAATCAATATTTACCTGCGAAGCTTTAGCATGTTTGATGGCATTATTAATAAGCTCATTAACGATACGGTACAAGTTGATAGATTGGTTTTCATGGAGGAAACGGTCGTCACCATCCATATTAAGCCAAAATCGGGTAGCTGTAAAGTTGTACAACTCGTCGACACGATTACGTAGCGCTTGAAATAGATGGATAGTTGCAAAATCTTTAGGCAACAAGTCATGCGAAATATGCCGTAGGTCGACCAATGCTTTTTGCGTAATAGCAAGCGTACGCTCTTGATAAGGACTATTTAACCAAGGTTCCGTTTTATTCGTAATATGAAGTAATAAGGTGCTTAATGTAGCGCCTAAATCATCATGTAAATCTTGTGCCAACCGTTTTCGTTCTTCTTCCTGTGCGGCCATGATATTCTGTGTCATCGCAATCTTTTGATCGATTAGCTTTAACTCTAAGTTCTCGCGTTCTTTTTTCAAGACAGCGTACCGGTAAATGATACTCGCAAAGATGATTAAAGACTCGACAATTAACCCAATTTGTATACTGGTGGGTGGCGACATCAATATCGATAAATTATTGGTTACTAAAATCACATAGCACACGCTAATAATATTAAGGGTTAGGTAAACGATGGCCGCCAAATAAAACCATGCTGGTTTAAATCCTTTCCGAACGCAAATAATAGCTGCCCAAGTAATGGAAAAAGCAATCCCTGCAATAGCTAACATATAGGAATTACTAATAACCTTATTAAGCAACCCTTGCTGCGGATGTAACATATACAAACCCACTTTAGCCAGTAGGACAAGGATCAATAAACCTTTAAATACATATAAAGAATAATAAGCGACAAGGCTATGCTGCTTCAATTTAAGAAAAACAACAGCAAGCTGTGCCATCAGGAGCATGGTTATAGCGCCTGCCACGAACTGAGAAATCTTAAAGATTGCTGGATAATCGGGAAAAAGAAATTGATAGTCTAAACCGACGCTGCTGAACACCCAAGCGAGTGTCGCTAAAACATAGGCCGCATATAGATAATGAATTTTATCAGCTAACGAAATACCGAGAAAAAGGTTTATAACGATATTGAAAAACATAATACCGACAATTATCCCGATAATGATATAGGTAAACTGTTCTTCTTTTTTAAAGGCAGACTCACTTATCAATTCAGGACTTATGCTAAAGCGTTCACCTTTTCTTTCTGCTCTGATTAAGAAACTCGAGCGCTCCCCTTTGCTTAGGCGAATTGGCAATACGAAATCGTGGTATATATAGCCGCGAGAGTCAAAAGGTCGCTCAGCGCCTGTTTGCAAAATATTTTCAAAGCCTATAGGGGTTTCTTTATAAATATCTATCGACTTGACAAAGGGATAATTAAATTTATAGAATAGGCTTCTTTCTTCTTCCGCATCGTTCACTACCGTAAAGGTCAACCAAAAGTCAGTAGTCGTAAATCCAGGATTTATACTACCAGTAGAAGAAAGCAATTGGCCTCGTCCTTCTTTTAATAGCTGATAAGCACGATCTGGAGATAGCTGCTCTTCACTTTGCATCCATCGTAGATGGTTAGCTAAGGAATAAACATCTTTACTCGTTATGACGATTGTGTCTATTGCTTCGGCAGCATAAAGCAGTGTACTTATACCACTAAGGGAAAAGCACAAAAATAACTGAACGATATATTTCTGAAATAACAACTTCATCTCCTGTAAAGTTGGTAAAAATATTTGATGCGTTGATTACCCAAAAATAGGTAGTCACAAGTGGCCCATCCTCCTATTCGGCTACCTGCTTTTGGGTATTGCATTTCCTTTTTGATGAAAATACTTTTGTTTACGGTATAACGACTAGATTTTTTAACAGAATATACGCGTATAGCAGATGATTAAAACATATTTACAGCTACTTGTAGGCTGTGCTACCCTATTTTGTTTGCCTGCCAAAGCACAATCTCCTGATAGCAGCACAGCTCTTTACGTTGCTGTACATGCAGGCTCACCCTTATTCTGGGGAGATTTTAGCTCTACGGCTGAAAAGCTACGCTTGGGCTACGGAGGTGGACTTTCTTTAGGCTATCAGCTCAACAAATGGATGGCTACGGAGCTTGACGTCAACTTTATGAAAGGTAGGCTTGACGCCAACAAGTGGCAAACGACTGACCTGCTCGACGATAACGGGGTGATACGCTACACAAAAGGCAATTTCAAAGCTAGTTCCGTTTATAGTAAAACCACGGTATTGCAGGTTGGTTTACGATTACCTATTTCCGTATTTCGACTTTTTGATGCCGATAAAAAATTCAACATCGCTATTGCCCCACACATCTATCTCAACAAATTTAATCCTGGAATCTATGCTATAGAAACCAACAAAAAAGTAACAGATGGAGCAAAAGTAACTACTTGGAGCTATTCCGCTGGCGGTGATATTGGTTTTTCATACAAACTAGCACATGGAAAAGCGATTTTTCTACAATCGGCATTAAGCTGGTTAAGCGATGATAAATTTGAAGGAATAACAACGGAACCAGCATGGCGCGATAACTTAATGCTATACACCCGTATCGGCATACGCTTCAACTTAGGCAAAAAGAAAAATGGTGTTGCTCCGACACCTATCCAGTCAACAGTAGCAGTTGCCAGCCCTAAAAAGGAAGAAGTAGTCGAGGTTACAAATCCATCTCAGCCTTTAGTAAACCAACCGAATAGCATTGAAAAAACGCAAGAGAAGCAAAAGGATACTAATCCGAATGAGCTCCTAAGCCCTATTTATTTCAAATTAAATAAAGCTACTATAGATGAAACGAAACATGCGGAAATACTTAATAGGATGCTACAACTAGCGAATTTATACCCACAGCTACCAATCGTGATTGAAGGATGGTCGGATACCAGCGGACCTGTAGCCTTTAATAACAGCTTAGCGCAGCAACGCGCGGAGGCACTTGCCAGCTATCTCATCCAACAAGGTGTAGACCAGAAAAGAATTCAAGTGGTCGGCAAGGGTTCCGATAAGCAGTTGGGTCGATCTGCTAAAGCTCGACGAGCGGAATTAATATTTATTATCAACCCTTAGTTGTCTGTATTATGAGAATCAAACATACTTTATTTTTTGCACTAGGGCTTTTCCTTGCTGTAGCATGTAAGCGTACTGATTTTGATGAACTGCTGCGCCGACAAAAGAGCCAGCAAGAGCAACTTGATGATCAGGCAAAACGCATAGCAGCCATTGAAAATGCTGTAAAAGGTATAAACAGCGATATCATAGCGCTCAAGGCGATTACTGATGCGCTACAAAAAAAATTAAGTATCAAGTCTTTCAATCCCACTAGCAACGGCTATCTACTCATCATGAGTGACGGTAGCACAATCAATCTGACGAATGGTAAAGATGGTAAGGACGGACAAAATGGATCGAATGGAGGTAACGGCAAAGATGGTGTGAATGCTCCTGTCATCGGTGTCAAACAAGACAGCGATGGACAGTATTATTGGACACTCGGTGACAATTTTATCCTTCAGAACGGGAATAAACTCCGTGTAACAGGCAATGACGGACAAAATGGATCAAACGGTAGCAACGGCAAGGATGCGGTTACACCGCTGTTGCAAGTTAATACAAACAGCAATGAGTGGCTAATCAGTTATGATAATGGCCTTACCTGGCAGGTGGTGCGCGACCAAGCAGGCAACCCTGTACCTGCTACAGGTGCCCCGGGAGCTACAGGGCCAGAAGGGCCAACGGGACCTGCTGGTCAGTCTGGTTTTAGCATTAGCGACGAAGGGGATTTCATCATCATTACTTACCTCGGGAAAAGCTATAGCTTGGCTAAAGCGCAGTGGTACATAATCGCCGGCCGGGATCATACTTTTTTCCTGAGTCCAAAAGGCAATTTATACGGTATCGGAAGCAATACCTACGGTCAATTAGGCTTGGGAGACTACAATACGAGAAATTCAATCGTATTCATTACGGACAACGTGCAAAGCGCGGCAACAAATAGCATACATACTTTGCTGTTGAAAAAAGATGGAACTGTTTGGAGTACGGGATACAATTATAACGGTCAATTGGGCATTGATATTAATAGTAATTCACAAAACACTTTGACACGAATTACAGATAAAGTAAAAGCTATACATACAGGTAGCGGTAATTCTTTTGTCATTAAAACCGATGGAACTTTATGGGCTACAGGACAGAACCACTTTGGTCAACTGGGGCTTGGTGACGCATTGGAACGAAATACATTGAACTATGTTACCGATAAGGTTTCGGCTGTTTCGGCAACATACGGCCATACTTTAGTTTTAAAAACAGATGGATCGCTTTATGCTATGGGTTCGAATAGCTTGTATCAAATGGGTTTGAGCAGTGTGCAGAATTATCTTGTGCCCACCCTTGTGCTTAACGATGTGAAAGCTATCGCTACTGGGTATCAAGCCTATTCTTTGGTACAGAAAACGGATAATTCCATCTGGACAACAGGTAACAATACCTATGGCCAACTAGGCACTGGAGACAACCTGCCACGCCAATTATTTACCCAAGTACTGAATCAAGCAAAATCTATAGGTGTAGGCTCCTTTCATTCCTTCGTGCTAAAATCGGATAATACCCTTTGGGGCACGGGCGGAAATACAAATGGACAACTGGGCCTGGGCAATCTAACACCGCTTAATCAGTTTACACAAATAATGGACAACATTTCGCAGCTATACCTAGGCCTAACTACGACTTTTATCATGAAAGGTGATGGTACATTATGGGCCACAGGAGATAATCGCTTTGGACAGCTTGGTACAGGAGTCTCTGAACAAAATGTGATCAACTTTAAGCAGGTAATTTTACCGAATGAATAGAAAGGCTATCCTTTTATTAATCTATAGATAAACCCTTGGGGAGTTTACGTTGTAGGCTGGTTGTTATAGAACATAACAATCAGTACTACAAATAAAACAAGTAGGAAAAATGCGCTAGGGATTGGAGCATCTTAGCTCTTTTGCCTACGCGCTAGCGGGAGGCAAAAAGCGTTGCGGAAAGCCCTACGTTAAGGGCGTAATTAAAAACGCCCCTAACGGAGCGCCCAAATCGATATAATGAATTAAAAAGAGGACTTAGCGAACTCTTTTCATCACATAGACGATACCGCTAGTCCCTCCTGTTCCATCATAGTTACTGGTTAAATCAAGCGTATTGACAAGCTCATAACCAAGCTCGGCCATGTAATTTAGAATGGCTCCATAAGACCTTTTATTCGTGAGAAGATAGGAAAGTCTATTCCCTGCTTCAATTTGATCATCCGTGTCGCCCACATCAACATTTACCTTAAGTTTCTTAGATAGGAATTTTCCTTCCACGCGAATATAGGCGTAGGTATAAACGGTTATGGAATCTTTTTGTGCAGGTTTCACGCTCTGCTGTTGCGCATAGGTCGCCGTACAGAAAAAGAAAATAAAAAACAGAAATAGATATTGCTTCATAATGGCCAGTTTTAGAGCTGACAAGATAGTAAATTTGCAGGTTCGCGCATAGTATTTTTAAAAGACTAAGTTGCTTAAAACTAAATTTGAATATACGACCAATTTATACCTAACTATGCGCTACTTTGATCAACTTTTTATATACTTGATGGAATTGATGCTTTTCTCTTAGAGGAGTATCTTCAGATTGCTTATTTTACATGATATAGAAACGAAAACATGAACATATATTACGCTATGGGTAAACAGCTTAAAAGCATCTTTGTGGGAGCTCTGCTTCTTTTTGGAACAGGGGTGTATGCGCAAAAAGCAGATTCCGCGAAAGACTTTTCAAAGGCTACACTGACTTCCATTATGGAGAAAAATCGAGGTTACTATCTAGAAGTAAAAGTAGCCGACTATATCCCAGAATTGGGAAAGATGGATGCACAAGCTTTAGCCTTTGCCGTAGTAGATGAAAAAGGTAAGTTGACAAGTGTGGGCGATGTGGGTAAAAAGTTTACGATGCAGAGTATTTCTAAAATCATCAGCTTGATGCTCGCGGTAATGGAGCAGGGCGAAAAAGCAGTTTTCGAAAAGATGGGCTATTATGGTACTGACAAGCCTTTTAACCACTTTGCAAACCTAGAAACGATGGGCAAGCCCTTGAACCCGATGATGAATGCGGGGGCTATTTTGACGACTTCTCTTATTTCGGGCAGCGGACAGGAGCCTTTTGATAAAATTTTGGCCATGGTGCGCTTCATCTGCAACGATGTGACGATAGACTACAGCAAGCCTGTTTATACTTCGGAAAAAGAGACGGGACACCGCAACCGTGGGATGTTCTACATTATGAAAAATGCAGGTTTAATATCGGGCACGGAAGATCAGCTGGACAACTACTTTCGTCAATGTTCTATAGAACTTTCAGTGGAGGATTTGGCTAAGATAGGTTACTTTTTTGGTCATCAGTGTGTTCGTTTTGATGGTGATAGCCGTTATAAAAATGCAGAAATAGCGAAACTTGTGCAGTCGCAAATGTTGATTGCAGGCATGTATGAGTTTAGTGGTGAATATGCCCGTACGGTAGGCCTTCCAAGCAAATCGGGCGTTGGTGGTGGTATTGTGGTAAGTGTTCCAAATAAGATAGGAATTGGTACGTTCAGTGCTCCACTAGATAGTCATGGCAACTCTTTGGTGGGCTACCATATGATTCTAGATTTGGTGAATCAATATAAGCTAGGGTTATTCTAGGATGGCGGTAAAAATAATGATGAAGGGGCTTTTCGCCCCTTTAATATTTTATAACGTGTGGTATAAATCTACTTTTATCCGTTGTAATTGGCATATCAGACTCTCGAAAGGATATACCGCAGGACTCTTGTCCGATGACCCAGCTACCGATGATAGAAAAACCAGTTTCTTCCCGATGTAGCGTAGCTAATTCTTGGTAAACATAGCCTTCATGGCCATACTCCCCTTCTGTTGCATAAATCATCTCTTTATCGTAATACATCTCTACATTGGCTCCTTCGCGCGAAAGCAACGGCTTTTTCACAAAATGCTGTAGATATTCAGGCTCCTCAAAATAGGCCGCCAAAAGGTGCGGATGGTTAGGAAATAACTCCCAAAGGATAGGTAGAATAGCTTTGTTTGACAATAGCATCTTCCAGGATGGTTCTATCCATTGTGCTTGATGGATATCGAGACAGATATTCTTACCAAACTCCTCACGCACCATCCATTCCCAAGGGTACAATTTGAATATAGACTGTATCGGTTCTCCTTCCAGATCTACAAACTGGCTATCTGCCCAGCCTATCTCGTCAATATAAATTAACTTGGTCTGGATACCTGCTTGTATCGCTGTATCGCGAAGATATTCAAGATTTGTTAAGTCTTCAAGGCTTTCTTTTACACAAGAAAAATGTAAGGTTTCTCCTTTCAGATAGGGTTTTAAGGTAGTCCAGCTTTGTATTAATTGTTCATGAATACTGTTGAACTGGTCGACCAACTCTGGAAAATAATGCTTTTTCCAATGCCACTGCACGATCCCTGTTTCAAACAAAGATGTTGGTGTATCGGCATTAAACTCAAGCATCTTGAGTTCTTGATGTTCTTCATCGTAAGCAAAGTCGAAACGACCATAAATAGAAGGCTCATCATTTTCCCAGGAGCGCTCAATATGCCCTATCATATAGGGTGGAATGCGGAAATGGGCATATTGCTTATGCTTAATGACATATTCAACGGCCTCCAAACACATTTCCCAAAGCTCGTTTGTAGCTTTATATATTAAATCGGCTTCTTTATTGGTGATTTCATAGTAGTAATCGTCTACCCAAAAAGGTACATTATCGATACTATGGTAGCCGAAGCCAATAGACTCCAGGCGTTCTTGCCAATTGGCTTCTTTACGTAAGTTTTGTATCTTCATTAACCGCCTACCGAGGAGTTACTCACCGAACTACGTCCAAATCCACCTCTTTGTGCTTTGAAGGCATTGGCTTTATTGACGTTACTTCCCGAAACGGAACTTGGGTGAATATTATTATTGGCATAGCCTAATGCTCCTCCCATGTGGCGAAAGGCCATAAACCAGAGTAAGGAAGTACCTATACCACCGCCACCACGACGTCCTTCTTGGTTGTAATTGTCGGTTACTTCCGTGTAGGGTGCTGACGAGTCGGCACGCATAAAAACACGCTGCTTATTAGGGTCGTTATTTTGCTTCGCTACGGGCTGCGCACAGGATGCCAACACCGAAGTGATTAGTACTAACTGTATACTTTTAGATGCTTTTTTTCTCATAACTTCTTACTGTACGGTTACAAAGATTGGGACATGGCGTAAAGAGCTTGTATCGGTAGCATTCCATGATTTTGGTTTCGCTTCCGTGATAATAGTATCACTTTTTTCGGCAATACGGTCGCCATTATACCATATATTTTGTGTGGTAATATGTAAGACGGAGTCTCCTCGTTCTACGGTCGACAGCGTTACTTCACGCGCCGATTTCTTGTCTAAAGATTCCAGATTTTGAGTTTTCTGCTCCTCACAACTAAAGAAGAGCGCACATGCAAAAAGGGCTATAAGGTATTTCATCACTTGTAATAATACGATTTTTCCACCGATTTTAGGCTATAAAAATGTAAATATGACGGTTAAAAGGGGAAATGCTACTGTATTTTGGTCCTTTTATCAATCCGTGTAAAAATGCTGTAGCGAGGAAGGAAATTTGTAAATCAGGGGTAAACGCTCACATACAAAAAAGTGTAATACCTTTAAAAATCAACTATTCTTTAAAAGGTACTACACTGCATGATATTAAACATTCCTTATTGGCAGCAAAAATGACGTCGATAATTCAAAAATTAAGCCTGGTACTCGCCAATTAAGAGAACTCGAATATTGCTGCGGGAATAAAGTTGTTGAATACAAAAAATTAGGTCGTAAAAAAGTATGGCTATTGCGCAGAATACGTCAATAGCCATACATTATTTTATCGTCAAAAATTTATTCTGTAAAAAAGGTCTTTACTTTATGTTTGCTTTTATCGTAGCCATCAGGGAACGATTATCTTTAACATCATAGTCACCAGCCCATAAATAAGCTCCTTTAAACCCTTGTTCTTTTACATAATCAGCTTTTTCTTTAATAAGAACAACACCATTGTAATACACTCCTTTACCAATGTTTGGCAGGTAATCTTTTTTATAAGCATCGGCATCACTACTCGCTTGCAAGATACTCGTATAGCTAACATTTGTATAAGAACCCCAACTCAAGTTGTTGCCATCACTATCAAGCTCATCATAACGAATGCCATAGGCAGGCATACCAAGTACAAGTTTGTTTTTAGCAAAACCTTTATTAGTCCATACTGCTGCCGAACTTATCATGTAGTCTAATGTTGATGACTGCCCTAATGGTGCCCCAGGGCTAACATGTGCTCCATCATCATAGGCACGTACATGAATCCAATCAGCTTGTGATAAATCCGTATAGTTCCAATGTAGATAATTGGTTGTTACGGTTGCCGTAACCAATTTACCGGGTTGTAAAGCTGCTTTCAAAGCATTAATAAATGGACCTACAGCTGCCGCATTACGGCCAGCTATCGCAGCATCATCATTGCTGAGGTCAGTCATCAAAACATCAATGCCATCGATTTTCTTACGTTCTACGTAGTCCACCAAGGTTGTCACTAATTGCGCCATCAATGTGGGATTAGAGATTACATCACCAAAATCGCTATTATTATATAGCGCCCAGCCATCTACGCCAGAAAGTCTTCCAGACACACTGAGCAGGAAAGGAATACCATTCAAGTGAGCACGTGCAACCAGCTCGTCTGTAACTTGATTTAGATCGCCTTTTGAAAAATCTATCCCACCTTCAGGTAGAACACGTGCACCATTGAAGGCAACGTGCGTAACTTGCTTCCAATCGATGAAAGAGGCATTACCATTTTCTGTCAAATAAGAAAGGGCAATTTGATCGAAAGGTTTTGGTGCGTAGGTACTTGGGCTAACCAATACTTTAGACTTCCGTGTAGAAACATTTCCCTTGAAGGAAGCTTCTAAAGTAACCTCAAACTCGCCTCCCCCATTTGGAGGTGTAAAGACAAAGGCCGTATCACTGGATACATGCTGACCATTAACCTTCCAGCTAATTTCCATCCCTTTGCTTGGTGAAGGAGAAAAGCTCAGGCGATTAAAATTGACTGACGCTCCCTCTTCAACAATTCTATTAGGCGAAGTAAAAGTGTTACCATTATCAAATATCCGTGGATAGAAATCGCTATCAAACGTATATTCTTTATCGTTGGAACAGCCTAGCTGAAATAAAATCAAGGCTACGGCTATAATTGCTACAATTTTTTTCATGTTTTTTGTTTTAAAATCCACTATCCAGACTTATTCATTTTCACCGTACAAATTGTCCTGAATAACCTGAAGTAAAGCATGCGGAGCATCCGCATCACCAAGCAGGTGCCAGATCATTACGCCCCCAGCACCTTGCTCACGCGCATAGGTAGCCTTCTTAGCGATCGTAGCCGCACCATTATAATAAAAGGTGCCCTGCTGCGGAATACTAAGCTCATCTTTGTTTACCGCTTCTGGATATTGAGCGACAAGCGCCTTATAGGTGATATCATCCGCGATATTGGGACCGAAACCATAACCATAGAATGGTAGGCCAATAACAAGCTTCGCAGGAGCCACTTTACGTACATCACGCCAATGGGTAAAATCCTGTACCATATGATCGAAAGTAGCATGCGGTCCGCTGTTTGCTTTATTCCATGGCCCCGTATGATCGTATGACATTATATGCAATAAGTCATAACGTGCTAAAGCCTTATCACTGATCCGATTTGAAGTCCATGTTGCTACTGCGGCAGTCATTTCTTTCTTCTTAGCCTGCAACATATCGGAAAGACCCAACACGAATGATTCATAGTTCTGATCAATAAAATCTCCTTCTAAATCTACGTCTATACCATCAAGCTTATAAGTGTCTACCAACCTACCGAAACTTGCTATTAATTCAGGCTGCTTCGTTGGCTTTAAAAGGTCTTTAAGGTATTCGGGAGGAGCACCACCGGCAAAGGAAGCAAATACTTTAACCCCATGTTTATGCGCTAATTCAACGGTCTCTGCCAGTCCAGCAAGACTCGGAAAGTTGCCACTTACATCTGGGTTAATAAATGCGATATTGAGATGTGTGATCTTTGAAAAATCAATTTTCTTAGCACCATCCAATAAGGTTCTGTTAGCAAACAGATAGCCTACGACATAAGATTTATTAGCTTGCTTTTCTTCTTCCTGATTTGTCTTACCACAGGCCATGAACAATTGAAAACAACTTAAAAAAAGTACAATATATCTTTTCATTTTTTCTGTCTTTAAAATTATTGTTTATCCCACCATACACGATTTACCCACGTATCCCCGCCAGCCCCCAAAGCCACTATGGCAGGAGCAACATTAGCACGATTCTGTTCCGTTTCATTAATAGGATACTCCAAACGACGTGGAATTTTATTGGTGGTAGATTCTCCAGTGATTGATGGTGTTAGGATAGGAAATCCCGACCTGCGCCAATTGGCAAAAGCTTCTGTACCATTCATAAGCAAGGTGATCCACATTTGTTTATTTATCAATTCTATTTCACGCCCTGGGATTAAAGAGTTCCCCTGTATAAAGGTATTGATCTGTTGATCTTCGATAGTAGGCCCCGACGGATACAAGCTCAGGTGTTTCATAGAAGCACGCACGCCATTAGCAAAGTGCGTAGCCGCATTACCTCCCAAATTCACATTCCACCGTACAGCAGCTTCAGCTAAAAGAAAAGATACCTCCGCATAAGTCATGTGTAAGAATGGAGCATTATTACGAATCATGAAATTAGCCAATTGCACCTTTTGGTCATTGTTGACTGCCTCCATTGTCGTTCCATTGGATAGCTGAATTTGTATCGGGTTAAGCCATTCATCCCACACATAATCTGTGGGTTTAACACCGTTGTATCCAATTTGTGCTCTCACCGGATCGGTGATATCTATACGATCAAAAGGACGGTTAATAATATCTATATAATATCGAAAAAGATGTTGCATACGAGGATCATTGGTGCTTCGCAATTGCTCGATAAACGTGTTGTTAACGCGCGGAAGCACTTCCGATTGGGTAAATGCTGCAGAAAGACCATTCCCACGCATATCGGCATAGGTATTCTGAATATCCTCATGATTCAATAAGCAGATATCAGCATTACTTGTAAATACCCCAGCCTCATAGGCTGCTGTAGCCTCCTGACGTGCTTTTTCTGGATTGACTTTTACCAAACGCATCGCATAACGTAGACGTAAAGAGTTAGCAAATTTTTTCCATGCGTTGACGTTCCCATTGTAGAATAAATCGCCTCGTACCTGGTCTTTAGCAGGATCGAGTTGCTCGGCTGCCGCTTTCAGTTCTACAAAAAAGTTAGCGTAGATATCCTCTTGACGGTCAAACTTCGGATGGGTAATACCTCCGATATATGCTTTACCTCCTTCGGTATAGGGAATATCGCCATATAAATCGGTCAAGCGAGCGAACTCATACACCTTCATAATACGGCATATCGCATTCAGATTACTCTGCTGCGGATTGTCTTTTGTTCTTTCTACGGCCGAGACCATATCAGCAACGCCATTCCGGAAGGAATAATCCCATAAAGAAGAAAGATATAGTCTATTATAAATATACATTTGCCCCCAGCGGTTAGCCCATATACCACCAACTTGTTGAACAAGGGGCATCGTTAGACAAAGGTGTATTTTCTCATTTGTCTCCAGATCACCGGAGTAGCGCAGTTGCACATTCGTCAGCTGGAGTGCCGGATCTAAGTCACTCGACCGCGTAGGATCGGTATTAATATCGCCAAACTTGTTGCAGGACACTGTACCTAAACAACAGGCTATAAAAACAGCTATAATTGATTTTGTTTTCATTATCATAAAATTTAGGCATCGGAAGTTTCATCAAACGAAGGATGAGTAACCGATGCAGTCCAAAAACCTAAAACCTAAAGTTTAAATTCACGCCCCAACTTTTACGCGTTGGCAGTGAGCCATACTCCAATCCTTGCCCATTACCATTATTATAATTGGAATCTGGATCGATGTTAGGCACATTCTTAAACAAGATAAAAGGGTTTCTACTCACCACGCTTACTTGCATCCCTTGGATTCCCCATCGTTTAGTAAGGTTGCTTGGTATCGTATAACCGAATGTAATTTCACGCATCTTTATGTAAGAAGCATCATAGATATACGGGCGAGCCACGCCTCCATCTTGAACGATTTGCCCCCAATAGACCGATGGATCTACCGCACGTGTGTTTTCCGTAAAAACCTCATTACCATTCGCATCCACTGTGCGTATCACACCTTTAGGGACTAAACCGCGAACACGACCGGCACTAACCCAATCTTCACTCGTCATGTTTGCTGCAAGACGTTCTTCCTCCGACTGAATCCATGCATCACGTCCTTCCAACGTCGTTTCTAAGCTACCTCTACTAGCTGCAAATAGGTTGGTCATCGAGAACATATCCGCACCATACTTCACATCCATAATAAAGGAAAGACTAAAGTCCTTATAGCGCATGGAACTATTGACCCCTCCTGTCCAATCAAATATCCCTTTTCCAACCAAATTACGCTCGCTAGATTGCAATGGTAAAAGAGATACAGGATCCAAAATCAGATTTCCTTGCGGATCACGCTGCTCGTCAAAAGCCAAAATAGAACCATAAGGCGCATCTGGTTTGGCAACCACAGCAACACTCATCCAACGGGCATCCGATAGTGTCAAGAAAGGCACACCATCAGCAAGCGATTCTACCTTATTTTTATTACGAGCAAAGTTGACGCTTAAATCCCACTGAAAGTCTTCTTTCTGAATCGGCGTACTGCTCAACATAATCTCCACCCCTTGGTTGGAAACAACCCCTGCATTAATCAAACGTGTTTCAAATCCTGACGAATAAGGTATCGGCACGCGATTAATTTGATCTCTCGATTTTTGTGTATAGTAAGTAACATCCAAGCCTAAACGATTATTGAAGAATTTCAACTCTGTACCCACCTCGAAAGAGCGCGTACGTGTAGGCTTCAACTCTTTAGCGGGCAACACAGATGTTGTTGCGCCGCCATAGGCTAAACCTTTAAAAGAAAGCGGATTAATGGCATAATAAAGATCTAGAAGATAGGCTTCGGTATCTCCACCTACCTCAGCAGCAGAGGCCCTTAGCTTTCCGAAATTAAGAATACTCTTATCGATTTTGAAGGCATCAGTAAACACAAAACTTGATGATATCGAAGGATATACATAACTATTATTCGCTACAGGCAGCGTTGAAGAGGCATCACGACGCACACTAGCATCCACATAAAGGAATGATTTATAACCTACTGATAAGAGTCCGTACATCGAGTTTAAGTGCCTTGCGTAACTGGTAGGCATAATATTTTTATCGGTAAAGCTCGTTGGTGTGATAGCATCTTTAACCGTCATATTGGTAAACAACATCTGTCTACCTTTATTATTAACACGCGATATACTACCTCCCAAGCGGGCCGCCAAATGCAAATCGGGCGTTAGCTGCTTTTGTGCCGTTACAAGTACATCGGCCTCCGTTGTGATAAATTTACGATCCATCTGATCTAATGCTCCCGTAATATAGCCGGGAGTTGTCCGTGGGCTAAATTTCTCGAATTCTAGAAAAGTAATATCCGTCGAGGCTCGTCCTTGGATATTTAGCCACGAGGTAGCATTATAACTCAACTGTGCTGACCCCATAAATCGATCTTTATCGCTCTTATTGTACATCTCATTGAGTACCCAATATGGATTCAAGCGATATTGTCCGCCTCCCCATTCAATATAAGAGCCGTCTGGATTTTTATAGGTATTAGCAAACATAGATTGATCCACATTACTTGCCAAGCCAATAAAGGAGTTTCCAATATTACTTGGACTATCAGCCAAGGCAGGTCTATTTTTAACATGCTCATTTAGGTACATAGCACGAGCCTCCATACTCAACTTAGAGCCAAACTTAGACGTTCCATTAAGTGTAAAAGTATTCCGACGAAGTCCACTGGACGGGATAATATCATTTACCCGCAAATCGGCCGCTGAAAAACGGATGGATGAATTTTCATTTCCATTCGTAAACGCGAGGTTATTACTGAAAGTAGATCCTGTACGGAAAAAGCCACCAATATTGTCATTTATATAAGCATATGGGCGCTTAACACCGTCGTATGAATCGACCATAAGGTCTGGATCCAATCGTGCTCCAAAATTTTGGAACAAGGTGGTGCGTGCCTGCAACACAGAATTTGGAATATTTTGCTTCGTCCCTTGCCCATATGTACGTTGGTAACCATCATAGGTCGTCAACTGTGTTTCAAACGAAGAGGTACTATTGAAATCGATGCCTAAAGCTTGGCTTCGTGTTCCTTTTTTCGTAGTGATTAGAATAACACCATTTGCCGCACGTGTACCATACAATGCGGAAGCGGAAGGGCCTTTCAATACTGATATTTTATCGATATCATCTGGATTAATGGCAGATATCGCATCTCCCATATCGTATCCTTCTGCATATTGTCCTGACCCTGTACTTCCATAATTAGAGTTATCCATGGGTACACCATCGACCACATAAAGCGGTTGATTATTGCCTGTTACGGTAGTATTCCCTCGAATAATAACGCGAGAAGAACCTCCAGGGCCTCCTGCCGTGCTATTGATAATTAATCCAGGAACCTTACCTGCCAATGAGTTAATCACGTTTGTTTCACGCGCTTTTTTCAATCCATCACCACTGACTTCAGAAACGGCATATCCTAGCGCACGCTCTTCCCTACGAATACCGAGTGCCGTCACGACTGTTTCTTCAATTTCTGTTGCAATGATGCTCAGCGTAACCTGCGGTTGATTTTGCCCTGCTGCTACGTTTACTATTTTGGGAGCATAACCAATGAGTGAAAAACGAATTTGATCACCTACGGAAGCCTCAATTTGATAATTCCCCTGCCCATCAGTTGTGGCCGTTTTCTTGGTTTTTAAATTCGTAATGGTTACGCTTTCTAATGGTTTACGGTCGTCATCGATAACCGTACCCCGAATATTTTGTTGCAGTACCGCTGTTGCTGGTGCTACTGTATTATTATTCTTTACTGGTGGTACTTCTTTCTTTTTTAGGAGTACCGCTTTTTCTTCAATCTTGAAGGATATAGGCTGTCCTTTTAAGCAAATGGTCAACGCTTCTTCTATCGATGCGTTATCCACCTTTACTGAAATTGGTTTAACATCACGCATAAGCGTGTTGCTATATAGAAAATCATAACCACTCTGCTGACGTATCTCATTGATAATCTCTATCAAGGATGTATTCGTCCTATTTAAAGTAATTTTTTGCGCATACGAATTCGCCTGCGCTTGTACAATGGCTAAGGCAAGTAAGACGAAAGTCAATTTCATCTTAGGAAGGCTTATTCGGGAGAATAAGCTTTGCTTCCCTTGCTTAAACCACTGAGAAAGTAAGTTTTTATTCATAACTGTGTTTATAAGGCTGTACACTATTTTTGGTTCTTAGCACTCGTGCTTGGCAAGCATATCCGATTATTAGGCGTAAAGGCATTGGTTGCACCTATACAAATTGGCAATCGGTTCTTACTTTTTTCATTATTTCTCTGAAACGATAATCCTCCTTCCTTCTATTTTAAATTGTAAGTTGGAATCATATTCTAGCATCTTTAAGATGCTTCCTATATCACGATCTCTAGATATTTTACCGGAAAACGTGCTTGCAGCATCCGGTTTTGTGGTATAAACGATATCTACATTATACCAACGGCCCACTTTTGCTAAGATGCTTTCAATATTTTCATAGAACTTAAAATAACCATCTTTCCAAGCGATGGCCGCTTCGACATCTACCACAGACTTACTCATTCCGGCTTCGCCAACAAGAGCCTGTTCCCCAGGGATGAGTAACAAAGGCTTCTTACCCGTTCTAATTTCGACAGATCCTTCAATAAGTGTTGTTTTCACATTCTTCTCTTCGGGATAGGCCTCTACATTAAATTGGGTACCGAGAACGCGTACCTCCTGTCCTTTACTTTGGACGATAAAAGGTGCTTTTTCATTGCGTGTAACATCGAATAATACCTCTCCTTGAATCTTTACACGACGTTCTCCTCCACTAAACGTTGTCGGATAACTAATACGCGACGACGCATTAAGCCATGCTTTAGACTTATCTGGCAGAATCACTAACCACTTTCCTCCAACAGGAGCCTCTACCGTATGATACGCATTACGACTCCCCCCTCCTGTGCCATCAGCTTCATAAATAAGCTGTCCATCAGCCGTTTTTAGGAGCTTTGCGCCAGCAACATGAGCAATGGTCCCATCGGCACGCTCCGAAAGGTTCACCTTTGTGCCATCCGCTAAAGTTAATATAGCATAGTTCCCTCCAGGCTGTATAGCTGCCATAGCATCAGCTTCTTGTTTTGCAGGAGACTGCTGAATGATATAGGTGAAAAGTAGACCGGCTAGCAACATCGCCGCCACAGCGGCCACAGGTTTCCAACGTCGTTGTATGCGCGCATAAGGACGTTCCTCTTCTGCAATCTGTTTATTTATTTTTTTTAGAATTCGGTTTTTAAGTACAGCACGGTTCTTTGCAAAAGCAGTATCAACCAGCAGTTCCTTTTGGGTTTGCCGTTTATACCAATCATCAAAATATGCCATCTCCGCAGGCGTGATGGTATTATTTTTAATCTTGACGGCAAGTTCTGCTATGTAAGCTTTTTCCTGGTTTTCGTCTATCATAAAGGTTAAGTCTATACACTATAGTCTTTATAATGACAGGGTATACCTAGTCTACTGATACTTTTTTTTGAAATAGATGGGTAAGTAAGAAAAAAGCAACTAAAGCATGGGAATTACAGCCGTGATACTTTCTTTTATTTCCCGAAGGGCACGAACAAGGTGGTTGTTTACTGTTTTCTCTGAAATCTGAAGATCCGTAGCAATCTCTTTATGACTTTTGCCTTTATCACGGCTCATTTGATAAACGACACGGCATTTTTCAGGCAAAAGAGCTATGGTACGCTCTAATTTCATTATAAGTTCCTTCTCCAGGAGGTAGCTTTCAGCACATGGTGCGTCAGTAACCATAAACTGTATTGCTTCAGAAAGCATCTGCTTATCCTTATGCTTCTTATTCAATTGATCGATAACCTTATATTTTACGGCAACACTAAGGTAGGTGTGAATACTATGCTTTAAAACGAGGGTTTCTCGACGGGACCATAAGCTAAAAAATATATCTTGAACACATTCCTCTGCCTCTTCAACGCTATTCAAGGTTTGTGCTGCGCTGTGAAATAGTCGTTCCCAATAACGTTCATACAATGCGGTAAAAGCCCGCTTATCATGCATCCGCAGATGCTCGACAAGTAGCCCATCAGGCAATTCGTTATATTTAACTAAGCTTCTCACGGGAATAATGGTCTTAGGTTAATTAGTTTTCATAAATCTAGTAAATTCTTTCCAAAGTAAACAACTATAGCACATCTAATTCAACACTATAGCTTTGCGAAGCTACTCCTACTTATAAAGCCATAACATTATACATCATGCTTACTAAATAGTATAAAAATCTTATAGCTTTATCTTCTTACAATCGCTTTTTTCTTTAATTTAGGCGACGAAAAAGACTTTTTTGACTTGCCTGTAAAAATCGCTTTTATTCGTATTTCAAGACATTTATTTGTCTAAAAAATTATATAATGAAAAGAACATTACTTATCCTAAGCCTCTTTATTTCGGGCAACATCTTTGCTCAAAAAGTGAAAGTACTAAATTTCGCCACCTTTCATATGGCTTATACGCCAGATGCACATAAAGTGGAGTTTGACGAAAAGGACGAAAAAAATAAAGCAGAAACGTACGCCATAGCAAAGATGCTCGCAGATTTCAAACCTACCGTAATCTGTGTGGAGGTTACACCGAATAAATCGCAACAGTTGAATGATGATTATACGAACTTCTTAAACGACAAAAATTACAAACCTAAATTCGGTGGAGAGGTTGCTTTAATTGCCTATGAAATCGGTAAAATTGCGGGAGTAAAACATATCTACGCCATCGACGAACAAGAGACGGCTGCCTACAACTACAATATCGGCAATGAACTAGAAAACCCTGTGGATAGCGTCATCGCAAAAAAATATACAGCTGGCGTTTTAAAAGATTTCACGCAACTTCAACAGCTTTCTACGGTAGACAAATTGAAATTTTACAATCTAAGTGAAACGTTCACAAAGCTTATCAATGTTAACGCGGATATATTAACTTACAACAGCACGAAAGGTAACTTTGAGGGTGCTGATGAGGCTAGCAAGTTTTATAGAAGAAACTTACGTATATATTCTAACTTAAATCAAATTCCTGTAAAGGCTGACGATCGTATTTTCATCATTATGGGGGGTACACACACTGCTTTTCTAAATGAATTTCTGAAAAGAAGTCCTAAATATGAATTGGTAAATACAGCGGATTACCTAAAATAGGAACGACCAGCCTTTCGCATATGGCTGCATTAAACATGCTAGTAACAAACTTTATGAAGCAACAACTAAAAAACTATAGCATTCAATTTATCAAGGAGATTATCCCTGTGGTTGCAGGTATCTTAATTGCGTTATTTATAGATAACTGGAATGCTCAACGAAAAGACGCTGCTTATATCGAGCAGGTTTTTTCATCCATCAATAGCGAGTTGGGCGAAACAAAAAATGCAATCAAAGAGAATGTTCCTGAGCAGCAAGCATTAATTGATGCGCTAGCTAACAAGAATGCCACTATCGCGGATATTATCCGTAAATCTGGGGGGATAAATATTCCCTCGATAAAGTTAAGCACATGGAAGGCTGTCTCAAATGCTAAGATTGATTTGGTTAGCTACAAGAAGATGACTTCTTTATCTACGATTGAAGAGCATAAAGAACTGCTAAAAAGTAAAACGGAATACCTAATGGGCTTCTTATATTCTAATCTCTATGAAACGGATAGTAATAAGAAAGAATTATTAAAATTACTTCTCCAATATATTATTCAAACGGAAAAAACGACTCTTCGATATATCGAAGAATTTGAGAAGGAATAACCGATGCATATTAACGGAATGATTTGCGGAGAATAACTGATATATTCTCCGCAAATCATTCTTCTTAGCACTTAGTTTTGCTCTGCCTTTTTAAAATCTGGCGTCCCCACAACGCCTCCCAAGTTGTTTACCTGTATCTTATACGGAAATCCAAAACGACTTCTGCACCAGTCTTTATCGAGCTCTTTTAGTTTATCATCTACAAACCGCAACTTGTAGATGCTGGTATTATCTGTAGCTGTATATCCTAAGACGACGACTCCCTCACGGACGGAGATTATTTGATAGCTATCGCCCATAATTGAGATTACCTTTTTCATCTTCATCCCTATGCGCACTTTTTTCACACTTGTGTCTATATCTTTTATCTCCTTAGCAAAAGATGCTACTGTACTCATGCAAATCATTAATAACAAAATGAACTTTTTCATGTCTTTAATTTTTTAGTAATACCTAAACGTTTATGTTAAGACATCTTAACCGATACTATCCCTTGTTTTACTAGGGATATATTTGAATGTCTTTCTAATACTGGGATAAATATCGCTAGGTAATGGCTTGTATAGAATTCCTTTTGACGGTTGGTCGTTTGACTTTGATAGGTGGATGGTTTAGGAGATTTTCTTGTTGTAAACGGGTATCATTCTCCCTTGTGTCTTGCTGTCCTTCGACAGGCTCAGGATGACAAGTCGAAGCATCGTGCTAGAAAATCTTATTTGCACTATCTATCGTCCTCGTTTGTAACGAGGATGCCTGAGGATAGCGTTTGCAACGCTAATTTTGGACTTTTTGTTAATTACAGCGCGTGTCCTTAGCCAGGACGAGGCTTCACTCTTTTCCTTGATGAAAAGGGTGGCAAAAATCAAGGCTGGCATACGCTGCTATCTTCGCTTGCAAATTCCGGAACAAAACTAACTCGCTCCGCTCAAACAGAGTTTTCTTCTTGCGGAATTTACTGCGCTTCGATTTACGCAGCAGATGCCTAGGCCTTTTTTCTAGCAACTGCAAGTCATTTATGTTTTGCAACACATCTTTCTTTTGTACTTCCTCTATCCTATTTGTCATGCTGAGCTTGTCGAAGCATCGTGTTAGGAAATCTTATTTGCACTATCTATCGTCCTCGTTTGTAACGAGGATGCTGGAGGATAGCGTTTGCAACGCTCATAAGGTCTTTTTCTTAATTATAGTGCGTGTCCTTAGCCAGGACGGGGCTTCACCCTTTTCCTTGATGAAAAGGGTGGCAAAAATCAAGGCTGGCATACGCTGCTATCTTCGCTTGTAAATTCCGGAACAAAACTAACTCGCTCCGCTCAAACAGAGTTTTCTTCTTGCGGAATTTACTGCGCTTCGATTTACGCAGCAGATGCCTAGGCCTTCCTTCTAGCAACTGCAAGTCTTTTTGTTTTGCAACACATCTTTCTTTTGTACTTCCTCTATCCTATTTGTCATGCTGAGCTTGTCGAAGCATTGCGTTAGAGAATCTTATTTGCACTGTCTATCGTCCTCGCTTGTAACGAGGATGCCGGAGGATAGCGTTTGCAACGCTTATTGAAGTCTTTTTCTTAATTATATTCCGTGTCCTTAACCAGGACGGGGCTTCACTCTTTTCCTTGATGAAAAGGGTGGCAAAAATCAAGGCTGGTATACGCTGCTATCTTCGCTTGCAAATTCCGGAACAAAACTAACTCGCTGCGCTCAAACAGAGTTTTCTTCTTCCGGAATTTCCTACGCTTCGATTTACGCAGCAGATGCCTAGGCCTTCTTCTTAGCAAAGCAAGTCATTTATGTTTTGCAGTACATTTTCAATTTGCAGTCCTCTTTCTTATTTGTCATACTGTCCTTCGACAGGCTCAGGATGACAAGCCGAAGCATCATTCTCCATTTGTCATGCTGAGTTTGTCGAAGCATCACGTTAGAGAATCTTATTTGCACTATCTATCGTCCTCGTTTGAAACGAGGATGCTGGAGAATAGCGTTTGCAACGCTTATTGAAGGCTTTTGCTCAATTTTAGCGCGTGTCCTTAGCCAGGACGAGGCTTCACACTTTTCCTTGATGAAAAGGGTGGCAAAAATCAAGGCTGGCATACGCTGCTATCTTCGCTTGCAAATTCCGGAACAAAACTAACTCGCTCCGCTCAAACAGAGTTTTCTTCTTGCGGAATTTCCTGCGCTTCGATTTACGCAGCAGATGCCTAGGCCTTCTTCTTAGCAAAGCAAATCTTTTTGTTTTGCAGTACATATTCAATTTGTCATGCTGTCCTTCGACAGGCTCTGGATAACAAGTCGAAGCATCATTTTCCTTTTATCTTGTGGCATACTACTTCAGTAACCACATTAACTGATTTATATCATCTACACCATTAAACTGTCTTAAAACAGCGGCGTCTACATTTTATGTGTTATAATTAAATTAATTAGCGGAATAACGCCACCGCACCGGAACTTTTGTTGGTGCTTCAGAATTTAAACTTGACGCTTCATTTATCTTCCATTTTGGATATCCTGTCCGCCTATAATCGTAATAGGTATTAAATGATGAATGCAAAAAACTTGCTAGGTACTTTTGTGTAACAACCTCCTCTAGCTGTTTTTCGACTCCAGCAGGCAAAGTCATAGCGCTTACATAATTATCTACATAGGCTTTGTCCAATGGCATCCCATGGTGATACTGTATATCATTGGGTGTATTTGCATAAATAAATTCCATAGAAGCGCGCGTTCCTTTCTGACACCAATCTAAAGCAGACTCATTTACCCAACCACGCACTGCGGCTTCGGCTATTATAAAGCAAAATTGGGCGTAAGCTAATTTTTGCGTAGGCTCCCCTGTTGCTATTTCCGTATATCTGTTATTAAGCCTAGAGTAATCATTGGTATTTTTAATATCTAAGATATTATCATAGATTAAGGAAGGATCAATGCCTACATAAGCTTCAAAATCTGACTGTGTGCTACCATTTTTCAACCGTACAGGTGAAGGATGTGCATAGTAGAAAACACGTCGGTCTCTCCTATCTTTTAAACGATCAACAACTTCTGAGGATAATATTGGATAAATCGTAAAGCTATTGCCCACTTTATAGAAGGGATATTGTTGCCCATTTTTATCTGCATGTGTAAGTTGGTAACTATCCGAATTGGATGTAAAGACTGGTTTATTCGTTACTATTTTTTGAAAACGATCTTTAATATTCAGGTCTATATCGCTTTCTTTCTTACTAACCTGAAGTAACACATGCAAGGTATAGCTATTAACCAATTGACGCCACTTCTGAATATTACCGCCATAAATAGGATCTCCTTCAAATTGATCGCCCTCAGAAAAAGCATTATCAGCAAGTTCCAGTTCCCTTAGTATCCCAAGTAACACTTCTTTCTGCGTATCATACTTAGGGAAATACAGTTTTTCCTCCTCTCCTTTAAGGGCATCATGATATGGAATATCGCCTAAATCCATCGTTGCTTCAAAAAATTTAACTGCACGGGCAAAATACATTAACCCTTCATATGATTTAGCTAATTTTTCTGACGTTGCAAACTTCGGCATAAAATGGGCGTCATTAATAGACGTGAAGCTTAACGAAACTGATCCAAAACCATTATACTGATAACTTTCAACGAACTCTGTCCATACAATATTTTTGTTTAACATGTAAGGTTGAAGGAATCCTTTTTGAGTAGGCTGCTTCGTTAAATTCAAAATGATTCTTGTTGCAATCATTGGAGACGTAACCTTGTTAGTAGCCTCCTGGTCTGTATTTATATTATCAAAATTAGAACAGGCGGTGCCTATTCCAACGAGTATAAATAGAACGTATATATATATTCTTTTCATGGTAATCGAGATTAGTAAAATTGATTAAAAGCTTAAACTCAAATTGAATCCCACATAGCGCATTGATGGAGAATTTAAATCATCTGAGCCTACATCAGGGTCTGAAAACCGATATTCCTTAGTCCATAAAAACAAGTTTTGCCCTGTAACACCAATTGCGGCTCTTTTCACCCTTAAACGACCAAGGATATGGTCAGGCAAATTGTAGCTTAAGGATACTTCTCTAAGTTTTATAAAGGTTTCATCCCAAATATTCCGAGTGCCAGAATATGCTCTTTTCCAGTAACTCTCATACGACACAATGGTCTCATTGGGTGCAAAAACACGATCATCATTCAATATTTGTCCATATTTATCATAACTAACGTTACCTGAGATAATTTTAACACCAGAACCAATGAACGTACGATTACCGTTAACAACTTCTTCATAACGCTCCTTACTGTCCGCATCAGGATGTGCACCAGTTTGCCATAAACGGGCATTCATATTGGAATAAGAAAGCCCTTTAATGCGTCCATCAAAACTTAAAGACAAGCTAAAATCTTTGTACCGAAATTGGTTCGTAAAACCCCAAAACCATTTAGGTGCTGTATAACCGAACAACCTCGATGCATGGATTGCACTAACAGGCATACCGGCAGCATTATGAATAATCTGACCATCTGGAGTACGCTCCCAGTCGCGCGTAACATAGGCATCAGTTCTTTTCCCAACTTTAACGTGTAAAGCATCCGCTGAATACGCTGGATCCAGCTTATGATAGTAGGACAAGTTTTGAGATAAATTTACCATCACATCCCACTGAAAATCCTTTTTTTTCAAAGCCGCACCTCCTAAAGTAATTTCATGACCTTTCGTCATCGTTTGCTCTCCCGTATTAATTAATCGAGATTCAAACCCCGTTGCCGATGAAATAGCAGCGTAAGTAGTCACATTATGTAATAATCTATAATAGCGTGTATAATTACCATATACCCGATTATTAAATAAGGAAACATCGACCCCAAATTCTGTCAGGTTTCGCTGGGTGGGCGATATAGAAAAATCTTTAATTGCATCAGGGTAGGAAGCAGTAGACATACCATCCCAGACATTGGAACTAACATTAAAATTCTGAACAATCTCGTAAGGACTGGGAACAGACTTCGTAACGGCCCAGGAGCCTCTAGCCTTCAACATGGACAACCAAGTAGGTTTGTACTTCTCAAATAAATCATAAAAAACGACGCTACTCGAAACAGAAGGGTAAAAGTAGGATTGGTTTTCTTTTGGCAATGTAGACGACCAGTCATTACGCCCTGTTGCTTCTATGAAAATAGCATTCCTCCATCCAATCGATACCCGTGCATAGGCACTGTTTACCATTTCCTTGTTTTTGCTTTCATACCCAGCAATAGGGTCTACAGAATTTCGTAGTGAATAAAATCCTGGAATAGATAAGCCATTTACCGTAGAAGCCGCAATCACGTTATCCCTTCTATAGAAAATGGCTCCACCAGCTAAACCGTCAACCTTAAAATCTCCCCATTCTTTATTCGCCGTAAAAATTAAATCGTTGGTTGTCCCAAATCCATCCTTTTTATCTGTCCAGTATTTACCTCTATTATGAAAGCCGCTATAACCACCCCGCGTGCCATAAATGCCCATTGGGTTAGTCTGCTGACGCGTATTACCGTAGTAATCATAACCACTTCTAAGCATGATTTTCCCCCAGTCTGCGACCTGATAATTTAAGGTAACCGCTGCATTTACCTTATTTACGAGCTCAGAACTCAACTTCTCGTAAGCCGTCAAATACGGGTTGTCATACCAAGCTTTGTAATGCCAATTTTGGCTTACATCTTTTTCAAGCCAATAATCCTTATACTGCGTAAGATCATACTCTGGTCCTGTCCACACTAAAATATTATAGATATAGCCTTGATCATTATAGCCTGCACCAAAGTCATTGGGGGCATAACGTCTATTATACCCAAAGCGACTCTCCAAACTTATTTTATCCGATATTTTAGTCTCTCCAGATACAGCGATATTCGTCATATTAAGTCTCGTATTTGGATACTGTCCCTTATTATAAATATGACTAATAGAAGTCCGAATACTACCGTTCTCCCCTTGATTGGTAAAACTAACAGCGTTGTTAGAAATAAAGCCTGGCTCCAAAAAGTTCTTAAAATTGTTCTTACCCTTTGAGGTAAGTTCACTTTCTTCCATTTGTTTGGTCAATGGATTCCATTGCGAATAGATTCTACCTATATCCAATTTATCTCCCCACACTTCGTCATCCGTATTGTACCTTCCGCCGTAGCCTGCAGAATAGGAAGATTGTACTTTTGGCAAAGCCAAATAACCGGAGAAAAACATATTGTTTGAATTCACGGATATATCAACTCCCTTCTGCTCCAAACCTTTCTTAGTGCTTATCATGATTGCGCCACCGGCTCCCATACTCCCGTAAAGGGCTGTAGCCGTCGCTCCTTTCAAAACAGTTACGTTCTCAATATTATCAACCGGAACATCCCGCAGATTCATATTTTCGTAAGCAACCCCATCGATAACCAAAATAGGTGTCATCCCTCTTAATTGTATGGAAGGAGACCGATTAAACTCCGTACTATTCATCACACGAAGTCCCGAAATACGCCCAGTTAAGGTTGTTCCCACATCGACACCTTTAACTTTTGCCAACTGATCGCCCTTGATATCTTGTACAGCATAGCCTAAAGCCTTTTGCTCCCGCTTAATCCCTAAGGCGGTTACCACGACTTCATCTAAGACGCTTACAAGTGGATTTAAGACGATATTAAACAGTTGCTGCTGATTAACATTTTGCTCTACAACCTGATAACCTACGATGGTGAATGTCAAAATAGACGCCGTATGGCTAACGGTAATGTTAAATTTCCCATCCCCATCGGTTACAGTACCGTTCTGTGTACCTTTTTCGTGCACAGAAACACCCTGCAATGGTAATCCTGCCGGGTCGGATACCACACCATTCAAAACCGTTTGTCCTACACTATAGCTGCTAAAGAAACTAAGCAAGCCTATTAGTAAAATAAATCTTTTCCTCATGTCTGATCAATTAAAGGATGAACATTATTTCTATCTAATAGATTGGGGGTTGTATGCATGTGATTCCGCCCGAATGTATGAATACACCTGCCGGTCGGAGAACTGCACCACGGAAATAGCTGCTGCACAGCCACAGCTCGCTCTTGCGCGAATACCGCCGAGAGAGGTAAACCAAATTTGGCAACAACATGTAGTATCGTGGCCGATACCTCTTGTAAAATTGCTTTTGTAGCTAAAAGGCAAACAGAATAGTTTGTCTTAGGGTTAATGTTTCGCCATAGCGGTGCTAAGGCATACAAATCTGTCATAATTTTGAAGTTTAATGGTTTGTAGTAAAAAATACGCTTATCGCTAAAGCTCCCCTTTACAAGTTGGTTATACGTGTAAAGATCAACCTTAAAACAAATGCTGCACGACCGAATTCACGCAATAGATCCTGATTCCATGAAAATGATAACGCAGAATATAAATCGTCTTAAAAAGAGAACCGACCACGATTATTGCGAAGCGATAGGGGCAATAAAGCTTCATACTTGGAGGAGCAAGAAAAGTTTGCTATTTTTAAGCTGCTTAAGAATAAAAAAACAAACTAAATCGATGACCTTTCTGTGTTTCAGCTATTGCATAAAAGCTTGCACAATAAGGTGGTCGGTAGGGATACGAGGTCAATGCGGCTTTTATAATTACGAGATTATTCAAACCTTACAAATCGGAAAAATGTTTACCGTATTTTCCTCTCCCCTTTTTTCAGTTAGATGATATCTTGATGTTAGGTAGCTATTTTTAGTTTAATGTTTAGATGAAAACGTTGATGTGGAGCATTCCTTTTTATGCTTGGATTGTCCTGCACCTATGCTTTAACCGCAGTTTTCATATAGCCAATTACGCTAATCCTAGATTAGTGCATTATGAAATGTATTGCTCCGTGTATAGTTTATCTTCATTTTTTTAAAACGGAATGAATACGTATAAAACAGCCTAAACGGTATATTTCTGTTATGCAAAGGGCTGTAAAATGAGGAGGAGTCTTTTATCGAAAGGAAATCGTCTTTAAAGATAGCTAATTATCTTTTTTATAATGGATTAATCAAATGTAATAAAATGGTTCCACAAAAACAAATAAAACAAAAGGAACCCACAACTATAAATCATGCTTGATAACGAATATACTAAAATAGATTTAGATAATTTTTCTGCTTACGTGGTTTCTAGGAAAGTATTACTTGGTTTATCTAACGAAAAATTGGCTAAAAAAGTTAATATCTCCAAAGGTGAAATAAGTAAGATAATTACTAAGAAACGCAAAGGTGTTTCTCTTCACTCTTTTTATCTTATTGCTGTTAATACTGGTGATACTATAGAGAATGCTAGAGATTCTGTTTACGCTCATCGTAACTTTAATCTAACACAAATCAAAGCCGATAAAAAGGATATGAGCTCGATAAACAAATTTGGTTCATATATGAAGGAAAACTTTGAGACAGATAGCGTAGAATATATACCCGGAAAAAATTCACTTGAAATAATCAGTATGAAGACTGGGATTACTGAAAAAAGATTAAAAGATATGTATTTCAAAACCGGAGCACCAGAACCTTATGAGTTCCTGCTTATCGAAAAAGCTGTAGGGAAAAAGCCTGGCGAAATGATGAAAGACTACATAAAAAAGCACCCAAATAATGAATAATACTTGAGTAACTCGTCAAATCATGTAGAAAATGGGAATTATAGATGATATACGATAGAAAGAAACAGCCGCCGAAAATTTATCACTTAGCTTTGATCGAAGGCAAAATTTACAATGATAGTTTGTCGTTAAAGTATAAATAAGGAATACTTAATAAGCAAACAACCTTTCCCTCCTATCGCATTTTAAAATTAAATGTGATAACTCCGGTTTGCGAATCTGGTGCATTCTGAAGTGCATTTACTTTAGCTGCCAATACTGCACGTTCGCATTTTTCCAGTAAAGTTCTACTCGAAATGGTAGTCCCTTTTACGCCAGCTCGTGCATAAGTAACCTGTCCTTGACGACCAACCTTAAACACCAAATAACCAAGATGTTAAACAACAAAAAACTACAACAAAGGTATATATATAATCTACAGGAAATACAAATTAAATATAATTAATTATTTTAATTACCAAACACATATTATCACGATAAATTACTAATTCACTAGCACTTCCATCAAATTTTGATAAACTGCGAACTATGAGACAACATGATTACAAAATTCAAAAAAAATAATCAAAAAACTAATAAAATATATTTTAGTTACTGTCAAACACGATTTATAGTAACTAAAATGACTAAATTCAATAATTTAATAACTTCTATCCTCAGATAGAGGATAATTTAATTTATACAATCTACTGTATTAATTTCAACATATAATATTCTAATGGATGAAATCATCCATTTATTTTATATCTTCGTTCAAAGTATCAATGGAGACATTTGTCCATTGATATGTAATTTATTATTTCATAAAAAAATGAGCTTAAGATTTTCAGGACATGACACCTTTCATTGTAAACAACAGTGGCTATTGAAAGGAATTAGATTAATCGAAGAAGAAGGAAACACAGCTTTTAATAACACATCAGAAGCAATTAAAATCTTAGGAGTTGGTAAAAATATGGTTTCTTCTGTTAAATATTGGCTTGAATCATTTCATATCACTAACAATCATAAAATATCGGAAATAGGAAAATTTCTTTTAGGTCAAAATGGTTTTGATCCATATCTAGAAGATGAAGGTACACTTTGGCTTTTACAATTTCATTTATGTCATTCTCAATATGCAAGCATTTTCAATCTTATATTCTGTAAATACTTCAATGACAAAGTGACTCACGAATTCACTGAAGAAAAGGTTATAAATTTCTTAACTAAACATATTGAAGACAACAACCTTAAAACAATAAGTTCCAATACGTTATCTACAGATTTCAAAGTATTTACTAGATCTTATGTTTCTTCTATTAGAGAAAGTAAAACATTAGAAGACGATTTCAACTCGCCACTTTTAGAGCTTAATCTAATTGAAAAATCGGACAACAATCCATTTAAAATAAACAAAACGAACAGGAATATACCTCCATATATTTTTGCTTATTCAGTATTATTAATAAGTGAAAGTAAAAACTCTAGAAGTTTAAGTTTTAGACTATTACAGGAAACCATTGGGAATTATTTTTGCTTAAGCAATGATAGTCTAGAAGAACACATTCATAAATTGAATACCATATCATCACTATTTGTTTATAACGAAGACGCTGGAACTGCAAATATTCAGATTAAAGATTATGATGAAAACAACAAAGTAAACTTATTAAGAAGACATTATGAAAACTAGAAATATATCTACAAATATTTTAAGAGACGAAAATAAAGAACTCAACTATATCGTTACAAAGAATTCTGTAGAGATTTTCAATAGTATTTTTCATTCTAAAAATAAATCTTCAAAATCATTCACAATCATTGGAAATTATGGAACGGGTAAATCTACTTTTCTTTGGGCAACCGAAAAAAATCTTCGTGCTGAAAAGCCCTATTTTTCTTCAGATATCGAGAATAAAAATGGTTATGATTTCATAAAATTAATAGGTGAAAACACTCCTATTAGCAAAAGTTTTTCAAAGCTACTTGATACCGAAAACACTCATCAGTCAATTATTGATGCTTTGGAAGAAATATACGCTCAATCTCAAAAGAAGAACAAAAATTTAATTTTAATTATTGATGAATTTGGTAAATTTCTGGAATACATAAACAAAACAGGTAATTCGGAAGACTTATATCTGATTCAATTAATTGCTGAATGGGCTAATGATGAAGCAAAAAAAATAAATTTCATTATCACTTTACACCAAGACTTTTCTGAGTATAGTAACAACTTAAGTAACATTGAAAAAAGAGAATGGGAGAAAGTAAAAGGAAGGTTCAAAGAACTTTTATTTAATGAACCTATTGAACAACTTATTTATTTTGCTAGTAAAACATTAGGTGGATTAAAATTTGAAAAACTTAGCACGGAAAATCACACACAATTAAGTTCTTTGTTAAAAACAACAAAATTATTTACTGTTAATAACGATATTTTTGATGATTTAGTCGATTCTATATATCCTTTAGACTGGCTATCCATCAACGTATTAGTTAATAGTTTACAACGTTATGGACAAAATGAAAGATCCCTATTTTCCTTCTTATCTGATTTAGAAGGCAATGGGCTAATATCAGAAAAAAATTATTCTGTAGATCAGGTTTTCGATTATATCGTAAAAAATCTCTCAGGCGAAATCAACAACTACAAAAACCCTCATCGTGTACAATGGCAAATTACTTTTAGGGCTTTTGATCGTGCTGAATTAATTTTTGATGATAAAGAAAAGTATACCATAGCTTCTCAAGTTATCAAATGTATCTGTTTACTTACTATTTTTGGAAAACCAGATTCAGTTCTAGATGAAAAAGTATTAAGTCAATATCTAAGTCTAACTTATCATTACTCAATTAAAGATATTAGTAATGTTATCGAACAGTTAACGAATGCCCGTATAATTCGCTTTTATAGACACAGCCAAAAAATAAATTTTCTAGAAGGAACCGATTTAGATATTGATCAGGAATTAGCAAATGTTTCTAAAGAAATCAATCTAGATTTCAGCCTTGAGGAAGAAGTTAATTCATTGATAAAATTCCCTATTCTCTCTGCAAAAAGGTATTCTTACGAAAAAGGAACCCCACGATATTTTGAGTTCAGAATTTTAAATAACATTAATGATATTAGCACAGCAACAGGCTCAATTGATGGATATATTAATTTGATTTTTGATGAAAAAATAAATATCAAAAAAATCAATCCGGTCTCGAAAAATATTGGAGCCAACTTATTTGTACTTTATAAAAACACGCAAAATATTCATCAGACTATATTCAATATCCATAAGTTAAAATACATATTTGATACAAGAAAAGATGATGAAGTTGCTAAAAAAATTATCGACAATGAGATCAAGCATTATGAAAAGCAGTTAGAACATTATATTCTACACGATTTATTTATTGAGAATAATGAAAACCAATGGGTATTCAACGGAGAGGAAATAACAATTTATAATAAAAAGCAGCTAAATATACAGTTATCTACTATATGTGAGATTGTATACAAAAACGAACCTACTTATAAAAATGAGTTGGTAAATAGAGAGTTTATTAGTTCTCAGGTTTCCACAGCACGTAAAAGATTATTTACACAACTTTTAAACCATAGTTCGGAAGCCAATATAGGATTTGAAAACGACAAATTTCCACCAGAAAAAGCTATTTATATTTCTCTATTTGAGGATAAAGGAATACATCGATTCAATGATAAATTGGGATATTATGAATTTGGCACACCTGCAGAAACGACATGGTTACCACTATGGAATGAATGCGAAGGATTTCTAAATAGTACTGTATCTTCTAGAAGAAAGCTTTCGGAATTATATACAATCTTAGGTGAAGCCCCATATAAGCTTAAAAAAGGCTTTTTAGATCTCTGGGTATTAGCATATTTAATCTTGAAAAAAGAAAATTATGCCTTATTCCATGAAGCAAATGGCTTCATTCCTTATATTGACGAAGATATTTTGGATTTAATCTATAAAAGCCCATCTCACTACTCAATTAAAAGCTATAGAATTGAAGGGTTAAAGCTTAATCTTTTAGAAAGTTATAAAGAGCTTTTACAAGTAAATAATGAATCATTAGGAATAAAATCTTCGTTCTTAACAGTCTATGGAAACTTTTTACGTTTTTACAATTCATTAAATGAATACAGCAAAAAAACGAAATCAATTAGTGGAAAAGCTATCAACTTTAGAGAGGCCATTCATAATGCTAAGGATCCTGAAGATGCCTTATTCAATTTATTCCCTAATGCATTAGGATTCAACAATGTTGATTTTGAACAAAATGAAGAGGATTTCAATACCTATATCTTCCATATCCAGGATGCAATTAGAGAGATTCGAACAGCTTATGATCAACTATTAAATCGTATTGAAGAACAAATACTAAATAGTCTTGAGTGTGAGAACACAGAGTTTAAACATTATAAATTAGAAATTGTTGAAAGATTACATTCGATAAAACCAGAACTATTAGGTAAAGAAAATGCTATCTTCTATAGAAGATTAATATCTCCAATTGATGATAGAGAGTCTTGGTTAAAATCTGTTGCTGATGTTGCTTTAGGAAGACCTATTGATAAAATGTTAGATAGTGAAGAAATTATTCTGATGAATAATGTCTCAACATATTCGAGGAAACTATTTGAAGTTTCTGAACTGCATGAATTCAAGTCTGACTTGAATCGAAAAATGGTTTCATTAACTTTTCTCGATGTAAATGGTGAAGAAAAAGAAAACAAGCTTATTTTAGATGATACATTTGAAAGTGAAATTGCTAAACCCAAAAATGAAGTATTAGACATCATTGCTAAATTAGGCGAAAAACAACGTAAACAATTGTTATTTCAATTGTTAAATGAGGAATTAATCAATAATTAGAGATGTCAGAAGTAAAACACGTTTTAGGAATTTCCGGAGGAAAAGACAGCGCTGCTTTGGCGATATATATGAGTCAAAAACATGCTGAAATTGATATTGACTATTATACTTGTGATACAGGAAAAGAACTTACAGAAACATATGATTTAATCAGTAAGTTAAATTCTGTTTTAGGAAAGGACATTAGTCTTTATAAGTCGATTGATGAAGTAAATTCACCAATGAAAAATCCTTTTGACCATTTCTTAGCAATGTACGGTGGATACCTTCCATCGGCAACAGCAAGATGGTGCACTAATAAAATGAAGTTAGAGCCATTTGAACAACATATTGGTGATGAACCTACTATTTCCTATGTTGGGATTAGAGGTGATGAAAATCGTGACGGTTACATCTCTAAACGCGAGAATATCCAAACTATTTTTCCATTTAGAAGAAATATTTGGAGTGAGGATGTTATCAAAAAATTTTTAAATAACGCTAACATTGATTTTATCAAAAATGAATATTCAAAATTGAATCCGGACAATATAGATTTAATTTTGAAGTATGTTCAACAACCAATCTCGATGAGGTATACACAAAAACAGAAACACAATGCTTTACTAGATACTAATGTAAAGCTATTTAATAGAGTTGTTTTTGAATGGTTAAAAGGAACAGATTATCCCGTTGGAAAATTAGAGTCTTTTTCTCTAATAGATAATGATGATAATCTTGTTATTGATGATATCTTTCAATTATTAGAGGATTCTGGTGTTGGAATTCCTGCTTATTATAAACCTATTGAATATAGTGTAGAAATTGATGGAGAAATTAAGAAAGGAACCTATTCCCGTAGTCGCTCAGGATGTTTTTTCTGCTTCTACCAACAAAAAATTGAATGGGTTTGGTTGTTAGAGCAACATCCTCAACTCTTTGAAGAGGCAATAGCTTATGAAAAGGAAGGCTACACATGGATGGAAGAAAATCTAGAGGATCTACGAAGAGTAGAACGTGTAAGCGCTATTAAAAAAGATCATTATATCAAAACGCACCGCCAAAAAGAAAAAGCCGGATTATCTTGGCAAGACCAAATTATGCAAGCGGAAGGTGATGGTTGCGCAAGTTGTTTTATATAAAAGAGCAATATTTATGGAAAATACAGTACAGTATATTAAAGAGTTTATTTGGGACATTCTAGGATATCTAATTCCAGGGGCTTTATTATTAATTTTAATGGAAATAATTTTTGAAATTAAGGCACCTTATTCAGATAATAATATAGTATTTTTTATTACCTCATATATCATTGGATATATAATATATGGTATAAATGTTGTGTTTTATGATGGTGATAAACCTGTATTAGCATTTAAGAAAAGAATAGAAGAAAAAATTAAAAATAGAGATGAGTTTAGTATTACTTTAAAGAAATTAAATACTAAATTTAATAGGAATTATAACAATAAAACAGCAATAAGAACTATACGAAGTCTAGCTATGTCGTATATTCCTGATGCAGATGCAAAAATATACACACATACCTTTAGATCAGAGTTATCTAACAGTTGTGCAACATTAAATTTTATAATTGGGATTGTATCATTAATACTCCTCTGCTTTCAAAAGCTGGATTGCATTAATGTAACATTAATTAAAAATTTTAGTCCTCCATATGTGGTATTTTATATCTTACTTATTTCTAGTTCATATTTTTTAAATCAAGCAAGAAATAAATTCTACAGCATGTCGATGTCACTTCCATTATCCATTTTTGCTACGAAAGATATTTAAAAAATGATTTGTTTTATAGACTTTGAAACAACAGGAATAGATGTGTTTAAAGACCGTCCCATTGAAATAGGAGCTATTCTTATCGATGAGAATTTAGAAATTACAAAATCATTTCATTCCTTCATTAACCCGAATTTTAAAAGACCTTTCAAAGCAAGCGCTAAGAAGACTCATGGTATTAAAGATTTCACTTATTTAAGTAACGAACCTTTGGAAGATGAAGTCTTAGATTTATTTTTCAATAAAATGGGTACTAACTATAGCTTTTGTAGTTGGAACATTTCTTTTGACGTCACTTTTTTTAGAAGGATGTGCCATAGAAATAATCGAATGAGAGATTTCAATAAAATAAATTATCGTCACTTGGATCTACAATCTATAATGAAATATTACAATGATATAAATAATGTCATTACTAAAAAAAATTCCTTAGATAATAATTTAAATCTATTGAATATAAAAAGGCCAAATATTCATTCTGCTTTGGAAGATGCTAAATTAATATTTGATCTATACAGATACATCTATAAAAGATAAGTCCCTTCTGAGGGAACTTATCTTTTATTTATTCAAACGATTAATTAAAGTTTTTTTTACATTTTCTAAAGTGAAAATTTTCGAGAGTTCTGTCCCTATCTGAACACTTTTAATATTTGTTTTCAAATTATTTAACCTCCTAAAATCTAACACTTTATTTGAACAATTTAAATTAACATGTCCTTGATTCAATAAAGCTTTTAATGGCATACCTAGTATATTACTTATACTTTGGAATCTATCTTTATTCTCTTTCCAAACGAGTTGAAATTCTGTATTTAACTCTTCAATATCGAAAGTAACTTTATCATATCGTTCGAAAAGATTATATAAAGCACATAATAGAACAATCTGATGGGGCGCAATTACACCTCTTGCTTTATCTCTTTTTAAATTGTCAATAAATATATTTAGAGTCATATTATCTTTTAATAATCTCAATTAAATAATCGTCAGGACTATCAAACTTTCTCTCCAATCCTGGTGTTTGTCTAATTTCAAGAATATGTTTTGCACCACCTTCTGCATACTCACTAATAATAGTCAACAACTTACGAGAATTAAGAATATCTTTAACCTCTTTAGCTTCAACCTTACCAATAGCCATTAATAATAACGTATCCGCAACTGAGCTAGATCCATTCGTAATCATCTGATATTGAAATGAAGATTGATGAGGTAAATCTGCACCATCTTCTCTTTTATCATTGATAAAACCTATAATTGCAGACCAAGCATACACTTGCCAATATTTTGAAAAGAATTTATCGTCTTGCTTTTTCAAAGATTCTTGCTTGCGGGCAAACATGTCTCTAATTTGCTCTACGTAATTTCCATAATGCACATTACGCTTATTTATTTCGGTAAATAGCTTTTCCATTATTTTACAGTATTTATGTAGGTTTTTTTATTGGTTCTAGAATCAACTCCGGATTTATCAATCAGATCATTATTCAATTCGTAATATTTAATAATATTAGCTTTTTTAATAAATAGCTCTCTTTCTGCTCCTTTTAATTTGTTGTAATCTTTCGACATAATAAGAATCTGATCAAAAGAATTTGATAAATTTTCAGTTAATGACAAAGTATTTTCATCATCAAATTGAGAAGTTGGAGCATCAGCTAATAAAGGAAAAGAACGGTTCATTTTTTTAGCACTTAAAGACAAAAAAGCATTTGCTACAGCTAACTTTTGAGCAGTTAATTCGGCTGTATTTAAATTTGATAATGTTTTTTTTGTTTCTTTATCGATAATACGAACTCCTCTATCAATTTCAATTTCACCTTGCGTTTTACCTCCTAAATATTTTTTATAAAGACTATTACTTTCGATAGTAATTTCATTTATGAGGTTATCCAAGGCCTCTGATTTCAAATCACTTAAAGCTCTATGAATAATGTTAATGTATTTTTGTGCTTCAACTTCTGAAATATTCTCTCCATCTTGCACAGAGATAAATATCGATTTTTTAGTTTCTAAATCAGTAAGCTCCCTTTCCTCATGGGTAAAATCAGTATCGTAACCTTGAATTCGTCGTTCAAGACTTTCCTTACTATTTTGTAGGCTTCGAATTTTATTTAATATCTTTTCAGCATTTTCAGAACCCAGGGTTATTTCTGTAGCATTTGTAATCCCAGACTCTGTATATAAGTTATCTCTTGAAACAAGTGCCTTCTTTCTTTGAGCGATTAATTTACTCATGTCAGCATCATATTTAGTAACCTCATTCGCTAAATCAGGCAACTCATTCAATAAATTACGCTTTGCTTTGTTAAGCTCAGTTACATTGTCTGAAAGTATTCTTTGAAGTTGGTTATTTCTAAAATCTTCCATACGACTTTGCAACGCAAGAAAAGCGGGTGAATTTTCCTCGACATCTCTTTCACAAATATAGCAGATATGATCGTCTAACATTTTCTGAACATATTCAGGCCCTGGCAATGTTATAGGTACTGGATTCTCTGTTTTTTGCTGCTTCTTAACCTCCGAAGCTAACAAATCCAAGTTAGTTTTAGAAGCCTTAACGAGAGAATCACATTTGTTTAACATCCATTTAGAAATAAAAGCTTCTTTTCCAAAATGATTTAAACTTTCTATTTTATCGTTGATACTACGTATTTCATACTCATATTTAGTAAGTTTTGTTTTCAATTCAGAATATTTTCCTTGCCCCTTAATTTTTTCTTCTTCTTTATAGATGGATTCTTTAATGTTTTCCAACTCATTAAGGGCATCACTTTTTTTATCTTTATAAGACGCAAGCTTATTCTTTGAATATTCTATTGACCTAAGTATTTTTTCCTGATCCTCAGACAATTTTTTAGTCTTTTTTACTTCTTTATCAATTTTATCACTAATACTACCCACTGATTTCTTAGTAACATTTACCAGATTCTCATAAGTTGGAAAATATGATATTTCATTTATGGCATATTTTAGCGTAGCGGGATTACTAAAATCATATAGCTCATCAACTGTCTCCCCTTGAAACCACATAAACTTGCGAATACTAACAGGGAAAATCCTATCTATAAACCATTTATGTTCTCCTTTATCTAAGAAAAATGTCTCACCATCCTTAACGTACCAAATTGATAACTCGGGAGTTGATATTAGAATTATCTCATTATCTACTTTTTTGTAAAAAACCTCTTTATCAAAATGATACTCAACTAAATTATTTTTAGCCTCCTCATTCTCATGAAATTCGGCTGTTAAGGTAATTTTAATACTAGATCTTATGGAATCCTCATTTTCTGATTTTTGCACAACATAATCAGGTAAAACATTTGTTTTAGATGCATTTTTCCATTCTTTTTTAGTTGTATCAAACTCTTTATCAACATAAATATTATTGAAAAAAGTCCAGTGAAATGCATTAAATAGATGTGATTTACCACCTGAGTTTTTAGCGGATATAATATTTAAGCCTTTATCAAACTCAAAAACATTCTCACCTATATAACAAAAGAAATTATTTATTTCTACCCTATTAATTATCATTCTTCTGAGATTTAAAATAGTTAATCAAATAGTTTTCAAACTCTGTTTTTGACTTATCAACCATATCAACATCTGATTTATATTTCAACAACGTATCAAATGCTTTTTTTAATAAAGTTACATCTAAATTCTTATCTTCAATCACCTCTCTATATTCATCCCTTTGAAGAATTTCACTGAATTCATCTCTTAAAGAATCATTTAATGATTTCATATTTTTTTATAATTATTTAGTTCATTATTGGCTAATTCATATATATCTATATCCAAATCATAACAAAGACTTTCCAGCCCTTTTAAGGATTCATCTTTATTTTCACTCAATACGGCAAAATTCACTAAGCGTTTTAATTCTGAGAGAAATATATTCTTCTCCATTTTTGATAATGATTCGTCAATATTGGTATGGTCTATGGTTGGTTTCACTATTAAATCGTATATAACTGCAAATTGCTTTTCTTCATGCATTCTTAAAACCCGCCCCCTACGTTGAATATATTGACGAGGATTTCCTGTCGAAGAACAAAAAATGGCATACTGAGTTTGCGGAACATCAACCCCTTCGTCCAAGCATTTCATGGCTAAAAGAGCATCAAGTTTACCATCCTTAAACAGAGTTAAAATTTGGTCTCTATTTTTTGTTTCACCTGTAAACTTGGCCATTTTCAATTGAAAATGATCGTACAATTCATTGATATAATTATCTATTAATTTACTAGTTTCATTTTCTACTTCAATAGAAATCTGATCATGTTCTGAAGCATCTATTTCAACCCCTTCCGGAACATAAATAAATGCTTTAGTAAAGCTATCTCTGCCTATTTTGTTTACAATACACAGTAAAGAGCTTAACTTGTTAGAAGCTTTATGTATAATATTCTTTCGTTTTATCAAAAGATTGTTTACATAATCAGATTCTCTGTACTTACCTGTTTGTGGATCAATATATTTAATTAATTCTTTTGAAATTTTCAGATACCGTTCTTGTTCAGCAAGTTCTAGATTTACAATCATTGGATAGTAATAATACCGACAAAGAATACCATTTTCTATTGCAGTTTTCATATTATACTCAAATGTATATGCATCATCAGAACACGAAAAATAGTCATTTAATGTTTTATTTCCAATTTCATCAAACTGTCTCTCTGGTGTTGCTGAAAGCCCTATCCTTTTGGAGATAAACTTTGGAATAACTTTTAAAAAACCTACAGAACCAAAATTATGAGCTTCATCAGCAACTAAGGTAATATTATCAAAATCCCTATAAAAATACTCTTTTAACAAGTTTTGAAACTTATTCCCTTTAAAAGTAGCATACGTTGTGATAATACCATAATTAGCAGACCGACCAAAAACTAGACTTTTGCCTACTTGAAACAAATCATCTTCCCATCTAGAGTTTTCACTTGAACATAAAACTATATTTTGATAATTAAATTTCACACTAGCTTCTTCAACCCATTGCTTAGCTAATGCTGTAGTAGGAACAAGTATTATAAATTTATAAAAATTATTTATTCTATATTCTTGAAGTACACAATTTAAAGAAGTTAAGGTCTTTCCTGTTCCTGTTGCCATTGCAAAGAGCCCTTTGTAGTCATTTGCAACCCAATTTTCATAGGCACGCATTTGATAATCTCTTGGTCCTTCTTTAAATGGAAATCTTGGTGATAACTCTAATTCTGCAATTTGTTCGTCTAATTTTTCATCAAATTCTTTATAAATAGGTAAACTAGATACTTTTTCAACTTTAGTTAATAGTTTTTTTTCATTAACTAAAAGTTCATCCAATTCTTTATCACCAAAATTTGAAGTTATTTCCGTTTTTATTTCTTCAATACTCAAATAATTCAAGACATCTTTTCGTCTCCCCTCAATCGTAGCTGAGATTCTTTTTGTTTTCTCTAGTACCCTATCATTATTCCCTTCGATCCAACTTGGAAAACATTCTAACGTTTCTAAGTTTTCAGTCAACCCATATGCTGTAAAATTTTGTGAGCCTGAAAATGCAATTTTATCAATCCCATCTGAATAAACTCCTTCTTTATAATGAGAAATTCCATTACCTTCTTTTGGTGTTATTATTACAAATTCAATTTTATTATTAGAAATTAACCAAGCTAGGCATTCAAAAAAATGAGTGTTATATTCAGATAATTTAGTTTTAAGTTCTTTAAGATTCGTTATGTCAATCAAATCAGTCGGAAAATTCTTCTCAAGCCCCTTCTCAAAAACATCTCTATCATTCTTAGATAAAACATTATTTATCGCTAATCTAATTCTTCCACTCCTATGAATAAAAGATGCGAAACCAATAGATAATAATCTTATTGCACCTGAACTAAAATAGCCTAATAGAAGATCTAAGGAATTAGATTTCATTAGACACTCTAGATGAAATCGGAAAGGGTCAAATTCATTTTTAGATGTGTAAGTATAAGATTTAGGTAGATTTATGTCTCTAAGCATTTAAAATTTTTTTAAAAAAATCATCTATTTCAACTATAGAGTTTGATGTATCAAACGAAATCCTTAAGCATTCATTACATTCCTTATCTGATAACCCCATTGCTTTTAGAACATGAGAGCCTTCTATAATTCTTGAAGTACAAGCGGAACCATTACTTACAGCAAAATCATCTGATGCTTCTACAAAAATGGATGCGTCTAGCCCTTCAATTTTGATATTCAGAATATTATAAACTCTATTCTCAGTAGCTCCTATTAACCTAGTATTATCGATTTTATTAACAGATTCTATTACTTTATCGAATAGTGTTTTATAAAAAATTTGATTTTCTAAAAGACTGTTACTTGCTATTTCGCAAGCTTTACCTAAACCAACTATAAGTGGTGTATTATATGTCCCAGCTCTATTATTATTTTCTTGGGAACCACCATGAAGTAATGGAGTGAGCTTTATTCCATTTTTAACATATAAAAAGCCAATTCCTTTTGGTCCACCAATCTTATGTGCACTCATGCAAAGCATGTCAATACCTAAACTGTTAACATCTATGTGTACTTTACCAATAGCTTGAGTAGCATCACAGAAAAACTTTACATTATATTTTTGAGCAATCTCACCAATTCCTTTAATATCCTGAACCACACCAGTTTCATTATTTGCAAACATAATTACAATCAATGCTGTTTCTGGTTTAATAGCGCTTTCTAAATCGAACAAATCAATTAATCCATCGGACTTAACATCTAAATATGATATTTCAATTCCTTTTGTTTCTAGATATTCACAAGTCTCTAAAACCGCTTTGTGTTCAGTTTTGCAAGTAATAATATGATTACCAACTGCGAAATTTTCTTCTAAATATCCCTTCAAAACATAGTTAATACTTTCCGTCGAACCTGAAGTAAAAATTATGTTTTCTGATGTAGCATTGATTAAATTAGCACATAAACATCTAGCATTTTCTATAACACTCTTTACCAACCCACCACCTTTGTGATTGCTAGATGCATTAAAATAATATTCATTAAAATAAGGTATCATTTCATTAAATACCTCTACATTAATTCTAGTTGTAGAAGCATTATCTAAATATTTCCATTGCTTTGTATTGTCACTCACTAATTTTATATAAAAAAAATTAAAAAAATATTTACAGCTTAAATATACTTAGAAAATTCTTAACTAAATACGGGAAACCTTAATATGGTAAACTTAAGTTAATTAAAACATAATAGCTAGTGGGAAATAAAAACAAAGTTTTACAAATTTATAAGATATTTATACTTTTGGGGCAGAGCAAATTCAGCTCAAAACACTAATATCTAAATTATTAAAATGATCTACACCTCAATAATCAATTCCTTATCATAACCATTATAAGGTTCATCGATATACCCATGAGGATTACAGATAATTTCTGTTTTACCGATATGATAACGACTTGGCGTATGGATATGTCCATGAATCCAAAAATTTGGTTGATGCTTAAATATATAATCCTCCATATTAGAAGCATAAGCAGCTGTTACAGGATCGTTTTTATATTGCTCCGGAACAGATTGCAAACTTGGTGCATGATGAGTAACTACAATATTTTTAGTTTTTTCAGACATTTCCAAGCTATTATCTAACCACTTCCGAGAGACTTGATGAATGATGTAGGTATCAATAGTCCGCATTTTAGAATATGAAGGATCTCGCTTTATCATCTTATAATCGTTCATAACAGATTGGCAAATAATGCCATATTCCATCGGATTACCAAAAATCGAAAAGTCTGTCCATAGCGTACAGCCATGAAAACGAATGTCGTCAATATCAATAAAAGAATCTTCTAATACATGAACATTAGTATTTAGAGCTAATGACTTTAGTTTATTTAACACCTTGGGATAAGCACTTTTATAATATTCGTGATTACCAAGAACATAAATCACTGGTTTATCTTTAATTCTTGATTGAATCCAATGCAATCCCTTTATACCTAAGTTAACGTCACCAGCAAACACAACAACATCAGCATTATCAAAGGACAATTCCGATACACCAAATTCCTGATGCAAATCACTGATTAATTGAATTTTCATAAAAAAAATAACTAAACCTCTTGTTCTAGTAATATACTTGTTCTTAATCTAGTTTACAATATTTACAATACAAAACTGTAATAATCCTTCGAATAGGACTTTAAACACGTCAGTTTAATTATTAACCTATTTGCGTCTATCATTTCAAATTTCAAAAAATCACAACAATACCATCAGTAAAGCCAACTATACACATTATTTTACACCAACGAAAAAAGCCTTGAAGAAAACATCCTCAAGGCTTATATAAAATATCTTAACTAAAAATACCTACTTGCCGATACAAAACTTAGAGAAGATATTCTCTAGGAGGTCGTCTGTAGTTACGACGCCGGTAATCTCACCGAGGTGGTGCAGCGACTGGCGGATATCCATAGCTAGGAAGTCCGAGGTCACTGGATTTTCGATTCCGTAGAGCACACGCTCTAATGCTTCCTGTGTTTTGCGGAGGGCCTCCACATGGCGGATATTGGTAACTAAGACATCATCGCCGCTGATGTTGGCCAGGTTTACCTGCTCCAGCAACTCATCTTTAAGCTCCTCAATACCGATTTGCTGCTTCGCAGAGATATACAACGGTTGTAAGCTATCAAGCTCCGCACGCTGCGCATCAGCAATCAAATCCGATTTATTAATGATGGTGACAAAAGGAATCTGCTGCTCTTTAAGCTCGGAGATTTGGCTTTGCACCTCTTCCAGGTTATCCTGTGTCGGGTCAAACAAATAGATAATCAAGCGTGCCTGCTTCATCTTCTCTTTGGTACGCTCCACCCCTTTCGCCTCAATAACGTCTAGCGTCTCACGGATACCAGCGGTATCGATAAAGCGGAAGGCGATGCCACGAATATTTATTTCATCCTCGATGGTATCACGGGTGGTACCAGCAATTTCAGAAACGATGGCACGTTCCTCGTTTAGTAAAGCATTCAGCAAAGTAGACTTACCCACATTCGGCTTACCTGCAATCACGACAGGAACCCCATTTTTAAGGACGTTACCCTGCTCGAATGAAGCAATAAGCTTACGAATAACAGCATAAATCTGCGTGATCAACGATTTCAGCTGATCGCGGTTAGCAAACTCCACATCCTCCTCCCCGAAGTCAAGCTCCAGCTCGATAAGCGACGCAAAATGCACAAGATCTTCACGCAGCTTTTTCAGCTGATTGGAAAAGCCACCACGCATCTGCTGCATGGCCACCTGATGAGATGCTGCCGAGTTGGAAGCAATCAGATCGGCTACCGCTTCCGCTTGCGACAAATCAAGTCCGCCGTTTATAAAAGCACGCAACGTAAACTCGCCGGGCTTAGCCGCACGCGCACCATGGCGCATAAGCAACTGAATCACCTGCTCGATAATATAATTTGAGTTGTGCGTTGATATCTCAACCACATGTTCTTTCGTGTATGAATTTGGCCCAATAAACAAAGATACCAACACCTCATCGATAATGGTATCGCCATCACGTATCGTCCCAAAATGGATGGTATGCGAAGGCTGTTCCTGTAGGTTTTTACCACGAAAAACAGTATTTGTAATATGTATAGCATCGGCACCCGATAGCCTAATAACAGCTATGGCACCAAGCTGGCCTGGCGATGTTGCTAGCGCAACAATCGTATCGGAAGAAATTAATCCTGTTGACATAGCGCAAAGGTAGGAAATAGAGATGACTTTACATTTTGCGAACATGTTAAGCTAATATTTGTTAATATGATATTCACAATTTGTTTATATTTAGGAAACTTTACAATTTTAATTTTAGGGTTCAAGAATTGTCGAAGAAAAAAATGATCAAGAAATTTATTCCACGAGACATTAGCTGGTTAAGCTTTAATGGACGCGTATTGCAAGAGGCTGCTGATGAGACCGTACCGCTTTCAGAACGTATAAAGTTCTTGGGTATCTTCTCTAATAATCTAGATGAGTTTTTTCGTGTGCGTGTCGCAGGATTGAAGCGTGCCGTTGCGATTAATGAGAAAGATGCCAAAGAAATATTCTTTGAAACGCCGCAAAGCATCCTTGATGAGCTCTATGAGCTCACCATTCTGCAGCAAAAAAAATTCGACAATACTTGGCAAAAAGTGCAATCGGAGATGGCCAAGCAGAAAGTTTTCATCAAAACTTTTGCCGACCTGAGCTTGGAGCAGCAACATTTTGTGAAGCATTACTACGAAGAAGAGGTAGAATCTAATGTTATCCCGCTGATGCTGGATGATATGCGCCCTATCCCCTACTTGCGTGATAAAAGTTTGTACCTCGGTATTGCCATGCGCAAAACAGATTGGGAGTACGAAACAAAATTTGCCCTGATTGAGGTACCGACACAAGAGAATGGACGTTTCATCCTATTGCCGGCCCCTAAAGGAGAGAAGCACGTTATCCTATTAGAAGATATCATCAAGTTTAATCTACCCTATATCTTTTCGTTCTTTGGGTTCGACACCTTCGAGGCCCACGCCTTCAAAATCACGAAGGACGCAGAGTTTGATATCGACAATGACATCAACACCACGCTGGTAGAAAAGATTACCAAAGGGATAAAAAACAGACGTAAAGGAAAGCCAACTCGCTTTGTGTTTGACAAAGAAATGGACTCTTCACTGGTCGAATTTCTGATCAAGAAGCTGAACCTATCGAAGAAAGATAGCATCATCCCGGGACAGAAGATTCACAATTTCAAACATTTCATGGGCTTCCCTAAGGTGTTTAAAACAGAAGAGAAACTAGAGGAACGTATACCTTTCAACCATCCTGACTTTGATGGTAAGCAGCGCATCAGCGATGTTTTAGTCAAGAAAGATGTGCTACTATCGTTCCCATACCATAGCTTCTCGCCGATGATTGACCTATTACGGGAGTCGGCGATGGATCCCGATGTGAAGTCTATTCATATTACCATTTACCGAATGGCGCAGAACTCCAAAATAGCCAATGCTTTGGTGAATGCTGCCCGCAATGGTAAGGAGGTAACGGTGATGTTGGAACTTCGCGCACGCTTTGACGAAGAGCATAATATGGATTGGAAGGAGCGTTTTGAGATGGAGGGTATTCAGGTGCTCTTGGGTATTCCCAACAAGAAGGTACATGCGAAGCTATGTATCATCAAGAAACGTAGCAATAATAAAACCTTGCAGTACGGCTTTGTGAGTACGGGTAATATCAATGAGCGGACGGCTAAGGTTTATGGCGACTACTGCTTGATGACGAGCAACAGAACCATCATGGCCGATATCAACAAGATTTTCAATGCATTGAAAAAGCCTAAGATAGCGATTGATTTTAGCCTGCTGCCGTGTAAAAACCTGCTGGTATGCCCAATGAATATGCGTAATACCATCATTGCTAATATCGACAAGGAAATTGCGGAAGCTAAATTGGGTCACAAAGCGCATATCATCGTTAAAATCAACTCACTTAGCGATAAAACATTGATTCGCAAGCTTTATGAAGCGGCTACAGTGGGCGTCAAGATAGAACTGATTATTCGTGGTATTTACTGTGCCGTGCAGGATAAGAAATTTAAAGAGCCGATCAAGGCCATCAGTATTATCGATGAGTATTTAGAGCATGCCCGGGTAATGTATTTTTATGCAGCAGGGAAAGAACTTGTCTACATCTCTTCGGCAGACTGGATGACGCGCAACTTAGACCATCGTGTAGAAGCAGCGGTGCGCATTGACAACAAAAAGATAAAGACGGAGTTGATTGATATGTTACAAATACAGCTCAAAGACAATGTCAAAGCACGCGTGTTAAACAATGATTTAGACAATCGCTACGTAGAGAATACAAAGAAACCTGTACGTTCACAGATTGAGCTTCATCATTATCTAAAACGTAAATCAGAATAAAATAGTCCTTTAAAAAAGGTTTTCCGCAGCCTTTTTGCTGTTGAAAGCCCGATATATAGCGAATACAAAAAAGAAGCATCTACATTAAAACGTGTAGATGCTTCTTTTTTGCTACCGCAAAACCTCGGTTGCCTGAAGCCTTTCTACATCCCCCGCAGGGGAAAACAATAAAAAACAACCATGAAAATCGAGAAGCATTAATTTTTTTATTGTATCTTGTTATTCGCAATAACAGCTATAGCGCATATGAAACCTATCCAAATAAGCCAGCGCATTCATGTACGTGTTGAATCGGTATGGAATGCTTACACCTCAGAAGAAGACATTAAACAATGGAACCATGCCAGTGATGATTGGCAGTGCACGTCGGCCAGTAATGATTTACGCATTGGCGGCAAGCTAAAATACCACATGGCGGCAAAAGACGGCAGCTATGCTTTTGATTTTGAAGGCACCTACACGCGTTTAGATCCATTCAAGCAGATTAATTATACGATGCCAAACGGCAGAAAAGTGGAGATTCATTTCAAATCGTTGCCTGATGCTACCGATGTAAGTCTTGTTATAGACCCGGAAGAGGAAAACCCTATAGACACACAAACAGCGGGTTGGGATGCTATTTTAACCAACTTCCGCCTCTACGTCGAAAAAATATACAGCTTGTAGAACATTATTTACACATAGTTTTGGCTACTTTAAAAACGATATACAATGATCATGCTGTTGCCGATTTCATCGCACAGCTTGATGATGCGCAAAAGCGAAGTGACAGTACACATTTGATTACCCTAATGCAGAAAATTACGGGCGTTGAAGCACGTATGTTTGGCAAGGATATCATCGGTTTTGGTGAGTACCACTACGTGTATGCCTCGGGCCATGAAGGGTCGGCACCACTATTAGCATTCTCGCCAAGAAAGGCGGCGCTATCGCTTTATATTTATGCGGGTGCCGAACAGGGGGAACAACTATTGGAAGGCCTAGGCAAGTTCAAGATGGGTAAAGCATGTATTTATGCGAAGAAAATAAGCGACTTAAATGAAGAGGTGCTCCTTAGCCTTATGGCTCACACGGTTGCTTATGTAAGTCAAAAATACCAACGTATTCACTAGCTATGCCTTCGACGTCTCTCAATATCGATGAATACATTGCGCAATGCGCAGAAAGCAGTCAACAAAAATTGCAGGCTTTACGCCAGTTTATTCAGCAGCTAGCCCCCGAAGCGACCGAAACCATCAACTATCAGATGCCTACTTTCCGCCTTAACGGAAACCTTATACATTTTGCGTGCTACGCCAAGCATATTAGTCTTTACCCGGGTGCGGAGGCCATCGCTCATTTTGAAGAGGAACTTAAGGATTACAAAACATCCAAAGGAACCATACATATTTCTTTAGATAGCGAGTTGCCTAAGTCGCTAATTGAAAAAATTATCCTATTTAATGTGGAGCGCTTAAAGGATAAAATTGCCCCAGACTGGAAGAAGCACAATAATCAATGGGATGAGGCCAATGAGCTGATGACGCAGATTATGGAAGAGCTACCGCTGAAAAGGGAGTTTAAATGGGGCGGTGAGGTATACACCTATAAAGGCAAGAATATCGTTTCTTTTTCTGGATTTAAACACCATTTCGCTTTGTGGTTTTTCAATGGAATCTTTTTGGAAGATAAAGAAAAGCTGCTTGTGACGGCCACAGATAAGACCAAAGCGCAGCGCCAATGGAGGTTTTTTAGTAGTTCAGAGATTAACCCTCCTTTGGTTAAGGCCTACGTTCAAGAGGCTATACAAACCGTTATTGATGGCAAATTTTTACAGCCTACTCCACTACCTACGCCTAAAATCGAAGGTTTATTATTAGACGAACTTTCAAAAGACAGGCTGCTGCAGCAATCTTTTGAAGGATTAACGCTCAGCAAGCAGCGCGAATACATTAGCTATATTGCCGAAGCAAAGCAGCAGAAAACAAAAGAAAGTAGGCTGGAAAAATGCATCCCTTTGATTCGTGGCGGCCAAGGTTTATACGATAAGTACAAGAAATAAAAAGTCGAGGAACTAAAGTGTGGCAATCTTATTATCTTTGTGGCAAAGAATAAGGGAACGACACATATGTCTACAAAAGAACAAAAAATAGCAAATTTTGATCCTTCGCAGCCAGGCTTAGCCGATGCGAGCATCTATGGTTTACCGTTTACAGCCGAGGAGAGTGAAATCATTATCATTCCAGTGCCTTGGGAAGTAACCGTTAGTTATGGAGCTGGAGCGGCAGATGGTCCAGAAGCAATTTTGGAAGCTTCTTTTCAAGTGGATCTTTTACACCAAGAATTTCCAGAGCTATGGAAATTAGGTATCTATATGGATGAAGCACCAGCACAATGGCGCGCAAATAGCGACAAGTACAAAGCTTTAGCGCAGCCCATCATTGAGGCTTTAGAAAATGGTGACGACGTTGCGGAAGATGCTACTTTAAGTGCTGACTTGGCGGCTATCAATGCGGCATCAACACAATTGAATGCTGAATTGAAAGAACGTGTATTATACTGGGCAGCGCAAGGTAAAAAAGTGATTTTACTTGGTGGTGACCACTCTACACCGCTAGGCTACTACCAAGCATTAGCAACACAGCATGACAACTTTGGTATTCTTCATTTTGATGCGCACATGGATTTACGCATTGCTTATGAAGGCTTTACCTATTCGCATGCTTCAATTATGTACAATACTATTCAACTTCCAGAAGTAAGCAAATTGGTGCAAGTGGGTATTCGTGATTTCTGCGAGCAAGAAGTGGCTGTTGTAAAATCAAGCGATAAGGTAAAAGTATATACGGATGCTGATTTAAAGAAAAACCAATTTGAAGGGAAAACATGGCAAGAGCAAGTCAATGAAGTTATTGCGCAGCTTCCAGAAAAGGTGGCTATAAGCTTTGACATTGACGCCCTATACCGTTGGTACTGCCCGAACACGGGTACACCAGTACCTGGAGGTCTTTCTTACGAGCAAGTGACCTACCTATTAAACGTGTTGGCAACGAGTGGTAAAACAATCATCGGGGTAGACTTGGTGGAAGTAGCGCCAGGTGAGCATGACGAATGGGATGGTAATGTTGGTGCACGCCTATTGTTCCACTTATGTGGTATTTTTGCTAAAAACAATAAACTTCCTGTAGGCGAACCTATCGTTTTCTAGGAATAAAAATAAGACTTAGGAGGCCTTTACATTAATGTAGAGGCCTTTTTTATGCCATGCTTTATTCCATATAAAGACGCTAACCTAATAACACACCGCAGCATAATTTAGTCTTATTACCTGACTATTTAACCTTATAAAGGTCTTCTCTTGCTCCGCTCCTGCTTAATTTTGACTTAATATGTAATTCAAGGATTAAGTATTTTAATTTCAGCACTAATAATACACGTACACCTGCGTTTTTTGAATGGCGCGCAAATAGGTTATCCCTAATTATATTGTTGAAATCAGACTACTACTCCCCTTAATATAGCGTGATACATGCGTTTTGCAATATTTCCGCATGTATTGGTTAACAGACTGTGGCTTATATATTCAGCCACAGCTTGTTGACCCTTATCCGTTAGCGCATACGACCTTATAAAAGGTATAGTAAAACAATATCAAGTCACCATAAACAAACAAGAAGACCTTAGCATGAGGACGAATACAATGAAAAAACACCTTACATTAAGTACGCTACTCCAAATTATTGCCCTATTTTTTAGCTTTTTTTTCATCTACACCGAACTTCAAAAAGTTATCTGCCCACCTATTTTCCTTAAATCCTTGGCTGCTACAGGCTTATTTAAAGCACAAAACATTTCATGGATAGCCTTGACAAGCATAGGCATAGAGATTATTGTGGCACTGCTACTATTAAGCTTCCGTCGTTATGGATTTCTTGTCGGATCGATTTTACTATTTATTTATACAGGCTATGTTTGGCTTAGCCATACGTTCTACTTTTACGCGGGTTATGCATATGGAAGTCCCTACATCCATTTGTCCTATGAAAAACACATGGCTATTAATATCTTTTTACTGACGGTGCTCGTTGTTGCTACATTGCTAGATTTTCAACAAGTAAAAAGAAAAAGGCCGATAGCCTACTCGTAAAAGCAATAAAAAAGGCTTGCACTTGTGCAAGCCTTTTACTTTTTCCTAGAAGATCTTACTTCAAAGATTCACGGTATACGTTAACCTTCTTAACTTCCGTTTGGATATCCTTACGTGAAGAATCGTACGATAAAACTTTCTCAAAATCTGTTGATGCATTCTTGTATGCTGCTGTTGCCGCTACTTTATCATAGTTTTTTGTTCCAGCTGTACCTACCAAAATACCTAAGTCACGGTAAGCTACACCTCTATTTTGATATAGTTTAGCATCGTTAGGTGTTATACCCAGTGCTTTTGTATAGTCATCGATAACAGTTTTCAATAACTGCTCTTTTGCAACAGTTGATAAACCGCTTGTGTTACTTACAGCTAAGTTATTATTAGCTTTCGCTTTGTAGTATAATGCAGATACATTTTTAGGGTCTAAAGTAATAACCTTTTTAAAACTCTCTACCGCCTTTGGGAAGTCACCATTTTGAAATTGTGAATAGCCTAATAAGTATTGTACATCAGGATCATTTGCTTCCGTCGGTAATGCTTTTTGCAAGTGAGTCACCGCTGATTTAAAATCACCATCCAAAACCGCTTTTTGACCTAAACGTACATTTGGATTATTATGTTGCTCTTGTGCTGATGCCGTCAATGCTAGCACAGCCAGCGCAGCAGAAGCTAGTCCTAGCCTAACTGCTTTCCATGGGTTGTGGACAAAATTACGTTTCATATTACTCTTTTATCTATACTTTTTAATTGTTGTTCTCTTTCCTTCCGGCGCTTCCTAAGAGAGCGCTTCTGCCATCACACAGGGTACATCTAACGTAATCGGCATATAAAAATACGAAGATTTCCGCATTTCAAGCATACATAATGTCATATCCTTATCTTTTTCTCCTGCCTATTTAACCGATAAGGGCTTTAAGATGGCTAAAACCGCTCATTTTCTAAAACTTGGCATCGCTCTTGCAATTATAGGATAAATAATCCATTAAGATAAAAATTATCTAAAAATCTGACATCTTGTCGGGTTAACACATATTTATATGAACAAAAACGACACATTTGATATCAACCAAGTACTTTCTGTCATAAACGAAGACACGGAGTTTTTTCCGTTGTTAAGTTCGCAAGATGAAGAAGAAATGAGCAAGGCTGATATCCCCGAAATATTGCCCATTTTACCTTTACGTAATACTGTTCTTTTCCCTGGTGTCGTGATTCCTATTACTGTAGGTCGTGATAAATCTATCAAACTCGTTAAAGAAGCCTACAAAGGCGATAAAACGATTGGTGTTGTTGCCCAAAAGGACATGAACATCGAAGAGCCTACATTAGAGCAGCTCAATAAAATCGGTACCGTAGCACATATCATCAAGGTTTTACAAATGCCTGATGGCAATACTACGGTTATCATCCAAGGTAAACAACGTTTCAAAATCATTGAAATGGAGTCTACGACCCCTTATTTAAAGGCAAAAGTAGAGCGTGTTCCTGAGGATAAGCCTAAAGTTTCCAGCAAAGAATTTAAAGCGTTAATATCTTCTATTCGTGAGTTGGCACTTCAAATTATTCAGCTTTCGCCAAACTTACCGAGCGAGGCTGGCTTGGCCATCAAAAATATTGAGAGCCCTACCTTCTTGGTAAACTTTATTTCTTCGAATTTATCGCTAGAGACAGAGCAGAAGCAGCTTCTTTTGGAGACTAAGGACTTTGTTAAACGTGCTAAAAACTTATTAGAACACCTGACGACAGAGATCCAAATGTTGGAGCTTAAAAATCAGATTCAGAATAAAGTACGCATCGACTTAGACAAGCAACAGCGTGATTATTTCTTAAACCAGCAGCTTAAAACCATTCAAGAAGAATTGGGAGGCAACACGCCGGACTTGGAAATTCAAGATCTAGAGAAACGCGCCAAAGCAAAAAAATGGTCTAAAGATATCCAGAAGCATTTTGATAAGGAGTTGGAAAAATTGTCGCGTATTAATCCTGCGGCAGCAGATTACTCCGTACAAATCAACTACCTAGAGGTTCTATTAGACTTGCCATGGTCTGAGTATTCGAAAGATAACTTCGACTTAAACCGTGCGGTTAAAGTATTAGATAAAGACCACTACGGTTTAGAAAAGGTAAAACAGCGTATTGTAGAATACTTAGCGGTATTGAAGCTTAAGAACGATATGAAGGCGCCAATCTTATGTTTGGTAGGCCCTCCAGGGGTTGGTAAAACATCCTTAGGAAAATCTATCGCTCGTGCTTTAGGCCGTAAATATACACGTATGGCCTTAGGTGGCGTACGTGACGAGGCGGAAATCCGTGGACACCGTAAAACATATATTGGAGCGATGCCAGGACGTATCATCCAGTCGTTGAAAAAAGCGGGTACTTCAAATCCAGTTTTTGTATTGGATGAGATTGATAAATTAGGTTCTGACTTCAAAGGCGATCCTTCTTCAGCTTTGTTGGAGGTATTAGACCCAGAGCAAAACACCAATTTCCATGACCACTATGTGGAAATGGAATACGACTTGTCGAAAGTTCTGTTTATCGCTACAGCGAACTCTTTAAGTACCATTCAACCGGCTTTATTAGACCGTATGGAAATTATCGAGGTTAACGGCTACACGATTGAGGAGAAAATTGAAATCGCGAAGAAACACTTACTTCCGAAACAACTGGAAGTTCATGGTTTGAATAAGAAAGACGTACAGTTAAGCCCTAAAATCTTCGAAAAAATAATCGAGGAGTATACACGTGAGTCTGGTGTTCGTGGCTTAGAGAAAAAAGTAGGTTCTATCGTACGTGGTGTAGCAACCCGTATTGTTATGGAGAAACCATACAATCCTAAGGTAGACGCACAATTGGCGGAAGAAATTTTAGGAGCTCCTATCTTTGATAAAGACCTATATGAAGACAACGAGATTGCAGGTGTTGTAACTGGATTAGCATGGACTTCGGTTGGTGGTGACATCTTATTCATCGAGTCGAGCATCAGCCCAGGTAAAGGAAAACTAAGCCTAACGGGTAATCTAGGTGATGTGATGAAAGAGTCGGCAGCTATTGCAATGGCTTATCTACGCTCACATGCTGAAGAGTTTGGCATCGACTATAAGGTATTTGACCAATGGGATGTGAATATTCACGTACCTGCGGGTGCAACACCGAAAGATGGTCCTTCTGCAGGTATTACCATGTTGACGGCGCTAACCTCTTTGTTTACCCAACGCAAAGTTAAAGAGAAATTGGCGATGACGGGAGAAATTACCTTACGTGGTCGCGTACTTCCTGTGGGTGGTATCAAAGAGAAAATATTAGCGGCCAAACGTGCTAATATCAAAGAGATTATTTTGAGTAAGGCTAATGAAAAAGATATCCTTGAAATCAAGGAAGATTACATCAAAGATTTACGCTTCCACTACGTGACAAGAATGTCGGAAGTAATTAATCTAGCTTTGTTAGATACGAAAGTTAAAAAAGCAAAAAACTTAACGCCAACAAGCCCTACGGCTTAAGCTCAGCATTAAAGATTTGTAAATGATAAAAGGACTGCCCACAAGGCGGTCCTTTTTATGTAGCATCCTAGGCCTACAATGAAAAGGTTCCTGAAACTTGCGCTCCAGGAACCTACCTCAATGTTAAGTTTATAAACTTATCTTTAATAGCGGACTTGCAAAGCAATCGGACTTAATTCAGCATCACTAATTGTCTTCGCGAAGTAACAGGTTCCACCTTTCGATAACACCTCATAAGCGATAACGCTCGTGATATCATCAATAACGCCGACGCCTTTTCCACTTTCTTCTAATTTCAAATTACGTTCTCCTTCAAAAGAGGCTGGTTGTACAAAATCCTCTTGGATGACTAAGCGAGCTGCTCGACCATCCAAAGCGGCTTGATAAATTTCTTGCAGATCAGTAATCACCTTCCCCTGCCCTACAGACTCGCGCAGTTCGGCAACCACTTGCTCATCTTGATTTTCCTGATGTGCATTTACAAAGGTCCATGCCTGATCAGCCAAATGATGCTCTGCCGAATTGTTGTAGTCTAAAGCCGTATCTCCCCAATAAATCGCAGGGTTATCGGCTACCTCCAGGAGTAACCGGTAATTATCGGCTACAGAAATAACTACCGTTGGTATTTTATCGCGGCTATTATACACGGCATTTAACCCTTTATCTACCCGATTTAAATATTCCCGAAGGAGGTCATCGACATGGCCTGCATCACTAGCACGCGGCTGATTATTGACATAAAAAGGATTTTCACCAAAAGGGAAACCATGTTCTTTAATTTCTTCTATGATGGTTCCATTTTCAGCATCATACAGGTTTACGCCACTTTGCGAAAGTACCATGATACGGTAATGAACCTTGCGGCTGAGCTGTTTTACGAGCGGACGAACGGCAAATGAATTTGAAACATGCACACCTTCCTGATTGGTATCCCAATCGGAACGAAATATTTCATGGGTATCATCGGACAAAAAAATATGTAGACTTTCTTTATTCTCTCGCACATTAATCTGTTCAGGGAGTTTATCTAGCTGTTCTAAAATGGAGGCCGCCTCCCGCTTATCTTTTTTCGCTAAAACACGTTGTTTCGCTTCACTCACATAATTTTTCAAGGCTATTGCATCTTGTTGACTATCGGGGTGTGTACGATGTGTGTTGAATGAAATGGTTACACATAAATCACGACTATCCTTTGCCAGTCTTTCTAAAAGAGGAGATGTTTTCATATACTTCTACTTTGGTTTATTACTTTAAGGAAAAAGTTATCCTGCATAGCTAATCAATAGTGTGCAGTAAACTTTCTATTCGGACTACCAATTATAGAACAATGGCGGGCCGAAAATGTTTTATAAAAAACGTATTCCAATTTATGTTGGCTGCGAGAAATTGTCGTTCCACTGGCGGCTATCTTAATTTTTCGTACCTTTGCACGATTAATAAAATGGTTATGTCAAATCAGGTTCCAGAAGATGGCACGCTACTTCCTTTAATGGAAGAGTTCTACACAATACAGGGAGAAGGATATCACACCGGAAAAGCGGCTTATTTCATCCGTTTAGGCGGTTGCGATGTAGGTTGTCATTGGTGTGACGTGAAAGAAAGCTGGGATGCGGATCTCCATCCGTTAACACCTGCCGACGAAATCATTGAAAACGCAAAAAAACACCCTTCGAAGACCGTTGTTATCACCGGCGGAGAGCCTTTGCTTTACAATTTAGATTATTTGACAAAAGGATTACAAGCAGCCGGCATCAAGACGTTTATGGAAACTTCAGGAGCCTATCCGCTATCGGGCCACTGGGATTGGATCTGTTTGTCGCCTAAAAAGTTTAAAGCTCCATTGCCTGATGTATTGGCTGCTGCGGGCGAACTGAAAGTCATTGTTTTCAACAAAAGTGATTTTGCTTGGGCTGAAGATCATGCACGATTAGTAGGTAAAGACTGTAAGCTATACTTGCAACCAGAATGGTCTAAAGCGGCAGAGATGCTTCCTTTAATCATTCCTTACGTGATGGAAAACCCACGTTGGGAGATTTCATTGCAGACACATAAGTACTTAAACATCCCTTAATTTTTTAGGCCTAAAAGACCAAAAAAAAATCGTATTTTTAAACTCAAAACCAATGGTTTATGGGTCATCTACGCATACTTTTATGGAGCTTGCTATGCAGCATTACGATGCTTTATGCGCAAAAGCCTTCGGCCAATAAAAAGGCACAAGCTGCTTTTCTAGAGGCCGGCAAAGCGCTTCGTCTGAATAACTATGCACAAGCACAAGTGCAGCTGCTCATTGCGGTATCGCAAGACCCTACCTTTGCGACAGCCTACCAACAATTGGGCGATAGCTACCGCAAAACGGAAAACTATGAACAGGCAGTATCTGCCTACCAATCGGTCGTGAGGCTCGACCCACAACTTACTTCCCTCACCTATTTCGGACTGGGCCAATCTTTACTTTTCACAGGACAATACGAAGAGGCGAAGCAGCAATTAGAACACTACAAAAAAATAGCGAAGCTTTCCGACAAGAGCTTGGCTTTGACCGATAAGTACATCAAAGATTGTATTTTCAGCATAGCCAATAGTAGCAGCCCTTCCTTGCTCAGCCTCGTTCCACTGGGTTCCGAAATCAATACCGAGCATGACGAATATTTCCCAAAATTAACGGCTGATAACAAGACTATTATTTTCACGCGTAAAACAGCGAATCAAGAGAATTTTTATGAGAGTCATTTAGAAAACGGAAACTGGTCGGTTGCACAGAAGTTGGAAGGAACGATCAACTCCGAAAATTACAACGAAGGGGCGCACTGTATCTCTCCTGATGGTAAATATTTATTTTTCACGGCCTGCAACTGGCCCGATGGTCTCGGCAGTTGCGATATTTATGTCGCCAAGCGTGAAAATGGTATCTGGGGTAAACCCCACAACTTGGGCGCCCCCATCAACACCAAAGGTTGGGAATCCCAACCCGCTATTTCGGCCGATGGAAAGACCTTATACTTTGTAAGTAACCGTACCGGTAGTATTGGTGGGTACGACATTTATAAAAGTACACTTAAGGCAGACGGTACTTGGAACACGCCACAAAATTTAGGTGCTACTATTAACAGTCCATATGATGAAAGTGCTCCTTATATCCACCCGGACAATAAAACGCTTTATTTTGCCTCTGATGGCTGGCCTGGATTTGGCCGTAAGGACATCTTCCAAAGCACGCTTGGGGAGGATGGAAATTGGAGTATTCCGGTCAACCTAGGGCCTAGCATCAACAACTTCAGGGATCAAGTAGCCCTGCATGTAAGCATGAATGGTAAAATTGGCCACCTCGCGGCACAAGATAGCGCTGGCCAGCAGGATATTTACCGCTTTGAGGTTCCTCAATATCAGCGCCCCGGAGCCATTGCCTATATTAAAGGCGAAGTACGTGATGCGCTTACGAATACACCGTTACGCGCCCTGATTAGCGTGACGAATACAGAAACCAATGAACGTGTATTCGAGGATGATAGCGATATACTTGATGGGCAGTTTCTAGCGACCTTACCATTGGGGCATAACTATGCCGTGCATGTACAAAGTGAAGGCTATCTGTTTGACTCGCGCCAATATGCATTAGATAATCCAGCTTTTGCGAATGAATCTTTCTATGTCCCTATTCGCTTAAGCCCTATAACCGTTGGTTCGAGCAGCCAACTTAGTAACATCTATTTTGATACGAATAGTGCGCATGTACTTCCACAGTCGGAAGCGGATTTAGCAGCATTGACAGCTTTCTTAAAGACCAACGCACAGCTGCAGATTGAGATTGCTGGCCACACGGATAACACAGGTACAGTTCAAGGAAACATTACCCTGTCGGAAGAAAGAGCGAAAGCAGTAAGAAAAAGATTGGTGGAGCGTGGTATCGCGGAGAAACGCCTAATCATTAAAGGCTATGGACAAAGTGTGCCTGTGGCTGACAACGGTACAGAAGCAGGAAGGCGGCTCAATCGTCGAACCACCTTCACCGTTATTGCTCTTCAAGCATCACGTTAGCGTAACGATAGCGCCTGTTTTTACAGACTCATCGCAGGCTAAGGCAATGCGTAGACTATTTAACGCGTCATCCATAGATTTAGACAAGTCGCTATCTTGATGTATCGATTCATAAAAGAAACGCTGCTCGCGATTACATAACTCTTGATGGTCGGGCTCATCATGCAAATCAAACCATTCATCGGCATGTACAAATGCATTATTCGCATCGAGCTCAGCATGATGTAAACGTATAGATTCCGTTTGTGTATGTGCTGCTACAGAGTCTGACTTACCCGCTGCCGACGCCTCTTTGGCAACAATAGACACCGATCCTTTCGGGCCGATGACATCCTTCACAAAGAAAGCGGTCTCACTCATCATTGGTCCCCAGCCTGCCTCATACCAACCGACAGAACCATCGTCAAAGCGAATTTGCAATTGCCCGTAGTTGTAATTATTGGCGGGAACCTCTGGACTTAAGCGTGCGCCAATAGCCGATACTTGCACGGGCTTAGCTTTCGTCATTTGGCACATCACATCGATATAATGAACACCACAATCCACAATAGGGCTAAGGCTAGCCATCAAGTTTTTATGTACGTCCCACATGTATCCATGACTTTGCTGGTTAAGGTTCATTCGAAATACCAAAGGACTACCGAGTGTTTTTCCTAAATCAACAAACTTAATCCATGAAGGATGGTGTCGAAGGATATAGCCTACAACGAGCTTTTTATTCGCTTGTTTGGCGGCATCGATAACACGCTGTGCACCAATAACCGTATCTGCCAAGGGCTTTTCAATGAACACATGGGCGCCATGCTCAAAAGCTTTTATCGCATACGCTTCATGCGTATCGGGATAGGTAGCAATACAAACCGCATCGGGCGCGGTCGCTACGAGTGCCTCTTCATAACCGGAGAACGTAGCATACTGATTCTCAAAACTAGCGTTAAGCCCATCTTTGCTTGCACCGCGCGCTACTAAACCAACAATTTCAAATTGAGCATCCTGATGGTAAGCCTGCGCATGCGATGCTCCCATATTTCCACAGCCTACAACTAAAACACGTATAATACTCATCTTTATACAAATTTAAATGCTCCAGGGCGTGCGATAGGTCTTTCGTCTACGGTCATCTTCCAATCGTAGTCCCCAATAGCAGGACCTAAGCGTTCTTTAGAATGCAATACTTCGTCTAAACTTAGTGTCTTTCCAGAGTAGGCCGATAAACGTCCCCAGATAGCCAGTAAAGTAGAGTTCACCATAAAATCGCCATCATTAATACTACGTCCCTCTTTTACAGCTTTAAATAGTTCATCATGCTGCGTTTGGTACATATTATTCAATTTTTCTTTATTTTTCCATGCTTGGTCACCAAAGATTTCATAACTACTGTTGATCGCTACATTAGCGTAGCCCTTGGTTCCCATCACTTCTACTGTATTGCGCGAGGTCGTACCATTTTGTTGTCTACCAAAATGGAAACAGCGGAAACCATCCGTATACGCATACTCCACGGTGAAATGATCATACACATTACCATAATTATTCCACGGGCGGCTTTGACGGCCACCAGTAGCGGTTACCTTTGTCGGCAGCTCATTTTTCAATAGCCACGACATGTAGTCAATGCTATGAATCGTTTGCTCTACAATCATATCGCCGGAATAACGCTGGAAGTAAAACCAGTTACGCAACTGGAACTCCAAATCGGACCATCCTGGCTGACGATCACGAAAACTCAGCTCTCCGCCATGACGGAAAGTAGATATCCCTTTTACATCACCAATATCTCCCTGATAAATACGCTTCACCAATTCGCGGTTCGGTAGGGAGTAACGGAAACAGAAGCCACTGACAATAGAAATATTCTTTTCTTTAGCCAATTTAACGGCTTGTTCAACTTCATGCAATCCGGGTATATCAATGGCCACCGGTTTTTCACAGAAAACATGCTTGCCCTCTTTCACGGCCAAGGCTAAATGTGATGGTCTAAAGTTTGGTGGTGTACATAACAACACCACATCTACATCCGACTTTATCAGACGTTCATAAGCGTCAAAGCCCAAATAGCTGCTTTGCTCCGTTACCTCGATACGATTTCCATACTTAGCCTTTAATGCCGTCAGCGCATTACCTAAATTATCTGCAAAAACATCAGCCAACGCCACGACACGTACATCGGGATCAGCCTCTAAGGCTTGAAATACGGCGCCTGTACCTCGACCACCGCAGCCCACTAGGCCTACACGAATGGTCTTGTTAGCGACAGTATTCCCTTTCAAAAAAACAGGTGTGCTTACAGCCGTTGTCCCCAAAACGATTCCTGTATTTTTAATAAAATCCCTACGGTTTATCATGATAATAGATTATGTGATTTATAAATTTAGGTTGCACTTCTTTGCAAGAATAACCAAAAAACAGTTGGCAATCCGAAATTAATGTATAATTTCACAGCAATTTAACAATAACCCGAAAATTATGCAAAATGGAATCGAAGATGTTACACCACTAGTAACCAATAATGTGGCTGTATTTGGTCTTTTAATGGCCGTCTTAGGTATTGTTTTTTATGCCTCCACGCTGAAAAACAAGTACATTCAAGGTTTTTTATCGGTTGTTCCTCCTCTATTATTATGCTATTTTATCCCTGGGATATTAAATACCTTTCATGTGTTCGACGGAGAGAACTCGCCGTTAACGAGCATCGGTAGTCGCTATTTCCTGCCTGCCTGTCTAATTTTGTTCACCTTAAACCTAGATTTACGGGAAATGTGGAGCCTGCGCAAACGTGCAGGACTTATGTTTATAACAGGAACAATAGGCATCATGCTGGGTGGCCCTCTTGCTTTGTGGTTGGTCTCTTTAGTTGCGCCACAAGTGCTTGGTGTAGCAGGCCCTGATGAGGTATGGCGTGGCTTAGGAGCGCTAGCGGGTTCATGGATTGGCGGTAGTGCCAATCAAGTTGCGCTAAAAGAAATCCTTCAACCTTCACCAAAGGTATTCTCCGCTATCATTGCTGTTGATGTTTTCGTAGCCTACCTATGGATGGCTCTTTTACTGTATGGTGCTGGACGCTCGAAAAAAATAGATAAATATTTCAAGGCAGACTCGTCGGATGTTGACAGCTTGATGCAGCGTATGGATGCGAAATCGAAAGAAAACAATCGCATGCCAGAAACGAAAGATATCATCTTTATGATCGCACTAGCTTTCGGTGGTACGGCTATTGCCTCTTCCCTTTCGGAACCTATAGCTCAATATTTAGGCAACAATTACCCTACGCTAGAGAAATTCTCCTTAACAAATGCATTCTTCTGGATGATTCTTATTGCCACATTTATTGGTATAGGCCTATCTTTTACCTCAGCAAAGAAACTAGAATATGCTGGTGCCTCAAAAATAGGCTCAGTCCTGCTCTATATGTTGGTGGTAACCATTGGTATGCAGATGGATATTCGTGCTATTTTCGAAAACCCAGTACTTTTTCTTGTAGGCTTTATCTGGATTAGCTTCCATGCGTTATGTCTTTTTATCATGGCAAAAATTATACGTGCTCCATTTTTCTATTTTGCCGTGGGCAGTATGGCTAATGTTGGAGGCGTTGCCTCGGCAACAGTTACGGCAGCGGCATTTCATCCTTCTTTGGTTTCTGTAGGTGTTATATTGGCTGTTTTCGGCTATGCCATAGGCACCTATGCAGGTTGGATAACCGCCATTCTTATGCAGATAATTTCAGGTTTTTAGTAATCACTTTTACATCCCCGAGCATAGCGAGGGAAACAAATAAATGGCTAAGCAGCCTAGATGATAGGCACAAATTATACATGAACACCTACATCTCCTATTCCTCCTAAACGGAGGTATAAACAAAAAACTACCTATTAAATTATATTTTCTCGAGTCAACAATCATTGACTCGAGAAAAATCCCCTTTTCTTCTTTACCTCAAGAAGGCTACTTGTGTCAATTCCGGAAAATGCTTAACTTGTTACTCAGCATTATAATTAAGAGATATGAGCACGATTTTTTATGAAGGACAAGTGTTATGGGCACAGTTAGACCCTAACCGACATGTACGTCACTCCGCTTACGCAGATTTCTGTGCACAGGCACGTAGCAATATGTTAAACCAGTTGGGCTTATCCCTTCAAGAGTTTGCAAAACACCAGATAGGGCCTATTCTTTTCCGTGAAGAACTTGTTTACAAACGTGAAATTGGGTTGGATGAATTTGTTAAGGTAAGCGTGGAACTCGTTAAATTTAATGTCAAGAACTCTCGCTTTTCATTCCGCCACGAAGTTATTAAAGCCGATGGTGTGGTTGCTGCCGTGGTGAATGTAGATGGCGCATGGATGGACCTTAACGCACGTAAGTTGACGCGGATTCCGGAAACTTGGGATGCCTATATCGCCAAAATACCGAAAGCAACAGACTACGAAGAAATTACAACATAAAAAGAGCTGCTAAGCAGCTCTTTTTATGTTCAGCTATTAGTTATTTCCTTTCAGCATCCGTACTTCGTACAAATCCTTACGTCTATCTTTCAATATTTTAACAGTACCATATTCGTGCAAATCGCGAAGTGCGTATAGGTCTAAATCGGCTATTAAAACCATTTCTGCATTCGGCGTAGCCTCCGCCTTTATACCATTGTTAGGAAAAGCGAAGTCGGACGGCGTAAATACGGCGGATTGAGAATATTGTATATCCATGTTATTCACATGCGGCAAGTTGCCCACACAGCCGGCAATAGCGACATAACATTCATTTTCAATGGCTCGTGCTTGCGCACAGGCACGCACGCGTAGGTATCCATTTTGCGTATCGGTCATAAACGGTACAAAAAGAATCTGTAGACCCTGATCAGCCATAATACGTCCTAATTCCGGAAATTCGACATCGTAACAGATCAGCATACCGACTTTACCACAATCGGTATCAAAAACCTGAATATCATTCCCTCCCGCCATACCGTAATACTTCAACTCATTGGGTGTGATATGAATCTTTTTATGTACGTCCAACTTACCACTACGATGACATAAATAAGATGCGTTATACAACTTTTTATACTCTATGATAGGCATGGAACCCGCTATAATATTGACATTATAGGAGATGGCAAGCTCTTGCATTTTACGTACAATATCATCCGTTAAGGAAGCTAACCTTTCCATAGCGTTACGCTCAGGAAGGTCATTGTAAGGGCTCATTAAAGGCGTATTAAAGAATTCTGGAAACAAGATAAAATCTGCACCGTAGTCACTCACGGCATCCACAAAAAACTCTACTTGGTCGTAAAAAGCTTCTACATCTTTGAACAAGCGCATCTGCCACTGTACCAAGCCTAAGCGTACGGCCTGTTTGGAAACCGAGCTAGAGCGTGTATCCGGATCGTAATAGATGTTATCCCAGCGGAGCAAGGTTGCAAACTCGTTTGACTCTTTATCTTCTGGCAGATAATTCTTTAAGATTTTATGCACATGAAAATCATTAGACAGCTGAAAGGTAAGCGTAGGATCGTAAATTTCCTTACGTTTCACTTTCTCAATGTACGTACGCGGCGTCATTTTATCGGCATAATTATGATAATTAGGAATCCTTCCACCCGCGATAATACTATTGAGATTCATTTCTTCACACAGCTCCTTACGGGCATCATACAGACGTCGCCCTAAACGAAGCGACCGATGGGTAGGATGCACAAACACCTCAATACCGTAGAGCAAGTCACCCTCAGGGTCATGAACCGTAAACTTACCATCATCAATAATATCATGATATTTTTTATAAATATTAGTCTTCTTAGAGTCTATAATCAGCGATAAGGCGCAGGCTACAACACGCCCGTTTAGCTCCACACATAACTGGCCTTCGGGAAACATCTCAATAAGATCCTCTATATTCTCACGGGTCCATACTTCGCCAGCTTCATTGCCGTAGGCTTTTTCCATTGATCGCTTTAAATCTTTGTAATCCTCAATCGTCAAGTTTCTTACTTGTATATCCATCTTATATTTTTATTAAAAAACAAATGAAAAGTATATTGGTTTCCATTTACTGAAGAATTGTGCTTCAGCATGGCAAGTATATGCTGAACTGCTTTCGGGCGATTGCAGTCTTGGCGACGCATTGTTCGTTAGAAAATCGTCGTGCATAAAAAAAGGAGCGCTAACCAGCGCTCCCTTAAATTATTATTGGGCCTTATGCCTCTCCTTTGGGTCCACCAAAGTTTAATGGGAATGCAGGGTCATTTGATTTGATTGGCCCTTGTCCTGCTTCGAAGCGGTTTACATTATCTTGTAAAGCTCCTAAAAGTCTTTTTGCATGTTCTGGCGTTAGTACAATTCTCGATTTCACTTTCGCTTTTGGCAAACCTGGCATTACACGAATAAAATCCAATACGAATTCAGAAGATGAATGCGTGATGATGGCTAGGTTACTATAAATCCCCTCTGCAACCTCTTCACTTAATTCAATACTTAGTTCGTTATTATTTTCGGTATTCTCCTCTTTGTTGTTTAAATCCAAAAAATTTACATCCATTTCTATTTCCTTTTATATGTTAATAATTGTTGTCTTATTTTGTAAAACTACGAAAATCTTGCCCATCTTCAATCTTCAGTAGTGCTTCGTAAATTAAACGAATAACGTTGTCGACATCTTCTTTGTGCACCATTTCTACTGTTGTGTGCATATAACGCAAAGGCAAAGAAATTAATGCGGAAGGTACTCCGCCATTTGAATAGGCAAAAGCATCCGTATCAGTTCCGGTATAGCGCGATGATGCTTGACGTTGGAACGGAATGGCATTGGCATCAGCAACCTCAATCAGCAATTTGTTTAAGTTAATCTGTACAGCTGGCGCATAGGATAACACAGGTCCTTTACCACACGCTAAATCTCCTTGCGTAATTTTGTTAATCATCGGTGTCTGCGTGTCATGCGTCACATCAGTGACAATAGCCACATTTGGCTTGATGTAATCAGCAATCATCTCCGCACCGCGCAGACCAATTTCCTCTTGGACAGAGTTTACGATATACAAACCAAAAGGTAGTTTCTTCTTATTCTCATGCAATAAGCGAGCCACCTCAGCAATCATAAAACCACCAGCACGGTTATCTAATGCACGACCTACGTAGTAACGATCATTCAAGATCATAAACTCATCTTCATAAGTAACGACACAGCCTACATGAATTCCCATAGCTTCCACCTCTTCTTGCGACGTAGCACCACAGTCAAGGAATATATTTTTCAAGCTAGGGCTTTCCTCTTTTTCTCCTGAACGGGTATGAATTGCTGGCCATCCGAATACCGCTTTAACCAATCCTTTATCAGTGTGGATGTGTACACGCTTGGATGGTGCTATCTGGTGATCAGAACCACCATTACGGATAACATAAATTAATCCGTCTTTGGTAATATAGTTTACAAACCAAGAAATCTCATCGGCATGCGCTTCAATCACCACTTTATATTTAGCTTTCGGATTGATAATTCCGACTGCTGTTCCGTAATTGTCAATATAGGTATCGTCAACATAAGGTTTCAAGTAGTCTAACCACAAACGCTGACCTTGCCATTCAAAACCTGTTGGTGATGGATTATTAATATACTGTTCAAAAAATTTAACGGATTTTGGAGTCACCACCTCGACATGGTTTTTGTCGTTTTTCGTCTTTTTACTTGCCATAATACTGTCTTATTACTGTGTATAAAGGAGATAAATATTTTTGTACTTCTATCTTTATTTAAGCGTTCCCTACAATATACACCTCTCTTTTCAAATTTAGGAATTTATCACTAATTGCATAAGAAATTTGACGATTCATGGAATTATTCAAGGATAAGCTTATATTTACCGCATAAAATTATACTATGGCATCTATCTTAAATGTTATCCATTGGAATATCGATCCGGTTCTTTTTCAACTGGGATCTTTTGGTTTACGCTACTATGCTTTATGCTTTTTAGCAGCCTTTGTTGTTTCCTATGTGTTGATGCTTCAGATCTTTACTAAAGCAGGCAAAAGCCAAGAGCTATTAGATCGTTTAAGCATTTATATCTTCTTAGGCACCCTGATTGGCGCTCGCTTAGGACACTGCCTTTTCTACGAATTTGATTACTACGCAAGTCATCCTTTAGAAATCATCTTGCCTTTCCGCAAAATTGGCGATAGCTGGGAATTAACAGGCTTTCAAGGTTTAGCAAGCCACGGTGGTGCATTGGGTATCATTACGGCGCTAGCACTATTTGCGCGCAATACAAAAACTAATTTTATATGGCTTGCAGACCGCTTGGTATTGGTTGTTCCGCTAGCTGGTGCTTTTGTACGTTTAGGAAATTTCTTCAATTCGGAAATCGTTGGTCTACCAACAGATAAACCATGGGGTATCGTCTTTGAGAAGCATGATCAACTTCCAAGACATCCGGCACAATTGTATGAAGCAATTGCTTATGTGGCTATCTTCTTTATACTATGGGCTATCTACAAAAAGAATAGTAAACCGAAACCAGGCTACTTATTTGGTATCTTCTTGGTATTACTATTTGGCGCACGTTTCTTCCTAGAATTTTTTAAAGAAAACCAAGAAGCATTCGAAGCAGGTATGCGCTTCAATATGGGACAGTTATTAAGTATCCCTTTCATACTAATCGGCTTATTCTTAATATTTAGAAAGCCCAAAGAGGATAAAAAATAAAACGATAAAAGAACCCATCTACACCAGATGGGTTCTTTGTTTTTGTCCCTATATTTTAACGACTAAAACATAGCCACTACTCATTTGTTCTTGCCTGTAGTGGACTATACATCAATGACGAAAGATTAGATTTTGATATGCATAAAACAACAACAAACAGAACGATTGTCCTCCTTATACTCGGCTTCCTAGCCGCAATAGGTCCTTTCTCGATTGATATGTACCTCCCTGCTTTCCAAACGATAGCTACGGACTTCAACAGCTCTGTCGATAAAGTACAATTATCCTTAACCAGCTTCTTTGTCGGTATCGCATTCGGACAACTTATCTATGGCCCTTTGCTTGATAAATTTGGCCGTAAAAAACCGCTACTCGTTGGTTTATTGATTTACATTATAACGACTATCCTTTGTATTTTCACCAGGGATATTGAACACCTCATCGTATTACGCTTTATGCAGGCTTTAGGAAGCTGTGCTGGTATGGTTGCTTCGAGAGCGATGATACAAGATTATTATGAACCACGCGACGCAGCAAAAGTGTTCAGCTTGCTGATGCTAGTTATTGCGATATCTCCAATCTTAGCACCTAGTGCAGGAGCTTTACTCCTTCGCTATTTCGATTGGCACTACATTTTTGTTTCTTTAGCAACTATTGGCACGCTGATATTCTTAGCCACCTATTTTCTATTACCAGAATCTTATGCCGGCGATAAAAATTTTTCTTTACTCCCTAAAGCTATCCTAACGAAATTTGGTGAAGTACTGAGCAATAAGACCTTTATGATTTACTGCTTAATTGGTTCTATTGCTTCCTCGGGGATGTATGGCTATCTAGCAGGCTCTTCTTTTGTGATGCAGGAATATTACGGACTTACACAAAGTCAATATGGGCTAGCCTTTGCTTTTATCGCTTCGGCGATGGTAATAGCGACACAGATTAACCGATTTATCCTTTCTCGCTGGAATAGTAGTCAAATTAGCCGAGCGGCCAATATTTGGCAATCGTTTATTGGTGTTCTTATGGTTGTATGCTTATCGGCAAATATCTTAACCTTCCCAGTCTTGTTAATTTTGATATTCTGCTTCTTGCTAGGACATGGATTTATCTTCCCGAATACCTCAGCGCTGGCGCTATCGCCTTTCAAAGCCTTAGCCGGCAGTGCCTCTGCCTTATTAGGCTGTATCCAAATGGGAATTGGAGCTTTAACTTCGTGCTTAGTGAGCTACTTTCATAATGGAACGCCCTACCCTATGTTGACCACCATGTGCTTAACGGCAATTATAGCCTTGATTATTCACTTAGCGAGCCGTAAAATTATCGCACAGATCAAACAGTAAAACAAGTACACAATACATATAAAAAGGCCGTATGCTAAATCAATAAGCATACGGCCTTTTTTATAATTATTTTTAAAAATTTCTAGAGAAAACTCTGAATACCTAATCGATAGCTCGCTAAGCCGAAGCCGCAGATGACACCTACGCAATTTTTTGCTAAATACGAATGATGTCTGAAGGATTCACGCTGATGTACATTAGAAATATGAACCTCCACAACTGGTGTGGTAATAGCGGCAATGGCATCCCCCAACGCTACCGAAGTATGCGTATAGGCACCAGCATTAAAAACAACACCATCATAAGAGAAACCAACCTCATGCAACTTATCAATCAAAGCTCCTTCATGGTTACTCTGAAAATAGGTTAACTCATGATCTGAGAATTCTTTTTTCAAGTCTTCGAAAAAGCTAAGGAAATCCTTATCGCCATAAATACTCTTTTCACGAACACCAAGTAAATTTAAATTTGGTCCGTTAATAACTACTATTTTCTTCATGTTAAATACTGCTGCTATAGGGTAAATATACCATTTTCCTTACATATCTCCGTAGAAATTGCGGAAGGAAGAACGTAAGCCAAAACTGATAACACCCGATTTCTCCGTTCCTACATCCTGTACCTTATTGTAGCGCTGGCTATAGCCAAGCTCCAAACGTAAGTTGTACTTAGGGTTTAAAACATAAGCAGCTTTCGCATCAACGTAATACAGGTTATTTTTCACCCCTTGGCCAATAAAATTACCATGCGTGTTCGGAATATCTAAATACGATTTAAAAATATCTCCACCCATATTGCGACCATCCGCAGGATCAGTACCATACAAGCTATACAAGCCCTGCATAGAGAAGTCAAAACGTTTCCACGAATAATTAAACAAAGCTAAAAACTCCTTAAAATTCGCGCCACGCGGATGTGCCAATGGCTCTCCATTGTTGCTGTAGTTGGAAGCAGAAGAAAAATGCTGGTACGTATATGGACGTACGGCGTTAAACTCCGTTAAGAAATTAAGATTCTTAACCTTAAAAATATCGAATCCTTTAAGTCCTAATTGCACCCCCCATTTGTTGTGCGCATAACCATTGCCAGCAAAAAACTCCTTTGCGGTAAATTCACCCAACAAAAATTGACCATAAGCCGTCAAATTGTTAAATGCTTTATATTTTGCGTTTAACCCTAAAAACATCTTGTCGGGAGAGCTCGAATTATTTGACTCTACCGGACGTAAAAAGATGGCCGGATTAAGGTAGTTAAAATCAAAACCACGGTGACCTGCTTCGTCTGCATTAGCCCAAACTACGGCTTGGAAAAAACCTACCGATAAACGATTGGTAGCATTATAGTCTAAATATTGAAATGCCCCCCACTTAGCCCCATCACCATAACGACCAGAAACACCTGCAGAATCTCTACGTGGATTTTTTGGATCATTCATATAAGCCCAAATAGACGTATACTGGACGTTACCAATCTTTCCAGACAATTTCAAATGGGTGTAATTGGACGAGAAATCAGAGAGTAACAAAGAACGGTAACCATCACCAATATGATTTTTATCATAGGCAAATGTTGCTTGAAAATATTTACTAAAATCGTAGGTTAAACTTGCTGTGGCATACATCCAATCTTTGGTTTTACGCTCAGGATGCTCTAAAGTACCTTGGCCAGGAACAATGGCATTACGCGTCATGTAGTTATCTAGATATTCCGCAAAAACCGCCTGATTTTCGAAAGCACTAGCACGCAAAGAAAACTTATCGTTCACTGTCAAGCCGACTTGAAAACCACGTGTATTGGTCCATGTATTACGCCTAGGCGTTCCCAAAAGATCCTTACCCATGACAAAATCAGGCAAAACATCCAAATAAAAGCTATGATCTTCTTTATTTACTTCGACTAGATGTTCATTAAATATTTTACGCAAAAACCAATTTTTGCTATCCACCCGATTTGCCGACTCAATAGAATCTAATTTCAACAGCAAATCGCCTTTGAAAGCATAGGGCTTTACGGCCGTGTGTAGGCGTGTTTGTGGGGAATACAATACCTCATTGTATTTTTGATACTGCTGATAAGAATAGGCTTGATTTCCTATTTGCGCTTGTGCTATTGCTGTTAGTCCAAGCAAGGCAACAATCAAGCTTACTGGTTTTATGAACTTCATATATAAACTTAGGGGATTCTGAATTTAAAAGAGCAATTATTGTTCCGAAGAACTAAATCACAAAGGTACCACAATCTTATGTATTTATCGTTAGGTAACAAAATTCGTGCTAAAACGATTATTCAACTACTTTTCACCTTTTTTTTATTATCTTTAGCTGTAAACAAAACAATCCGAAATAATGAAACGAAGAACTTTCCTACAAAATACAATGGCCTTAGGTGCTGGTATGGTAGCAAGCAATTTCTCATTTGGTGCTCCTGCAGCAACTTTTCCGACCGTGCGTATTCCTGCTGACAAAAGACATTTTAAATCTAATGTTATAGAGCAAGCGATTCAGGAATTTCAAAAAAATGTACCGAACAAAGAACTAGGCTGGTTATTCAACAACTGTTTTCCAAACACCTTGGATACCACTATATATGATGAGTCTACAGCTACACAAAAGTTAACGTACGTAATTACGGGAGATATTGATGCGATGTGGCTACGCGACAGTAGTGCGCAAGTGTGGCCTTACCTTCCTTTCATGAAGAAAGACCGCAAGCTGCAAGACTTAATTCAAGGATTAATCAACAAACAAGCGAAATGTATTAACATCGATCCGTATGCGAATGCATTTTACAATGACCCTACGAAAAAAGGAGAATGGTTTACGGATCATACGACCATGAAACCAGGCTTACACGAGCGTAAATGGGAGATTGACTCGCTATGTTACCCTATTCGTTTAGCTTACCACTATTGTAAAGAAACACACGACAGCACACCATTTGATGCAGAATGGGTTGCTGCACAAGAAAATATCTACAAAACATTTGTAGAACAACAACGTAAAGACGGAACAAGCCCTTATGTATTTTCACGCACAACATCGCGCGGAACAGATACATTACAAATTGATGGCTTGGGCTACCCAGTAAACCCAGTAGGCTTAATCTGTTCGAGTTTCCGTCCTTCAGACGATTGTACAATCTTCTTATTCTTAATTCCGTCGAACCTTTTCGCCGTAACAAGCTTAAGACAGTCTGCCGAGATTTTACGTAAAGTAAAAAATAACACCGAGCTAGCGGGTAAGATGGAAGCATTAGCTAATGAGGTTGAAACAGCCGTAAACCGTTATGGTATTGTAAACCACCCAGAGCATGGACGTATTTACGCGTTCGAGGTTGATGGATATGGTAGTTACATGATGATGGACGATGCAAACGTACCTTCTTTACTTTCCTTACCTTATTTAGGTGCTATAGATGTAAACGATGAAGTGTACCAACGTACTAGAAACTTCGTGCTTTCGCCGAAAAACCCATTCTTCTTTAAAGGGACAGCTGCTGAAGGAATTGGCGGTCCACATATCGGACGCGATATGATTTGGCCGATGGCTATCATTATGCGTGCGATGACCTCTGTAGATGATAAGGAAATCAAAGAATGTATCGATACACTACGTAGAACCCATGGTGATACAGGATTTATGCACGAAGCATTCCATAAAGATGACCCTAAGAACTTCACGAGACATTGGTTTGCATGGACAAATACGCTATTCGGAGAGCTTCTTTGGAAAACATATAAAGAAAAACCTAATTTGTTAAAATAACAGGTTTATAAAATTATATAATGAATCAATCCCCTCCCCTTGGAGGGGATTTTTGTTTCAAGACAACACTTCGTAAAGCAGAGCTTGCCTCTAAACATAGGTGAGCATCGTATCCCCAAAGGAAAAATCTAGCCTACAATATTTTGTCTATTGTATTCAACGAAAAAAACACCAGAACAAAACAATAAGAACTCACTTATTGTGTTTAAAACAGGATAAGTTTCGAAATAGATAATACTAATAAATACTATCGATGATAAGATAAATTGACTTTAATAAAAAAGCCGTGAGAAACGGAGGGAATCTCACGGCAAACTAACCAATTATAAACCTAAATAACGAATGATCGTCATTGCATGACAAATATAGCTAAAACGTTTTATCAAATGCTATATTATTTCAACAATCGTCATTAAGCGGTTATTTTATTTCTACGGCTGTTGGAAAGCTAACAAAGAAAAACCATCTTTGTTAACGCTAAAGGCAGTACCCTCGGCAGTCCGAAAAGACGCCCTGTAGGATATCGAAAAGGCGATTGCGATGGAAAATAACACTAAAAAAGGTCCTATAGGAATTTTTGACTCCGGCTTTGGCGGACTAACGGTCTTTCGTAAAATTAAAGATCGACTTCCCGACTATGATTATATCTACTTGGGCGACAATGCACGTGTTCCTTATGGGACAAGGTCTTTCGAGACGGTATATACCTTTACGAAAGAATGTGTATTCAAACTTTTCGACTTAGGCTGCAATCTTGTTATTTTAGCTTGCAATACGGCTTCCGCGAAAGCGCTTCGTAGCATTCAGCAGAATGATTTACCCGTAGGAAAGAAAGTTTTGGGCGTTATTCGTCCGACGACCGAAACTATCCATCAATTTACCGAAACAAAGACAATAGGCATCCTGGCGACACCAGGCACTGTGCTCTCCAAATCATACGAAATAGAGATTAATAAGCTACACCCTGATATTAAGGTCTTTCAACATGCCTGTCCGATGTGGGTGCCCTTAGTTGAAAATAATGAAATCGAAAGCCCTGCAAGCAGCTATATTGTAGAGAAGGATGTGAAAGCCCTTTTAGCTATGGATCCTTCGATTGATTGCATTGTTCTAGCTTGCACCCATTATCCTTTGTTACTACCTATCATTCAAGAATTCGTTCCTCCGCATGTACAGATTTTAGCACAGGGAGATTTGGTGGCAAAAAGCTTACAAGGTTACCTTGAGCGTCATACTGAAGTTGAGGAAATGTGTGCTAAAGGAGGAGATATGCAATTTTACACAACCGATGCCGCCGAAGATTTTGAAGAAAAAGCAGCGATCTTTTTCAAGGAAAAGGTGAAGGCCTCACCAATAAAAGTATAAAAAAGAAATACCTTATATAAAAAATCCCTACCGACAACTAACGGTAGGGATTTTTTATATACCTAGAACCCTACTAAGGAGATAATACGATCGCTAAAGCGCGTTAAACGGCCCTGGCTTTGTAGAAAGTCGAGGCTAATCACAAATGCGTAACCACTAACGACACCACCAAGTTTTTCAATCAACTTTGATGCGGCAACGACTGTACCGCCTGTTGCTAGCAAATCATCATGAATAAGCACTTTAGTACCTTCAGGGAAAGCATCTTCATGAATCTCAATCGTCGCTTGCCCATACTCTAACTTATAGGACTCCGAAATCGTCTTAAACGGAAGTTTTCCTTGCTTACGAATAGGAATAAACGGTACATTCAAGCGGTTGGCTAACATCAAACCAAAAAGAAAACCACGGCTTTCTATTCCGGCGATGACGTCAATTTCTATGCCTTCTAGGCGGCGAACAAACTCTTCAACAACTGATGTACATAATTCCTGATCTTTCAATACGGGTGTGATATCTTTAAAAACAATACCCGGCTTAGGGAAATCAGGTATATCCCGAATAACATCTTTTAAATGCGCTTCTAACATAAGTAATGATCAATTAAAACTCAAATATGGTTCAATTTTACGTAAAAAACCCTCAGGAAGGGCTAAAATATTTTCTAAATCAGTGATTCCTTTGATTGGAGCATGCTGATCGCGGTAGCGAAGTATCAATGTTGCAGTCTTCTGATTAATATAAGGGTGCCGCATTAAGTCGGCAACAGTAGCCGTCCTAAAGGATATTTGCTGCACAGGAAACGAGCTGTCTATATAAAGCTGCGGATGGATAGCAGTTAACAATTCGGGCGACAGCCCATAAACATCGGCCAACTGCGCGACAGAGGAGTAACCTCCAAGTCGTTCTCGGAAATCGACGATACGCTTCGAAAATGCAGAACCGATGCCATGTAATTTTTTCAATTCGGAGGTATCTGCACGGTTCAGGTCTATCAACAAAGTTTTAGACTTCGTAGCGTAGCTTGCATTACCGGAAAAAGAAGATGCTGATTTTTGAACGATAGCTGTATCAAATAACAAATAAGGTGAGATTCTTTGAAACTGCGCATCGGATATAGCATAAATTTTAGCTAAATCGGCTTTACTTCTAAAGCGCCCACCCTTCTTTTCGTAATTCTTAATTACTTGTACTTGCTTCGTAGAAAAACCTAGGGCTAACCATTGTTCTTCAGGAAGTTGATTCGGATTAAAATAGAATAAAGGAACTTTCGTTTTTTTAAAATAAGGCTCTGTAGCGGTATTAGAACGCGAGTAGTCATGAGCCTTTGGAGGGTATTTCGCGACGTCTGTATTCGAAAGCATTAAGCTATCTAACAAAGCTAAAGAAGGCTGCTCTACAGGCCTACTTATGAAGAAGTGCCGATAAGCCCACGGCGCCACTAAAATCAATAGGATAAGCATGAGGAGCAGCACATAGCCTTTTCGCTCCCGTTCCGACAACTCCCAAAAATTGAAAAAGCGGCCCATTTCTCATGCTTATCTAAAGGTTTTACTTCAACTCACTTGCGGTCACTTTCTTAACCCGTGTTCCGTCTTGGAGTAATTTGGAGATGGCATTGAATGGTCTGGACACCACCGATTCTCCTTTTTTAAGTCCAGAAGTAATTAAAATATTTTTATCGTCTTGTATGCCTGTTTTCACTTCAGTCATTTTCACAACATCGCCATTCAAAACAAAGACGTACTCTTTAATCTCATCGGTGCTTACCGAGTCTTTCTTAGCCGTTCCTGTACGAATAGTAACCGCTTGAATTGGTATTGTTAATCCTTTTTCACTACGCGTATGAATTTGTACCGTAGCAGACAATCCTGGTCTAAAAGGTGAAGAGTTGTTATTCAATCCTTCTTGCAAATCATTATAAGAGCTAGGCTCAATACGTACTTTTACTTTGAAATTCGTAACCTGCTCTGCCGAAGTAGTCGATGTTGTCGAAGTTGAAGAACTCGAAATTTCCGTAACGACACCGTTGAACTTACGTCCTTGGAAAGCATCAACCTCAATGGTAGCCTCATTTCCAACTTTCACACGATTGATGTCATTCTCATTCACATCAATATTTACTTCCATCGTAGACATATTAGCGATACGCATAATCTCCGTACCAGCCATCTGCGCTGTACCCACAACACGCTCCCCTAATTCGATAGAAAGCAAAGAAATAATGCCATCGGCAGGTGCGTAAATGGTTGTACGTGACAAGCTGTTACCTGCCTCTTGCAATTGCGCTTCCGACTGGTTAACACCAAAACGAGAAGCGACAACTTGCTGACGCTGGGATTCTAAACTAGCACGAGCACCATCATATTCGGCACGCGCCTTGTCCATCTCGGCCGCAGAAATAACACGCTTACCAAACAACTCTTGGTTACGTTTATAACTCGCTTCGGTATTGACAAAACTAGCTTCTTGCTGCTTCAATACCTGCTGTGCAGCGCCTAAACTTGCTTTTTGCTGGCTTACTACTGCTGCTGCACGATCATAACTCGACTGTAACAAATCGGGCTTAACGCGACAAAGAACCTGTCCTTTTTTAACGATATCTCCCTCCTTAACATTCAGTTCAATAATCTCCCCCGATACCTCAGAGCTTAACTTAACTTCAAATTCGGGTTGTACTTTACCACTCGCCGAAACCAATTCAAATATCGTTTGTTCTTGGACTTCGTCGACTGCTACTTTCTGCTCAGCACCATCGCCAAACCAACCTAATTTGCTACCCGCAACCACCAGTGCTAAAACGACAACTGCGCCAACAACCAATATCTTGGGTAGATTATTCTTTTTCTTTGCCATTTAAAATGTAATTTGATTTCCTATATAATAATCGATTACCTTACCACGAAATACCATTTCATATTTTCGGCGAATCATATCGAACTCCGCTTTATTCATATTTGTTTGTGCTGTAAAAAGCTCAATAGAATTTGCCATCCCTACGTTATAACGCTCACGTAAAGCTTCAAAAGCTACTTGCGATGTTTTGAAAGCTACTTGTGAAGCTCCATACTGTCTATTGGCAGATTTCAAGTCTAACAAAGCCTGCGCAATTGTTTTTTCTAGGTTTCTGCGTTCAATTGATTCATTGTTTTCAGCCTGTTGATAATTAATTTTGGCCTTGCTAATCGCTATTTTAGTACGATTATTATTGAAAATCGGCATTTCCAAAGACACTCCTCCTCGGAAAGATTTATTCTCATTAAACTGATCCCAGAAGTTCATTTTCTCGAAAGTACCTGGTATCGTAGCTCTTGAAGAGTAGTTAGTTCCATATCCTCCTGAAAGACTAATTGTAGGATAGTAACCACCTTTAGCGATATCGATATTTTTTAAGGCCAATTCTTTACTCTGACTCGCTTGTTTAATATTAGGTTGTATAGCTAAAGCTTGCTGGAATACGTCCTCAAAAGAAAGAGCTGCATAAGTAGACATCAACGATTCGATATTCGGTTTAACAATAGCAAAGTCCGCACTCATCGAGCGTCCCATCAATTGCTTTAAGGCTAACATAGACAGTTCAAATGCATTTTCAGCACTCATAATATTCAAATCGTCTACCGCAACCTGATTTTGTGCTTGCGCCAAATCGGCAATGGTTTTATTGCCGACTTCAAACTGAATACTGTCCTGACGCAGTTGCTCTTTAGACAATTTAATCTGCTGCAACGAAGCTTCATTCAATTCTTTGTTCGTAATAGCCTCTAAATAATTGGTTACCACCGAAAGAATTAAATCATTCTTCACTTTATCAATAGTTGTTGCATCAATACTCAATTGTATTTTATTTGCACGTACTTGGTTTACTTTTTGAAAACCTTGAAAAAGAGTCACGCTAGACGAAATACGGGTACTGGCGCTACTGGTCCAGTCATTACCCCGAATCAACTGTCCTGAAGTCTGGTCAAAGGTTAAACCATAGTTATAACTGTTATCTGCTCCCAAAGATAAATTCGGGTACAAGTTTGATTTAGCTTGATGTAGGTCTTGTGCGCTGAGGTCATACCCGAGCGCTGCTTTTTTAATATCAAGATTACGGCTTAAGCTCAATTGAATAGCCTCCTGCAACGTGATTTGCTCCTGTGCAGAAAGACCCAATGACATAAAGACTAAACTGGCAAGTAGCAATTTCTTTTTTGAAGAAGACCTTCTTAGTAACCTAAGAAAAGATAATTTTCCTTCCATTTTTTAATTTAAGGATAAATGATTTCTAAATTTGGGACAAAAATTCGATATTACCAACATGTATTTCACGAATGCGCCATTTTTTTTAAGATGGTATTACCCAAAAGTCACCTTTAACAGGTCCCGCCAAGAGAAAACTATCTATTTGACGTTTGATGATGGTCCTATTCCTGAGGTCACTCCCTTTATTTTAGACCTCCTCAAAGAAGAGGAAATTAAGGCTACTTTCTTTTGTGTTGGTGAAAATATAACTAAACATCCCGGCCTTTTCCAGCGTCTTTTAGATGAAGGGCACCGTGTTGCCAACCACACCTACAATCACCTCAAAGGTTGGGAAACTAGTGATGACGAATACCTGGCTAATATTCAAAAATGCCAGTCCCTCACCGGCACTCCCCTCTTTAGGCCACCTTATGCGCGAGCTAAAAAAAGCCAACTTAGCCCTTTGTATACTGACTACGAAATTATCTATTGGGATGTCTTGTCTGGCGACTTTGACCTCAACCTTAGCCCGGAGGGCTGCTATCAGAACGTCATCAAAGGTACTCGTAATGGATCAATTATTGTGTTTCACGATAACATAAAAGCTATTCCGCGCGTGACCTATGCCCTGCCAAAAGCCATCCGTTATTTCAAAGAAAAAGGATACCGATTTGGCATCCTCTAGTTTTGTTATATATCGTTAGTCAATCCGAATACCATACTGCTTTGCGGAGGCTACCGAAAAATAGCCCAGCGCATTATTAGAAATATTGGAAGTAGGATTACCGGGTGCTGCATTCGATGGATTCGTACGTTGATACTCATTCCAGTAGTTATAAACAGGCTTATCGATACAGTAACGACGCACCGTAATGGAATCTCCCTGTACCAAATCATTATCAAAATCGCCAACTTGGTGTGTTACAAAAAGACCATCATTAAACTTATCGTTAAAGGTGGATGCAAAGGCAAATGGCTTACCATTGATAGACATGTCATACTTATAGTAATTGCTCACATCCTTAGGATCATGAAATTTGAAGGTCATGAAGTAATAAGTATCCTTAAATACATTCTGCTCCAAGATGCCTATAGAATCTACCGTCACGTAAGGCGGCATCACTGCTGTTGATTTGAAAACCTGCTCACCTACGCGCACTTCCAGCGAATAGGTACGCTTAGCGACAGGCTTAAAATTGCGGTGTTCATAGATGCCGTTATTCGTATATTGAAAAGTAAAAAAACCGCCTTTATCGTCGCGCACAAGCACCACAGCTTTGTCAATTGGCTTTGAATTTCTATCGGTACTAAAAGACACCGTTTCAGACACTCGTATTTGTTGCACGCTTGTTAAATCGGATAGCTGCCCCTCAATAACAGTACGTGCTTCACTATCATTCAGGTTAACATCAATCACCTCCTCACAGGAGGTAAAAATAAAACCTGATATAAGCATAAAAAAATAGGCTCTTAATGTCATATGCTTAAAATTTAAAATTCCAGGTCACCGAAGGAATAGCCCCAAAAAGAGCCACCTTATAAGCTTCCGTAATATTTGGATTATCCTTATTCTCTCTAAAATCAATGATGTAGGCATTCTTACGGTTATACGCGTTATACACGCCGAAAGACCAACTGCTTTTATACTTAGGGCTCTTTTGTTCTGGCTCATAAGTTGCCGAAAGGTCTAAGCGGTGATAGCTAGGCATCCGATAGCCATTGCGCTCTGTATAATAAAATTTAGCTTTCCCGTCCAGTTCATATTTGCCACTCGGGAAAGTAACCGCGTTACCTGTGTTGAAAACAAAAGCACCACCAAATGACCAGCGTTTGGAAAGCTCGTAGCTCGCCACAACAGAAACATCATGTACACGATCCTGACGTGCACGGAACCAATCGCCATTATTAATCTCCGCGAATTTACGTTCACTGCGCGATAAGGTATAACTTATCCAGCCGCTCAACCTTCCGGAGTTTTTACGCAGGTACCATTCTAGCCCATAAGAGCGACCTACGCCATATAATAACCCACCTTCAAAATATTTATTAGCTTGCAGATCGGCACCATTCTTAAAGTCAATTTGATTATCCATAAACTTATAATAGCCCTCCATCGAGAACTCATATGAATTATCCTTTATATTTCTAAAATACCCCAATGCTACCTGATTGGCTATTTGAGGTTTTATATTTAGACTACTAACGACATATTGATCGGTAGGCAAACTGGAAGTTGTATTAGTAAGCTGATGCAAATTCTGTGCGATACGATTATAAGAAGCCTTAATACTGTGTTGCTTGCTCAGCAAATAACTAGCCGAGAAACGAGGCTCCAATTGCATATAATGCTTAATGACTTCCGTACCGTAATTGCGTTCATGAATAGCCTCTCCATCCTCATCAAAGGTGTAAAATGTACCAGGCCCCATCACCATAAAATCAGTTAAACGAAGACCATAAATTAAAGACAATTTATCCGTAGCCTTCCATTCGTGTGATGCATAAGTCGCTAGCTCTATCCCTTGTCGACTATCAACTTGAATATCGTTTACTTGTGCATTCGTTCCTGCTTTCAAACTGGCCGGATTAATTGATTGACGCAAGGCTTGCAAGCCAAAACGAAATGTACTTTTAGGGCTTGCAAAGAAGGAAAAATCCTGCTTCAAACTCCAATTTTTAATTTTAGAATCTATTCTAAAGTCACGATCATCATCCGTAACATTGACCTTGTAGGCAAAGTCACTGTAAATAAAAGAAGTATTGCTAAACAAGCGATCGTTTAAAATATGATTCCAGCGTACGGTAGCTGTCGCATTTCCCCAATCGAAACTAAATAAATCGGAATAGCCTAAATCATCCTTACCAAAATAACCCGATACATAAAGCGTATTCTTATCATCAAACTTGTAATTAGCTTTTACATTTAAGTCATAGAAATACAACTTACTTTTATTGACATTATCATCTTTCGAGAGTTTTAAGAATAAATCGGCATAAGTACGACGCCCACTCACCATAAAAGAGCCTTTATCTTTCACCAAAGGACCTTCAACCTTCAGTCGCGAGGCTATCAGTCCGATTCCACCTTCAGCAGCGAACTCTTTCTTATTACCATCCAACATGGCAATATCTAAAACCGAAGAGATACGGCCTCCAAAATGAGCCGGGATACCACCTTTGTAAAGTTGCACATCCTTAATCGCATCGGAGTTAAAAGTCGAAAAAAAGCCCATCAAATGGGATGCATTATACACTGTTGCCTCATCCAATAGGATAAGATTCTGATCACCACCACCACCACGCACATAAAAGTTGGAAGACCCCTCGCCTCCACTTTGTACACCAGGCAGCAGTTGAATAGCTTTCAACAAATCGGGCTCACCAAAAATAACAGGGATGCGTTTTATCTCTTCCATACTGAAATTTAAAACGCCCATCTGTGGATCACTAACAGGGTCTCGACGTTTCTTGGCTGCGACGACCACCTCCTCCAAGAGGTTGTTGACAGGCTGTAATTCGACATCTATGCGTTTCCCCGCATTGAGGTCCACATCGACAACTTTACCTTCGTAGCCCACATAGCTCACCAACACCTTGTAGGTCTTGGCTGGTGCCGACAAAGAATAAAAGCCGTAACTATTGCTGCTTGTCGCCAACGAGGTGCCGTCCAGGGTTACCAAAGCACCAATCAGCGTTTCTCCAGTAGAAGCATTGCGCACAAAACCACTTAAAGTATATTTTTGCTGGCCATAACTGGTTAAGCCTAGAAGTAGGAAAAAGGGAAGTAAAAATCTAACGAACATAAAAACTATTTAGCATCAACTACCGTTTGAAAACACTGATGAAAGAAAGCCATTTGATAATCGATAGACTTTGTCCAATAGTTCCAATCATGTTTTCCAGGCATCGTTAAATAGTTATGTGCAATATTCATATAGGTTAGCTTCTCATGCAATTTATTGTTCACACCGAAGAAGAAATCTTCCGTTCCGCAATCAATAAAAAGCTTCAATTTGTTGGGTTGTACCAAATGGGTTAATTCAATAACGGTATGCTCATCCCAGCTTTTTGGCGACTCTTGGTAAGTTCCAAGACGCTTGATGATACTCCAATTATTAGGAAAAGGACGTATATCAACCCCACCAGAAGTACTTCCTGCGGCAGCGAATAAATCCTGATGACGAAAAGCTAAATAAAGAGCCCCATGACCGCCCATACTTAGCCCCGTAATACCGCGCTTCGAAGGATCACGTGGTGTTTGATAATTTTTGTCTATATAAGGAAGTAGCTCTTTAGTAATAAAAGTTTCATACTGATATTTATCATCATTTGTATCCCAGTACCAACTATCATAGCCGCCATCTGGACATACAACCACATATTGATAGCGGTCTACCCATTCTTTCAGCTGTGGTGCTTTATTCACCCAATTGCTATAATCACCAGAATAACCGTGCAACAAGTACAAGGTGGCTTTCGGCTTTTGATTATCAGGAGAGATAACAACCGTTTTTATCGTTTTATTCATCCGTGGACTAAAAACAGCCACCGTATCTACCTTTGCTGCATGGGCAGCATGTACAAATCCTAGTAAAACTAGAATAGCAAACAGTCTATTTATCAGATTCATTCGATTTAATAACATAACGATAAAGATAAGCATATAAACCAAATGGGCGTTCACTTATCGTGTAAAAAACAGTAGCGTCCTTATCGAAACAGATGGCTTCTCCCTGTGGTTCGGGACTATACTCGAGCGTCTCGAAAGGCTGGTTTAAAGTCTCCCGAATAGTAGCTCCTTCTTTGCGCTTCCAATAGTAAATCGTAGTCAAATTCTTAATAACAACAGCCTCTCCCTTGCTTGCGATATCGGCAGAAGTCACAAAAGTAAAAGGCAATGTCCACTGGCGCTGCAAAGTCAGCTCAGCACCATCTTCTTGTAAAATTGGAAAGCTATATACACCTACATTAAAATCTCTTTTGCTAATCAAGTAGCAGCTCAAATCTACAGGGTCAATAAAAATAGCTTCCGCATCACGCGCCTTATCACTATACTTAAGGTTTATAACCTTGATTTGAGACCTCGGAATTTGATATTTCTTCTGTCCTACCTTCCATTTCGGTTCTTCAAAAATATACAGGCTTATATGCTTGCGCACCGCCCTATTGTCACCAATATCGGCTAACACCAAGTAGGTGCGTCCATCCAATCTATACTTAGCCACATCTTCCATATCCGTCGCATCAATACCTTCCAAGCGATAGGTCCCTTCCAACTCACCTTTGCTATTCATCAAGTAAATATTCGCAAGATCACCACTGTCATTGTGTGTCCAAAATTTATCGGGATAGGCATCCGACTGAATCATTCCTGAAAGCTCGCCTAAGACGTGGTCGACGGCATTACCTATAGTTGTACGCTCTACAGGGACGACTTGCGCAGAAAGATTAGCAACAAAAAATTGTAAAATAAGAAATAGATAGACCTGTAAACTCATGGTTTGAAGATAAGTAAAAAAAATAAAGGATAATCGCTATCCATAGCAAAAACAAAAAAATACCCTCAAAGACCAAAGCCTTTGAGGGTACCATAAAATCATTTTATAATCAACTAAACGCGGGCTTGCAAAGCCAAAGCGTAAAGTTTCATTTGCTTAATCATCGACAAAAGACCATTAGCGCGCGTTGGCGATAAATGCTCTTTCAAGCCAATCTGATCCACAAAATAAAGATCAGCATTAGCAATTTCTGAAGGACTATGACCGGATAATACTTTAACCATTAAGCTCACCAAACCCTTCGTAATAATAGCATCACTATCCGCGGTAAAATTAATTTTACCATCAATCAATTCGGGATACAACCACACACGTGACTGACAGCCCTTAATAATATAATCATCCTGCTTGTGGGATTCCTCAATTAAAGGAAGCTCCTTACCCAGCTGAATAATATATTCGTACTTCTCCATCCAATCTTGATAAAAGGCGAAATCCTCTATCAACTCGTCTTGTATTTCGTTAATTGTCATCACTAATTTTTATAATAACATGCCAATAGCACGTTTTAAACCTACAACTAAAGCATCAACCTCCTCTTTGGTGTTATACATAGCCAAAGAAGCACGTACCGTACCCGGGATGCCATAAAACTCCATAATCGGTTGCGCACAGTGGTGTCCTGTACGCACGGCAATCCCCATCTTGTCCAATAAAACACCAATATCATATGGATGTGTTCCATCAACAACAAAAGATATAACAGATGATTTCTCTGCCGCAGTACCAATAAAGCGCACACCTTCCACCTCAGCTAAAGCAGCCGTAGCATAGGCCAGCAACTCGTCTTCGTATGCTTTTATCTGATCTAAACCAATCTCATTAATATAGTCGATCGCTTCATTTAAGCAGATTCCCGCCTCAATGTTAGGCGTTCCTGCCTCAAATTTAAAAGGCAATTCGTTATAGGTTGTTTTTGCAAAGGTAACCTCTTTAATCATGTCGCCACCACCTTGATAAGGAGGCATCGCATTTAATAGGTCTTCTTTTCCATACAACACACCAACCCCTGTTGGTCCATACATTTTATGACCTGAGAATACCAGAAAATCAACATCCAATGCTTGTACATCAAGTGCGATATGCTGCACAGCTTGTGCTGCATCCACCAATACCGGAACAGACACCGCTTGACTATGGGCTACATCAATCATCTCCTTTACCGGATTAATTGTACCTAGCGCATTAGATACATAAGTGAATGCTACCAATTTGGTCTTCGAACTAAATAGCGATTTATAAGCTTCTTGGTCTAATTCACCACGCTCATTCATCGGAATTACCTTCAATACACATCCCTTTTCGTCACACAGCATTTGCCAAGGCACGATGTTAGAATGATGCTCCATCGCCGAGATAATAATCTCATCACCTTCACCAATAAAAGTACGACCAAAACAAGTAGCTACAATATTAATAGACTCCGTCGTTCCTTTGGTGATAATCACCTCATGTTCATGCTTCGCATGGATAAAATCTTGCAGTTTACGACGAGTAACCTCAAAGGCATCCGTTGAAATTTGACTTAAATAATGTACCCCACGATGCACATTGCTATTCATCTGGCTATAGTAATGCGATATTGCATCAATCACCTGACGAGGCTTTTGTGTCGTTGCGCCGTTATCAAAGTAAACCAAGGGTTTACCATTGACTTCACGTTGCAGAATAGGAAAATCCGCACGGATTTTTTGTATATCGAAAGCTTTCAAAGTCTTAGTTGTTTCCATGATAAAGGACAAAGTTAACTATAATATAAAAATAATAGGTCAAGCCGATGTATTCTTTTGCGATACAGCAGCTATTTAATGCTCAAAAAAAAGGATAATCTACATTTTGTTTTTTGAAAAAATTGTCGTTCTGATATTTACGTGAATTGGTTATCTTTGTACTAGATATGCAAGAATTACCATTAAATATACCTGAAGGTTCAAGAAAAGAAGTGATGGCTTACTTGGAACCATTCATGCTAAACGAGATGAGCGAGTACTTAAAGCCGGTGGAAGAAATGTGGCAACCTGCAGATTTCCTACCCGACTCTTCGCGTGATACTTTCTTTGAAGAAGTAAGAGATTTACAAGAAAGTGCTAAAGAACTTCCTTATGACTTAGTAGCTGTATTAATTGGCGACACCATCACAGAAGAAGCACTTCCTACCTATGAATCTTGGTTAACAATGGTTGAGGATGTCAATAAAAACGAACAAGGCGGCTGGATGAAATGGGTACGCTCTTGGACAGCAGAAGAAAACCGCCACGGTGATTTATTGAACAAATACTTGTACTTATCAGGGCGCGTAGATATGCGTCAATTTGAAATATCTACACAATACCTTATTCAAGATGGCTTTGATATCGGAACAGGGGCCGACCCCTACCGCAACTTTATTTACACCTCTTTCCAAGAGATAGCAACCAATGTGTCGCACCGTCGTGTGGCTGGTATATCCAAAAAATCAGGTGATAAATTACTGGCTAAAATGTGTGGCGTGATTGCTGCCGATGAAGCGCGTCATGCTAAAGCATATATGTCTTTTATCAGCCATGCCATGACAGTTGATGCTAGTGAGGTTATGATTGCCTTTGAAGATATGATGCGTAAGAAAATTGTGATGCCTGCCCACTTCCTTCGCGAAGCCGGTGAGCCACAAAGCGAAGCATTCTCTCATTTCTCCGATGCTGCACAACGCTTAGAAGTATATACAGCTTTAGATTATGTAGATATCCTGAAAGAGCTTAATGAATCTTGGCAGATTGATCAAGTAGGCGGATTGAATGAAAAAGGAGAAAAAGCACGCGATTATCTCATGAAATTACCGGACCGTTTAATTCGTTTGGCAGATCGTATTAAAATACCTGAAACCCATTACAAATTCAAATGGATACATTAAAAATATAAAAAAGCGACCTCGAGTCGCTTTTTATTGTTACAAGAAAACCTCTCCTACCTACTTAACCACAGCTTTTCAAGTACTAAACTAAATATGACAAAATAGCGATTGTCTTTTTGATTCTTTATTGCTAATTTAGTTGTCACACTAATAATTACTATGCTAATAGAAAAATACAATCAATACTCTTTCATCTTAGATCGTACGGCCCGCAAGGTCAAACAATATGCACAAACGGTTTTCAAGAAAAATGCGTTTGAAATAACGATAGATCAATGGGCATTGATAAAGATTCTCTATGAAGAACCAATGACGCAGAAAGAGCTGGGGCAGCGATCAGGGAAAGATCAACCAACGCTAACACGTATCATTGATTTGACGATAAAGAAAGATTTGGTACAACGGATAAGCCACCCTACGGATCGTCGCAGCCTTCTGTTACAGCTCACGGCGGCAGGCAAAGCTAAAGTTGAAGAGCTATCGCCCAACATTGCGGACATCCGCATGAAAGCATGGGAGAACCTATCCGAGGAAGACTTTGCACATTTCACCCGTATTTTAAATACGATATACAATAACTTAGATAAAGAATCATGATAAACACCGATGTATGCATTATTGGAGCAGGCCCAGTAGGTCTATTTGCTGTCTTTGAAGCCGGATTACTCAAGATGCGCTGCCATCTTATTGATGTGCTACCACAAGTTGGCGGACAACTATCAGAAATATACCCACATAAACCCATATACGATATACCAGGCTATCCTTCTGTTTTAGCACAAGACCTTATCAACAAGCAGATGGAGCAAATAGCGCCCTTCAACCCTACTTTCACCCTGGGTGAGCGTGTAGAATCGCTGCAAAAACAAAAAGACGGTAGTTACCACGTTATCAGTTCCGACGGAACGGTCGTTCATTGTCAAGTTGTCGTTATTGCTGGTGGATTGGGCTGCTTCGAGCCTCGAAAACCGGAGCTTGCTAGGTTGACAGATTTTGAAGGCGAGTACGTGCATTATATGGTTAAAAATCCAGAGAAATTTAGAGGTAAAAACATTGTCATCGCTGGTGGTGGTGACTCCGCTTTAGACTGGACTGTTTTTCTTGCCGACGTAGCGGAAAAAGTAACCTTAGTACACCGCAGCGATTCATTCAGAGGAGCACCAGACTCGGCCGAAAAGGTATACAACCTCGCGCAAGAAGGAAAAATAAACCTTCTCCTCTCCCACAACCTTGTTGGGCTAACAGGAAATGGAAAATTAGAAGGCCTAGAACTAAGCAACAAACAAAAGGAATCGTCAACGATACCACTAGACTATTTCATTCCGCTATATGGCTTAAGCCCAAAATTGGGACCTATTGCCGACTGGGGATTAAATATTGATAAAAATGCTATCGAGGTAAATACATTTGACTATTCAACAAATATCGAACGCATTTATGCTATTGGCGATATAAACACCTATCCTGGTAAACTAAAGCTTATACTTTGCGGCTACCATGAAGCGGCCTTAATGTGTCAAAGTGCTTTTAAATATGTGTACCCAGACCAAAAACTAAGTTTTAAATATACAACCGTTAACGGTATAAATACCTTTTAACATGGACAATATCATCACGATTAAAATTGAAGATCGAGACGGTCAAGTACAAGAAATAGAAGTACCTACCGATGTCAACCTCAGTTTAATGGAAATACTTAAAGCTTCAGAATATGAAGTTTTAGCCACCTGCGGAGGTATGGCTTTATGTGCAACATGCCACGTGGAAGTTCTAGCGGGAGCCGAACATTTAGCTCCCGCCGAGGACCATGAATTGGATATGCTTGACACCTTGCCCGACCTGCAAGATGATAGCCGATTGGCCTGCCAGATAAGGCTACACAACGACAATGATGGTTTGTTTGTAAAAATTAGAGGTTCCTTACAATAAGGAAGTGATTAACGTGTATTAGTTACACTAAGTTTTTGTACTTTTGCAACAGAAAAAGAGATACGCTTTCAAATTGCAAAAGAATAAAGAAGAATTAGCGTTGCGAACCGACTAAACAAGCGTATTTATTAGGGTATTCGTAATCTAAGTCTTTGTACAGAACAAAATTAGTTTATCATGTTATTAGATCGTCCCGAAAGAAAATTTCCCAGAGTAATTATTATTGGCGGTGGCTTCGGTGGTGTTGAAGCAGCTAGACAGCTAAAAGATAAAGAGGTCGAAGTATTACTTATCGACCGCAACAATTTTCACACCTTTCAACCCCTGATGTACCAAGTAGCAACAGGAACCCTGGCTGCTGATGCCATCTCCTTCCCGCTACGTAAGATGTTCAAATCACAAAGCAACTTTCGCTTTAGAATGGGCGAAGTGTTGTCGATAGATGCTAACGAAAAAATAGTTAAAACGAGTGTAGGCGATTTCGACTACGACTACTTGATTATTGCTACTGGCGCGACCTCCAACTTCTTTGGAAACAAAAGCGTGGAAAGCCATGCTTTACCAATGAAAAGCATCCAAGAGGCATTACATATCCGTAGCTACGTACTTCAGAATTTAGAGGCTGCCGTTTTATTAGATGATGCTAAAGACCGTGCTCCTTATTTAAATTTTGTCGTTGTGGGTGGTGGACCTACCGGGGTTGAGCTTTCCGGCGCTATTGCAGAAATTCAACTACACATGCTTAAGAAAGACTATCCAGAGATATCTCCGAATGAAATGAATGTTTACCTCATTGAAGGTACAGGAAAAATATTAGCTGCCTTATCGGAAAAATCATCCCAAGATGCAGCGAAATATTTAAAAGAATTAGGCGTTAACATCAAGCTAGAAACGCAAGTTACAGGCTATGACGGCGAAGTGATAAGTTTCTCCAACGGTGATAGCATCACAACAAAAACGGTTATCTGGGGTGCTGGCGTAATGGGACAGTTCCCTGCGGGTATCAATGCTGACCTTATCGAGCGTGGAAACCGTATCCGTATCGATGCACAATGTCGTGTTGAAAGTCTTGAAAGTGTATACGCTATTGGTGATGTTTCAGCAATGATCACACAAGATTTACCAAGAGGCTTGCCGGGTGTTGCTCCTGCAGCACAGCAGCAAGGTGCATACGTTGCTAAGCATATTTTGGCTAATATGAACAAGCAACAAGTAGCAGACTTCAGCTATTTCGATAAAGGTTCTATGGCTACCGTAGGTCGTAACCGTGCTGTTGTTGACATGGGGAAAATCCACTTAAGCGGCTTTTTCGCTTGGTTGACATGGATGTTTGTCCATTTAGTTTCTATCTTTGGGTTTAGAAATAAATTAATCACGTTTGTCAACTGGTCAACGAAGTTCTTCACCAAAAATAGTGGTATCCGACTTATCATTGATAAGTATCCGAAGCCGCAACCGGAAAAAGAAGAACTGGAATACCAGTCTTAGTAAAAACATAATATGGAAAACAAAGTCATAGCTAAAGCTTTTAAACTGTGCAGCCAACTGATGGAGCTGCATCAAGAAAACCCTTTTAGAACCAAAGCTATGGCTTCGGCCTCCTTCAAAATTGAGAAGCTTCCTTCTGCGGCAGCTTCTCAATCTATAGAAAGCTTGAGTGAGCAACCCGGTATTGGGAAAAGTACCGCCGAGCGTATCCACACAATTGTAGAAACAGGAAGCTTTCCGGAGCTCGATGCCCTTCTAGCGAAAACACCAGCTGGTGTACGCGATTTACTAAGCATAAAAGGCTTAGGCCCTAAGAAAGTTCAAGTCATCTGGCATGACTTACAAATTGAATCCGTTGGAGAGCTCCTTTACGCCTGCAATGAGAATCGTCTGATTGAAGCCAAAGGTTTTGGTTTAAAAACACAAGAAGACATCAAAAAAGCTATTGAGTTTTCAAAAGCAAACCAAGGCTTATTCCTATATGCCAAAGTAGAAAAACAAGCACAACAATTCTTAAATATACTTCAAGAAGCATTTCCTGCTGAACAGACTGTTGTTACGGGCGACTTCCGTCGTAAAGCGGAGATCATAAGTGCGCTTTCTTTCTTGACGACGGCAACGCAAGAAGCCCTACAAGGAGCATTCGCACAAAATGAGGCCTACAGCCCAATCGCTAACGAACAGGCCAGTCTAAGCTATCAGGATGAATTGGGATTAACCTACCAAATTAACAGCAGCACGCAGGAAGAGTTTAGCTTAAACTTACTATTAACCACAGGTAGCGAGGCTCATATCGAAAAGCTTAACGCGCTCGGTAAGCCAATCAACGCTTTAACTTCCGAAGAGGCGATTTATACCGACCTAGGCTTAGCCTATATCGAGCCTGAGCTGCGTGAAGGTGGCGATGAAGTACAATGGGCACAGGAGCATAAACTACCGAAGCTTATTACCTTCGAAGACCTAAAGGGCACATTACACAACCACTCCACCTATAGCGATGGGGTGCATAGTTTGAAAGAAATGGCAACCTATGCAAAGGATGTGTTGAAACTAGCATACTTCGGTATCTGTGACCACTCCCGCACCGCAGTTTATGCCAATGGCTTAAACATAGAACGTTTAGAACAACAATGGCAAGAGATAGACAAGCTCAACGAAGAGCTTGCTCCTTTCAAAATACTCAAAGGTATTGAATCAGACATCTTAGGTGATGGCTCTTTAGACTATCCTGAAGAAGTGCTTCAACGCTTCGACTTCGTTGTCGCTTCGGTGCATAGCAACCTGAAAATGGAAGAAGAGAAAGCTACGGAGCGTCTATTAAAAGCTATTGAAAACCCATATACAAGCATCCTTGGTCACCCAACAGGTCGTCTACTCTTAAGTAGAGCAGGCTATCCGCTAGACTTCAAAAAAATTATTGATGCTTGTGCGGCCAACAAGGTAGTTATTGAGGTAAATGCCAATCCGCTACGCTTAGACCTAGACTGGCGCTGGCACCAATATGCCTTAGAAAAAGGCGTATTGCTATCCATCAATCCTGATGCTCACCGCATGGAAGGCTTAGGTGATATGCAGTATGGTATCCACGTAGCACGCAAAGGAGGCCTTTCGGCCGATAAATGCTTAAATGCATTTTCGCTAGCGGAGGTAGAAGCATTTTTCCAAGCTAAGAAAAAGTAAAACACCGTAAATAACAAAAAGAGCGTATCTAAAAAATAGATACGCTCTTTTTGTTTATCCGCTGCAAGCGAACTTTTATTTTTTATAATACTGACGTGCCTCTGGCAATAATTTTTGAATATCAGCAATACGACGTGCATCACTAGGGTGCGTGCTCATAAACTCAGCCGGTGTAGAACCACCAATTTTTGATGATGCCATGCGTTCCCAGAAGCCTACAGCAGTATCTGGATTGTAGCCTGCCATCGCCATAAACATTAAGCCCAATTTATCAGCTTCCGACTCGTTAGATCTAGAATATTTCAACAAAGCCAACTGTCCACCAATACCGTAAGCATTATTCACTAAGCCTTGCATGATAGCGTTTTTACCCGATGTAGCAACACCCAATACCTGTGCTCCAATTTGCATAGCATATTGATTAGACATCTGCTCCATAGAGTGACGTGCAATAGCGTGCGCAATCTCGTGTCCCATTACCGTCGCTAAGCCTTCTTCATTGCGTGTGAACGGTAAAATACCCGTATAAACGGCTACTTTTCCACCCGGCATACACCAAGCATTAACATCAGGACTCTCAATCAAATTGAATTCCCAGGTAAAATTATATTGATTCGATAAGCCTTGTGCCGTTAAGTAACGATTCACAGCAATAGCAATGTTATTACCTACTTTTTTTACCAAGGCAGCATTAGCCGTCCCTGTAACAACTTTCGTTTTAGGTGACCCTAAAAACTCTTTATAAGCTGCTGTCGCTTGATTTTGAATCTGATCATCGCTAACCAAAGACAGTTGCTTTCTTCCGGATAAAGGAACTGTAGAACATCCCGCCAAGGTTAATCCAACCAAGGCCATCGCCGTATAATTTAAAAAAAGCTTTTTCATTCGATCACATAAATTTATTAAACCAACGAACGGTTTTCTACACCTTTAAAGATGCTCGGCAACACGTATCGTTGAAAATTAATTAGTTTCAGCACAAATCTTATGCCTAGTCTTTACTTCTTATTCTTTTTAAAGAGATAAATTTTAGATTCATGCCCTTTCAATAGTCTTTCTATATTCTTTTGGTGTGTCACCAAAATCAAAGCACAGATGGCTATACCATATAAAAGAACAGCCGGTACACTGGTGTGAAATACAAAAGCAATACTAAAAGGAAAAGTAAAACCAGCCAATATAGAGCTTAAGGACACGTAATGGGTTAATAGAAGAGTCAACGTAAAAACCGTCACACAACATAAAGCTGCCTCCGGATGAATAGCGATGACCATACCAAATAACGTAGCCACTCCTTTTCCGCCACGAAAACCAGCAAAAAGAGGAAATAAGTGCCCCAATACGGCAATAACCCCTAAAGCCAACTGAAAATTCACAAACTGCCCTGAGTTAGGAACACCAACCAAGGTGGAGTCCAACAGGTATGGTAGATTTGTTGCGGTCCATCCTTTAAGGATGTCGACAATCATAACAATAGAACCAGCACGCTTGCCTAATACTCTAAACGTATTCGTTGCGCCCGCATTCCCACTTCCATACTCGCGTACGTCAACTCCATAAAAAGCGCCTCCAAACCATACAGCTGATGGAATGGAGCCAAAAAGGTATGCTAATACAACAATCCCTACTAAATAAATTGAAATCATATATATATTAGATTCCTCAATATAGCTAAATAATCTTAGCTTTTAAACTTAAATCCAAACTTTTAACCGAGTGTGTCAATGCGCCGACAGACACAAAATCAACACCCGTTTGTGCATAGGCAGCAATCGTTTCTAACGTGATTCCTCCGGATGCCTCCGTCACCAAGCGACCGTCAATCAAGGCTACAGCCTCAGCCACTTGCGCAGGTGTAAAATTATCCAACATCACACGATCCACCTTCTCTTGTGCCAATACCTCTTGAAGCTCCGCTAAGTTGCGCACTTCAATTTCGATAGGAATGGCCAAATTATGTTGTTGACGGTAAGCTTGCGCTTTCGTCAAAGCTGCTTCTATCCCACCGGCATAATCAACGTGATTGTCTTTAATCAAAATCATATCATAAAGACCGAATCGATGATTTTCTCCGCCACCAATGCGAACAGCTTCTTTTTCTAAGAATCGTAATAGAGGTGTTGTTTTACGTGTATCTAATACTTTAGTTTTGCTTCCGGCTAATAACGCGGCGTAAGTAGCGGTACGTGTCGCAATGCCCGACATACGCTGCATCACATTTAACACCAATCTTTCCGCTTTAAGAATACTATGTATACTTCCTTTCACATAAAGGGCAATAGCACCTACCTTCACCGTATCGCCATCTTTAAGTACCGTTTGCACAACTAATCGAGGGTCAATAATATGCATTATATCAACGCCTACTGCGACACCTGCCAACACACCATCCTCTTTGACAAGAAGTTGAGCTTCTCCTTCTGCTTCTGCATCGATAGTAGATAATGAAGTATGATCACCTTCTCTTACATCTTCCTCCAGCGCCAATTCGACAAATTTCTTCAGTTTTCCAATATCAACTGCCATCTTTTTTTGCGTTAATTTAAGCGAAGATGAAGAAAATAAATTTTATAATAAAATTGTAGAAAAAATTTGTCGCTTTTCGTCGGCTTACTCAATACGCAGTTCTACTACTTTATAGACCTTATTGGTCTCTGTAAATTTCACAAAAACACGGTATGTAGTCGTACTCGTTCGTAAGGAATAAACAACGAAAGAATTCGTCGAACTGTTTGCGCGCTGTAGCTCCTTCAACTGACTAACCTTGTTCGAACGAAAGAAATCGTCCAGAAGAAGTTCTGCTTGAAAACGTGTATATACACGTTCATCGCGTTTTATAGACAACGACACACTATTCACGAAATTGCTACATAAATTTTTTACATGCCCCGCCCGTAGCGCAGTAGCAACAGAATTTACAACCTCATCAAATGGCGTTTTCGCAGAAAGGGGCGAGCTTGTTAGCAAAACAATAGCTAACAAGATGACACTCTTGAAAATTTTCATTAAACCAATAATACTTTATTAAACGCTATTGACACATATCACTAGCGACACGATTGAGACGAGTCTAAAATAATGCCAACAGGTTATGTTTTTCAAATAAATAGCACCTCAAAGCTACGTTATTTTTTACAAAATTAGATATATTTGTATGTGAGTAATTTAGAAAACAAAAAAGTTGCCCTCCTGATCCTAGATGGCTTGGGTTATGGCAAAGACGATAGTTCCAATGCTGTTAAAGCCGCGAACACCCCTTATTTAGATTATCTACTAAATACGTACCCCCACTCCAAGCTAGAAGCATCTGGTGAAGCCGTAGGTCTACCTGCCGGACAGATGGGTAATTCGGAAGTAGGACACATGAATTTGGGTGCTGGACGCGTTGTTTACCAAGAATTAGGACGTATCAATAAAGTAGCTCGTGAAGGTGGTTTCCAAGAAAACCAAGTGATTCAAGATGCTTTTAACTACGCTATTGCGAATAATAAAAAGGTACACTTCATCGGTTTACTTTCTGATGGTGGTGTGCACGCGCATATTGCCCACTTAAAGGCTTTATGTGATGCCGCAAAAGCGACAGACTTAGGTGAAGATCAGGTTTTCATCCATGCTTTTATGGATGGCCGTGATACAGATCCAAACGGTGGCTTAGGCTACGTAGCGGACTTACAACAACACTTGACACACTCGCGTGGAAAAATCGCTAGTGCTATTGGTCGTTACTACGCTATGGACCGTGACAACAGATGGGAACGTGTAAAAGAAACGTACGATTTGTTGACGAAAGGTATCGGACAACCGACACAAGATTTACAACAAGCTATTAAAGATTCGTATGCAAACGGTGTAACGGATGAGTTCTTCAAGCCTGTTGTGCTTACAGACGACCAAGGTGCGCCATTGGCAACCATCCAAGAAGGTGATATTGTATTTTGCTTCAACTTCCGTACAGACCGTGGCCGTGAGATTACCATTGCTTTGACGCAAGAGGCTTTCCCAGCACAGGATATGAAACCATTAGATTTGTACTATGTAACGATGACATCTTATGATGAGTCCTTCAAAAAGGTACATGTAGTTTTTCAAAAAGATAACTTAACGAATACCTTAGGTGAAGTATTAAGTGCACAGCAGAAATCGCAAGTACGCATCGCTGAAACGGAAAAATATCCACACGTAACGTTCTTCTTCTCTGGCGGACAAGAAACACCTTTCGATGGTGAGCGTCGTTTGTTAATCCCTTCACCGAAGGTAGCGACCTACGATCTTCAACCAGAGATGAGTGCGGACGGAATCACGGAGGCTATCTGTAAAGATATCACCGAAAACCAACCAGATTTCATCTGTTTGAACTTCGCTAATCCAGATATGGTAGGCCATACGGGTGTCTTTGAAGCAGTTGTAAGCGCGGTAGAGACCGTTGATCGCTGTACTAAAGAAGTGGTAGAAACAGGCTTAAAATTTGGCTACTCTTTCATCATCATTGCTGACCACGGAAACTCCGAGTTTATGCTCAACGAAGATGGATCACCAAATACTGCACACACCACCAACTTAGTACCATGTATTTTAATTGATGCCGACTATAAAGCAATTAAAGATGGTAAACTGGGTGATATCGCCCCTACTGTCCTTCGCTTATTGAATGCGAGCATCCCGACTGAAATGACAGGAGATGTATTGGTATAAAAAAACAAAATTCGCAGTAATAGCCTTGGCTATTACTGCTTTTTCTTACGCCTGTTCTTCAGAATCAACAGAAGCTAATAAACAGGTAAATACGCAGCTTAATATTCCAGCTTTCTTTGCTAAAGAAATCACGGCCTTGCAAAAGCGCAATCCAGAAGTGGTTAAAACCGTAAAAAAGGATAGCATAAGCGAGACAAAGACCGTTCACATCGAAAACTGGACCAATGAACTTGCGAGCTTTGCAGCGGTAGATTTAAATAAACCAGCTTACGCAGGCTTCTTAAAAAAAGATAGCGTAGCCGGATTGGTAACCTACACGTCGACAAAGCCATCACTCGATATTAAGTCTGTACAGATAAAGTACACTAGTGAAGGTGAACTGAGCGAGTTACGTATGGAAAAACAGGTAGAAAACTTGCTTTACCGTACGGAGGAAACTTTAATTTACTTTCCGAACAAGCGTTACCAACTAGAAAAAAAACAACATGTACTCCTCTTGGGTGATAAATATTATCATATCGCTGGAGACATAAATCCTTCTTAAGGCTTATTCAAGCTATTCTCGAAAGCAAACCTACAGGATGAAATCTGTATTTAAGGACCTATAAGCCTTAAACATCCTCGCGTTTGCTTTCGATTTTTCTAAAAAAACATCTTTATTTATAACCTTTCCAAATTTGGTATTATGCATGCATAGTATTAATTTGTATATTTATATTTGTGTAAACCGAAAGAAAGCTAATATGATAAGTCAACTAATATTTTTGTGTTTGTTTATCGCAGCCCTTCTACTCTTTACAAGAAGTGCGAAGCGTATCTACCGTAATATAAAACTAGGTCGTGACAGCCAGCGGACAGACCAACCCATGGAAAGGCTGCGCACCATGTTTCTGGTTGCCTTTGGGCAGAAGAAGATGTTCAAAAAACCTCTTCCAGCTATCCTACACTTATTCGTATACTTAGGCTTCGTGATCATCAATATTGAGATGCTCGAGATTGTCATCGATGGTGCTTTTGGCACCCATCGTATATTCTCCTTCATGGGTGGCTTTTATAACTTTCTAATTGCCTCTTTTGAGTGGTTAGCCTTGGGCGTATGGGTAAGCTGTGCGATTTTCTTTATCCGTAGAAATGTACTCCATATCTACCGCTTTCAAGGAAAAGAACTCCTCAAATGGCCGAAGACCGATGCCAACCTGATTTTAATAACAGAGATCTTGCTCATGTCGGCCTTCCTGTTTATGAATGCTGCCGATGGGAAGCTTCAACAATTGGGTGCCGCAGGTTTTCATATAGCAGGTTCCTTTCCTGTTAGTCAACACTTAGCAGGACTTCTTCCCGACCAGGTATCAAGCCTTGTGTTTATCGAGCGCTTCTGCTGGTGGTTCCATATCATTGGAGTTTTACTGTTCTTAAACTATCTACCGTTATCGAAGCACCTACACATCCTTTTGGCGTTTCCAAATACGTACTTCTCGAACTTGAACCCTAAAGGGAAGTTCAAAAACCTACCTAGCGTAACCGCTGAGGTTAAAGCTATGCTAGACCCTAGCCTTCCGCCACCGAGTGGTGAGGTGAGTCGCTTTGGTGTTAAAGATGTGCAGGATTTGACTTGGAAAAACCTATTGGACGCCTACACCTGTACGGAATGTGGACGCTGCACGGCTAGTTGCCCTGCCAACATCACAGGGAAGCTCCTATCGCCACGTAAGATCATGATGGATACACGCGATCGTATGGAGACCATCGGAAAAATTATCGATAAGGAAGGTAAATTTGAGGACGACGGCAAGTCTTTATTAGATACACACATCAGCCGCGAAGAAATATGGGCCTGCACCAGCTGCAACGCTTGTGTAGAGCAATGTCCTGTCAATATTAATCCACTAGAAATTATCATAGGCTTACGCCAATATGCGGTCATGGAAGAATCCAAAGCACCAAATAGCGTCAACGCCATGTTTAGCAATTTAGAGAATAATGGTGCTCCTTGGAAATATGCCCAAGCAGATCGTGCCAACTGGACGAATGGCTAAAAAAGTGTAAACGATATTGGCCATCAAATAGATTTTTAACGTAAAAAGAAAGCATCATATGGATCAGAATTTTCACGTACCTACCGTAGCAGAATTAACCGCAAAAGGCGAAACTCCAGACCTTCTATTTTGGGTCGGTTGCGCTGGCAGCTTCGATGAACGTGCACAACGTATCACGCGCGATATATGTAAAATCCTACAGCATGTAGGTATCAAATATGCCATTCTAGGCGCTGAAGAGACATGTACTGGAGACCCTGCAAAACGTGCAGGCAATGAGTTTCTCTTTCAAATGCAAGCGATGATGAACATCGAGGTGCTAAACGGCTACGCTATTAAAAAGATTGTAACCGCCTGTCCTCACTGCTTCAACACCTTGAAAAATGAATACCCTGAGCTTGGTGGTAACTTTGAGGTTATCCATCATACGGAACTTATTCAAAGCCTTATCGATGAAGGCAAGTTACGCCCTACGGACGGCAACAGCTTTAAAGGCAAGAAAATAACCTACCATGACCCTTGTTACCTCGGCCGTGCCAATGACGTGTACGAGGCGCCACGCAAGATTTTAGAGTCGCTAGATGTGCAACTCTCCGAGCTTAAGCGTTGTCGTAGCAATGGTTTATGCTGTGGTGCTGGTGGCGCACAGATGTTTAAAGAACCAGAGCCAGGAAACAAAGATGTCAATATCGAACGTATTGAAGAAGTCTTGGAATCCAAAGCAGAGATTGTTGCGGCCGCTTGTCCATTCTGTATGACGATGCTGCGCGATGGTCTAAAAATTAAAGAACAGGAAAAAGAAGTGCAAGTGCTTGATATCGCCGAAATAACGGCTAAAGCCAACAACTTATAAAACAAAAGGTCGCTTGCATAACAAGCGACCTTTTGTTTATTAAAAATACCTACCCGTAATTACTTAGTCCGCGGATACGCATAAACGATATCTATAATGTCGGCAGCCTTAGACATAGCACCGGGATTAATGCCTAACTCCCCTTCTGGAATAGCAACACCTTGCTGCTCAAAATGGCTAACCCAATATGGAGCGTAAGCGCCCGTTTGTGCTGATTTAAAAGTCATCACGTTAAGTGGAAAAACATCGCGTTGCTGGTTGGCTTCATACAAAGCTAGGTATACCAGCTCTGAGCAATAATACGTATCGTTCTTCAGGTCAAAAGCATCGTCATAAAGCTTCCCTACATGCTTCTTAGCCTCTTGTATAGCTTGCGGAATCAAAGGCTGATACGCTGCCGTTAGCCGACCGACAACGGAAACAGGTGGACAGTCTTCCTTCCCTTTAGGAATTAGAAATGCCGCTATGGGCGTTATTTGAACACGCGGATGTGTAGCTTCCACCACATATACTTGATTTAAAGAATCTATCCATACCATGCCTACATGTGTGAAGTTGTATCCTTCAATAGCCGTTGTCACAGCTTTGATGGCTTCATTCATATTGCCAGAACAAGCTTCTTGGAAAATTATATCTCCATTTTGCAACTTAAAATTTTCTTCATGTCGCTCTTGAGCGGATAAAGAAAAAATAGAAAGTAGCCAAAACAGAATACCTATAGTGTATCTTTTCATATCAACTATCATTAAAATCTGAACCGCCAAGGTACGTCTTTTAAAGTGACAGAAAAACAATCTAAAGGTATAGGCCATCTCTGAAACCACATAGAGCCCTTGGCCCCTATCTCGTACAATTTTGTATATTCGTATAGCTAAACCCGTATCTTTTGATACATTATCCAATTTATCGACCCTAGAAAGGGCCGTAAAAAAACAAACCTTTTAATAATGAAGCAGACCTTTTTTTTAATTAGTTTTCTTTTTACGTTCGCACAAAGCAGCTTAGCGCAAGTACAAAAAAACAACCCCGACAGCATTGCTATTCTTTTTGATGAGATTAAAATAGCCGCTAAAAATCATATCAACCTTTGGCATAAAGATCTTTATGGCCCTTTACTTTTTGTGGTGCCACAAACTCGGGAGCTCTTTGCGAATGAGCCTGATACCGCGGGTATTTTGAAGCCCAATGGCACTATTTATTCAGGCCTACTGCCCACCAACGTCAATATAGCAAATACAGCACTCAGCTGGGGTGGCAAGCGCTGGGCCATGCTTATGCTTCCACTCTCGCAGCATAAACAAGATAGAATTAACCTGCTTGCCCATGAGCTCTTCCATGGTGCTCAGCCAGCTTTAGGATTCTCCTTACTCAACGCCGAAAATAATCACCTCGACCAAAAGGAAGGTAGAATATATTTACGCTTAGAATTGGAAGCTTTAAAACAGACTTTACAAGCATCTTCAAAAAAAGAAGTATTACAGCACCTAACGCATGCGCTAACATTCAGAAAATACAGACAGCAGCTATATGAGGGTTCTTCGGCCTCGGAAAACCTGCTAGAGCTAAACGAGGGTATTGCTGAATTTACCGGATTAATCGTGAGTGACAGAAATAAGCGTGAGGCGACTAAGTCTTTGACAAACGGTATCAATAATTTCTTCAGTAACCCTACTTTTGTACGTTCTTTTGCCTACCACACGACACCTGTCTACGGCTATCTTTTGTACAACAAGGACAAAAACTGGAATAAAAAGATTACGGACAAGACAGATTTAACAGCTTTCTTCATTACTGCTTTTGGTATAAAAACTCCAGCAAACTTGCAACAAAAGGTTGAAAGCATAAAAAATAACTACAACGGTGAAACCATCATCGATGAAGAAACAACACGAGCGGAGAATACCAAAAAGCTACTCGCAGAATATATGTCAAAATTTGTCGAACAGCCTCATTTTGTACTCAAGTTTGAAAAGATGAATGTTTCTTTTGACCCTCGGAATATTGTACCCTTGGCGGATAAAGGAACAGTCTATCCGAACATCCGTGTTACCGATGTGTGGGGCGTCCTGACAGTTGAAAATGGGGCGCTGATGCATCCCAACTGGGATAAGCTCTCTATAACGAATCCCACTAGCATAACGCTAGAAAAGATAACGGGTGATGGATGGGTGCTAGAGCTCACAGCAGGTTATGCTGTAGCTAAAGATGAAAAGAGCCAAAACTATACATTAATAAAGCGTACGAATAGCAACTAGCAGGAGCGTCGCGCTAGGGATTGGAGCATCTGTTTGAGCTCTTTGGCCTTCGCGGTAGCGGAAGGACAAAAGCGAGTGCGGAAAGCCCGACGCTAGGGGTACTATTAAAAGTGCCCCTAGCGGAGCGCCCAACTAAATAAGTATATTTTATAAAACAAAAAACGGACAAACCTTAAAGATTTGTCCGTTTTTTTGGAGTGCCCAGGAGCAGATTCGAACTGCCACGCCCATACGAGCGCCACCCCCTCAAGATGGTGCGTCTACCAATTTCGCCACCTGGGCTGGTGATGCACAAAAATATATAATTTAACGACAATACAAAAGGAAATTACCGCCTTTAGGCAATTATTTCTGTAAGTCTCTAGCTATCAAAGTTTGAATTATCCCATCGACTAAACCGACACGTGGAGCCACAATATTTTTGAGATGTCCGACCTTCATAATGGTCAAAAACAGCTCTGCAGCAGGGATAATTACGTCGGCTCTATCCTGCTTTAACCCCAACACATGGATACGGTCTTTGAGTGAATAGCTATTTAGATGCTCGTAGATTGCCTTCAACTTAGCGTAAGACATCGGCTTGTCGGCTTTATCATTGGCGATGTTTGATAACTTATTAATGTTACCACCGGTACCGATGCCGTAGATGTCTTTATAGATTTTGGTTTTGTCGCGCACCCAAGTTTTCATATCGTCCCAAGTTTCAGGTTTATCCTGATTGTCGAGGATACGAATGGTCCCTAGATTGAAGGAACGCGAAGCGACCAAGATGCCGTTGGCAAAAAGAGATATTTCGGTACTACCACCACCTACATCAATATAGAGATACACCTTATTGGCCTCCATATGGGCGCCTAGGTGGCTGTTGTAGATTATCTCGGCTTCTTTAGCGCCTTCAATAATCTGTATATCTACCCCTACTTGGCGGCAAGCTTTTACGATATCCTGTCCATTGTCGGCATCACGCATGGCTGAAGTGGCACAAGCCATATAATTGGTCACGCGGTATACATCCATCAGATTACGGAATGCCTGCATCGTCTTCACCATATTTTCAAACTTAGGTTTTGAAATATGCTGATGGATGAAAGCATCATCGCCGAGGCGCAAAGGCACACGGATAAGTGCTTCTTTTTTAAAGCCTATGGGTTGTTTCTCTGGATTTATCTCAGCGATTAACAACCTAACCGCATTTGAACCGATATCAATAGCTCCGTATCTCACTGATTTATGTTTTTATTAAGTAATGATTAATTAATCTCACACAATTATAAGCAAACAAATATTAACATAATATTAAGTCGAAATAATTATACAAAAAAAGGAATGTAATTTTCATTACATTCCTTTTCAATATTGTTTTGCGGGTTGGTCTTAGTGGTGCGCGTGCGCCTCAGCTTTACCACCAGCAAGGGTATAAATTTCTGCTATTTTCTCTAAGTTTTCAGCAGCAAAATTACGTAGACCTACGTTTGTGTTGTGGCTTAATCTTTCGAATAAATCTTTTACAACCGCTGTTTCATGTTGAACATGTTGTGCGTAGTCAGCCGTGTGTGCTGTTGCAGCATGCGTAGAATCAGCAGCTACCTCTGTAAATTTAGCAGCTCCTTTGATTGGGAAGTCTACTTGATTTGCTGTTGCTAAACTATCAAAAACAGGTAAGATTGCACCATAAACCTCTTTTACTTTTGCAGCAAGTTGTTTATCCTTATCGGAGCTCGCAGATTTTTCTACAGATGCAGCGTAATCAGCTTCAAAAACCAATTTACCACCAACAACTTGGAAAAAGTGAAAAGCATCACCATCCGCCAAACTTGTGTGCGTATATTTCAATTGATTCTCTGTCGCCGTTTTTGGGTTACAAGAAGCAAATAGGGCCGCAGCACATACACTTGCAACAAATAAAGTATTTAATTTCATCTCTTTACTATTTTGATGCTACAAAAATAACAAAATATTCGATTCAAAGTTTAAAATAAACAAATCTATATGCCCTAATTAGGCTAAATTACGACCTGCATTCACTACACCGTAGATTGTGCGCGCAATAAGCTTTCTATAAGCGCCTTCCTTCTCTGGAGCAATCTCTTTATACTGCAAGCTACGAATTGCGTAATGTTGTATCGTTAATAACGGTAGTACAATTTTCTCTCTCGCCAAAATTGAAGCTCTATCAATTGGATAATCGGCCATAAGCACATCCGAATTGCTTAACTTCAATGCATAGGCTTTGGTAAGCTCATACTCATCACGCAACATCAACCAAAATTCACCGAATTTCTCATCATACTGCATGTAGGCTGTGATATCGAAGTTGGACTTCGTCATCGACATCATACAGTTGTCAATTATCGTTTTGAACATACCAGAGCTTTCATATAGGTTTTTCACATAAGACCATAGGTTGTTTTCCTCGGCCCAACGTAAAGCGGTACCTACACCATAAAAACCTGGAATATTTTGTTTCAGCTGACTCCAAGAGGTAACAAAACTAATGGCACGAAGGTCTTCTAAACGAAGTTCCTTGCCGGAGTTACGTTTCACGGGACGGCTACTAATATTAATCTCCGAAAGCTCCTTCAATGGACTTAGCGTCTCTAGGTAGTTTAAGAACAACGGATTTTTACGTAGGCTCATAAACTTGGTATAGCTTTCTTTCGCCATATCGTCGATAATAGACTTCTGTTTAGCCGTCAATGTATCGCCTTCTTTCTGCTGCAACTCGGAAATCATACCTGCTTGCAACAGCTGCTCTATATTGTACTGTGCTGTTTCTAAGGAACCGTATTGACTACTAATTGTCTGTCCTTGAATCGTCAGTTGGATATGCTTGTTGGCAATCTCACGCCCCATGGAAGCGTAGAATTTCTGTGTTTTACCACCACCACGTGCTGGCGGGCCACCACGACCATCAAAAAATACTAAGTCTACATCAAATTCGCGCGCTATCGCTGTAAGCTCAATCTTCGCTTTATAGATAGACCAGTTGGCCATCAAATAACCACCGTCTTTGGTACTATCGGAGAAGCCAAGCATAATCGTTTGCTTGTTGCCACGGCGTTTGATATGTGCTGCATAATTTTCATTAGCATATAGCGTACGCATCACATCCGCTGCGCGGGATAAATCATCTACGGTTTCAAAAAGTGGAACGAAATCTATCGATAGCTGGTCTTTTTTCCATCCCGACCATAAGAACAACTGCACTAAGCCCAAAATATCGGATGCCTGCTGGCAGTTACTGATGATGAAACGCTGTGCCGCACGCTCGCTACCCGACTTCTGAATGCTTTTCAACAATTCAATAACATCTAGTGTATCGACAATCAAGGAGTCAGCATCCTCTTTATAGCTTATGCTAAGCTCAGAGAATGGGATAGCTTCTTGCTTACCTTCTTCGCTAGCATTTACTTTTTCAAGGTTTACGCCTGTTTCTTTGTGATTAGTCACTAAGTGATTAAACGTGTTGCGCAAAATGCTGCTATCTTGACGGATATCCAATGTGGTGAAGTAACAACCAAATGTTACCACCTTGCGGATTAAATCTTCAACAAGCTCAGAAAATAGACCGTCATGGTCTTTCTTCAACACTTCTTTAATAGCGTTAAGGTTTTCTAAGATTTTAGCGGTTTCATCCTGTGGATTCTCTTGTGGGTTGAAGCTGTTTTCATAGAATAGGTTTTGAAGAATATCTAAATACTTCTCTACCCCTCTAAAGGTGATACGGCGTTTTACGACGCGAAAATCACGGTAGTAACAACGGAACAAGATGGTGCGCAACATGGTAGCGACTTCTCTAGTATTTTTGGCGGTAACGTTTGGATTTCCATCACGGTCGCCACCTGGCCAAAAGCCCAACTCAATAAGCTGCTTCACATCTTCCACGGGCACTTCCAGCTCGCTATCAATCTTAGATTGAATTTCGGACGCTACTTTATAGAATACATTTTCCAAAAACCAAGCAAGGCTAGCTGCCTCATCCGTTGGTGTTGGTTTTTCTTTATTAATAAATGGAGTCTTTCCTAATTGGTGCAATAGCAATTGAATCTCAGAAACGTCGTTGGACTTCAATGCCGCAATAAGGTCGGTAATGATAGATAATACCGGTCCTGGATAAAACTGCGTAGGGTGTGCCGTCAATACAAGACGTACGGAGAAATCGCGTAGTTTATCGACAATTTTTTCTTTGAGCTCTGGGTTATCATTCGCCGATTGGAATAGCGACTGCAACTTACCAGCGTCTTCATTCTTGCCTACCGCAGAGAAGGCTGAATCCTCGACCGCATCAAACAAAACAACTTGACGCTCAATATATTGAACGATTCTGAAAAGAAAATCTAAGCGATCCTCTTCTTGCACATATTGTTCATATTGTCCAAAGAAGCTTTCAATAATCGCCTCTGGCGTTAAATGCTCTTCAATACCTTTTTCACAATGTGTTGTAAAAAAAGGTAGAATGGTCCCTGTATGTTGCACACGCTGAAAAGGTAGCGTTAAGAACAAACTTTTATAGAGATCAAAACGGGTGAGCACTTCATTATGGAAGACTGATTGTTTTTGACTTACTTTCATAGTTTAAGAAATAGAAAAATCAGATGGTTTAGCAATTTTGAAAATCAAAATCGCACTAAATTATACAATAATCACATTTAAACCAATTTTAAATTAAAAAACATGTACAAAAAATATAGTTTTATTATAAAAAACACAAAATATTTACATAAGCAATACATTTTTATAAATATATCTTTAGCATCACGTTTCTCAATAAGTTGCTGTGGCGCGAATGCTACAGCAATGGTCTATTTTTTTTCGTATTTTTGAACAAATATCTTTCGTTATACATTGTTATATTAGGTGACGTTAATCAGGCTATGCACAGGACCAAAGAAATCAGTAACTTCTTTTATAGTCAATACTTTTCAGAAGGCTTAAAAATCACATTTGGATGTATCGTTCCTGTGTTGATTTGTGCCTACTTTGGCGACTTCCACATCGGTACCTTCATTTCTTTAGGTGCGCTGCTTGTTGGTATGTCGGATACACCTGGTGCCCCCTCCCATCGTCGCTTAGGCATGCTATCTACAGCGGGCCTTTCCATGGCTAGCTTCGTGATTATAACGAGCATCAACCATTGGGTTTCTTTGACGACTATTGGTATCGCTCTACTAAGCTTTTCATTTTCTATGCTTGCCGTTTTCAATGCGCGGGCAGCAACGGTAGGCTCGATGTCTACACTAATGATGCTTATCAACATTCGTTCGGATGTGTCGGGTGAAGAACAGTGGATGTACTTACTATATATCACGATTGGTGCCTGTTGGTACATGGTGATTAGTATGTCGTTAATCCATTTCCGTCCCTACCGCGTGGCACAGCAAGAGCTATCGGAATCTATTCGGCATGTCGCCAACTATATCCGCCTAAAAGCTAATTTCTACGATTCACGCATTGATTTTAATGAGAACTATCTCAAGCTGATTGAGAAACAAGTCGAAGTACATGCTCATCAAGAGACGGTACGCGATATCTTGTTTCGTAGCAAGCGATCTATTAAAGATACAACTAAAATTGGTAGGTTTCTAACCTTGATATTCTCGGATATGGTCGATTTGTTCGAGCAAAGCATGTCTACGCAGTACGATTACAATGCTATACATAAAGCATATGGAGCATCGGGAATTATGCTGCAATTCAAAAATGTGGTCTTAAAAATCACCACAGAGATGGATAACATCGCCTTTGCCATCAATGCCAACCGTATTCCGAAATCTATATACAACCTAGACCAAGATATTACAGCGCTTAAACAAGCAGTTGATAAGCTCGAAAAAGAAGAGAAAATAAACACGATGCCGTTGAAAAAGATTATTATCAACATCCGGACTATCGTTAAATATCTAGACAGCATCTATAGTTATAGTGCTTCAAAAATTTCGGAGATACCAAAACAAGAGCTAGACTCGGCTTCTCAATTTATTACGCGCGACCAAATCGACTGGAAAAAATTCCGTAGTAACTTAAGTTTTGAGTCATCGGTTTTCCGTCATGCCCTGCGTATGGCTATTGTATTGTCGGGAACCTACCTGACGTTAAACTTGATTAACTTCAATCAGTATGGTATCTATTGGACCTTGCTGACTATTATGGTTATTCTGAAACCTGGTTTCGGGTTAACGCAGAAAAGAAATGTTCAACGTTTGATTGGCACCTTACTGGGTGGTGTAATTGGTGCTGTTGTATTAATCACTATTCAAGACGAAACCATACGCTTTATCTTGCTTATCTTCTTCTTCTTGACGGCCTACAGCATGTTCCGCGTGAATTATATCGTGGCCGTTCTGTTTATGACGCCTTACGTATTGATTATGCTTAGCTTCAATGGTATGAACACCTTTGAAATGGCACAAGAACGTATTGTAGATACGTTTTTGGGTGGCGCTATCGCCTTTCTATCGAACTACCTTATATTTCCGAACTGGGAGAACTCTCAATTTAGAAGTAGCATGCGCGCGCTATTGGTGGCCAACTACCGCTACATCGCACAGGCTATCGACCTGCTAGCAGGCAAAGAACTATCGATAACGGAGTATAAGCTTGCTAGAAAAGAGGTATACATCTGCTCGGCGAATATGGGCTCTACTTTTCAGCGCATGCTGACAGAGCCGAAATGGCAACAAAAATACACCAAGGATGTCAACCGTTTCGTTATCCTGAGTCATATCTTCTCCTCCTACTCGGCCAATTTATTGGCACAGGTTGATGAAGCTAATCAAGAGGCTTTCAACAATAACCACGTGAAACTCTTGAAAAAGACGCTCAACGAATTGGAGAAAGCTATCCTTATTCTTCCACAAAATGACGCTGACATCTTTGTGGGCAACAAAGATTTTCCTGAACGCAAGGAAGGTCCTGAAATTGAAGATGAGAATAGTAATTTAATTACCGAACAATTACAGTTCTTAAGCAAAATATCAGGAGATTTGTCCAAAGTAACGCAACAGATTACAAGCACCGTGGAGGCAGAAATTAAGCCTACGCTCAGTCAGGTACAGCATGGATAAAGAATTTGATGTATTAATTATAGGTGCAGGCCCCATTGGCCTCGCTTGTGCTATTGCCGCCACAGAGGCAGGTCTATCACATATCATTCTGGAAAAAGGATGTTTGGTTAATTCTTTATACAATTACCCGATAAACATGACTTTCTTCTCTTCATCGGAGCTATTGGAAATTGGCGGAACTCCTTTTGTGAGTATACAGCCAAAGCCTAAACGTGCCGAAGCGCTAGAGTACTATCGCCGTATTCATCAAAAATATGCATTGAATACCCATTTCTTTGAAGAGGTACAATCGGTAACGAAGAAAGAATCTATATTCCACGTGGAAAGTCTAAAAAACACCTACTTAGCTAAACAGGTTATCGTGGCTACAGGTTTTTACGACATCCCGATGCCGTTGCAAGTTCCTGGAGAATCGCTTCCTAAAGTATACCACTATTACAATGACCCTCATTATTTCAGTAATCAGCGTGTCGTGGTGGTTGGCGCGAGCAACTCGGCCATCGATGCAGCACTAGAAACCTACCGCAAAGGTGCTGAGGTAACACTTGTCATCCGTGGTAAAGAAATAAGTCCGCGTGTAAAATATTGGGTAAAGCCTGATATTGAAAACCGAATTGCCGAGGGTTCTATTTCGGTGCACTATGAGAGTGAGCTAGCAAGCATCGCCGAGGACCATGTGGTCATCAATGGTCCACAAGGCCCTATTACGCTAGCCAATGACTTTGTGCTTGCGCTGACGGGCTACCAGCCCAACTTCGCTTTCTTACGTAAGTTGGGTATTCATATTCCTGCCGAGGCACCAATGATTCCACAGCACAACCCAGAAACGATGGAGACCAATATTGAAGGTCTTTACTTAGCTGGTGTGGTATGCGGAGGCCTCAATACCCATTTATGGTTTATTGAAAATTCAAGAGTACACGCGACACAAATTATAACGTCTATTTTAGCGCAGAAAAATTAAGGACGTAAGCCTCGTAAGAAAATATGAGCTAGTCGCTTCTGTTTACTCAAGATGCGATCAAAGTCATTGGGAGAAGGAAAAAGAAAACTATTTACACCTTTACTCAATACACCAGCACGCATCCCCATTAAACCGAAGAGCAACAGTTCAGCCGATTCATCGACCTGTTCATCAATTACTTCGCCATTCTGTATACCGATACGTAAAATACGACAGTATTGATCACGCTCTTTCTCGAAGAAAGGTCCTAAATTCTTATACATCTCACTCGGATTTTGCATAAAAAGGGAAGACGAATACTCGAAGAGGTTGTAGTTCTCTCTAAAGGTATCCATGCGTGTTTCTATCATAAAGATAACGGCTTTTTCTACCGTGGTGATGGTTGTCAAGTAGTTTTCAACCTTCTGCATCATATCGTTGATTACATGCTCCATGACAGCCGTGTATAAGCTATGCTTATCCGGAAAATAATAATACAAAAGTGCTTTAGAGAAGGACAAATCCTTTGCGATTTCGGCCATGGTTGTTTTAGCCATTCCAAAGTGCGCAAAACGCTTCTTCGCCACATCTAAAATCTTTGCTCTTTTGATATCGACATTTTTGGGCATGATATTTTACTTTATATAACTGAGGTTTTATACTATCTTTACGTGATTATCGATAAAGTTATTCATTTCTTTGAACTTTAAAAAGAAATAGTCAATATAAAATAGCAATGAACATCCAAAACAACGTTTCTTTACAGCCTTTTAACACTTTTGGCATACAAGCATCCTGCAAAACGTTTATCAAAATAGAAGAAGAACAAGATTTACAAAAACTTTTTGAAGCTGGTCACTTCGATACGCAATTCTTTGTTTTGGGTGGCGGTAGCAACGTACTTTTCACCAAAGATTACGAAGGACTCATCATCCTGATGGCGAATAAAGGGATCAGCCACTTTATTGAAGGCAATAATATCTATGTGACGGCGAAAGCTGGTGTCGTATGGAACGATTTGGTGTGGCACTGTATTGACCATAATTTTGCAGGCCTAGAAAACTTAGCGTTAATACCAGGTACAGTTGGCGCCTCTCCTGTTCAAAATATTGGTGCTTATGGCACAGAGCTGATGAATATTTTCCACTCCTGTCAAGCATTCGATACCCACACAGGAACCTTCACAGCCTTCAAAAATGAAGATTGTCAGTTCACTTACCGCGATAGTATTTTTAAGAGTACTTATAAAGGACGTTTTATTATCACCTCCGTAACCTATAAGTTAGGGATGAAAAACAAAATCAATAGTTCCTATGGTGCCATCAATGCCGAGTTAGCTAAACGTAATATAACAGACCCTACTATTAAAGATATAGCGGAGGTTGTTTCGCATATCCGTGTTGAAAAACTACCTGACCCTTCCCAAATAGGAAATGCAGGAAGCTTCTTCAAGAACCCAATCATTGATGTAGAAGTTTTCAACAATTTAAAACAGGAGTTCCCCGATATTGTTTACTATCCAATGGACGTAAACACCGTTAAATTAGCAGCAGGCTGGCTTATCGAAAGTTGCGGATGGAAAGGCAAAGTAGATGGACAGGTAGCAGCCTGGAAAAACCAAGCCTTAGTAATCACCAACTTAGGAAATGCCAAAGGTTCTGAAATTTACGACACCTCGTCCAAAATAGTGAACGATGTATTTGAAAAGTTTCACGTAACACTCGAAAGAGAAGTCAACATACTCTAAAGTTTTCCACATTTGTGAATAGCATCTGTGGAAAACCCTCTTTTTATTCCCCCTCCAGCGCGTTTAAAATGCGTATTTCTTAAAAATATGTTAACTATAACGAATAGTTAATAATATTTTAACTTAAAAAAATAAATTTCATAAATTTCTAGCACGCCATTTGCATAATATCTAGCATAACCGTATTTCATGAAAAATGATTTACAACCGTATTCTGTGAATTGAGATTAATTCTGTTGAACTTATTGTAAACTTTAACTCGAATCTGGCATGAACAAACTAGAATTTAACACCTTAATTATCCAGCAATCTGAATCGCTAAGGGCTTATGCAAAAAATTTCACTAGGGACCAGGATGATGCGAACGATTTGGTACAGGACACCCTACTTAAAGCGGTAACTTATTTTACAAACTTCAGAGAGGGGACAAATTTGAAGGGCTGGCTATACACTATTATGAAGAACACCTTCATCAATAATTACCGCCGTATTATTAAAACGAATTCTTTTATCAGCAAAGAAGAAGAAATTACCAGTGCCAACCTCGTCGTTTCGGCATCTCAAAACGTTGGAGAAAATCGCTTTGTTATGGACGACATCAATCAGGCTCTAGCTAATTTATCGGAAGAATATTACATTCCATTTACAATGCATTTTGAAGGTTACAAATATCATGAGATATCTGACCATCTTAATATTCCGATAGGAACTGTAAAAACAAGAATACATGTTGCCCGAAAAGTCATGAAAAAAACATTGACTGCTTATCAATTCGGTGACTAAACCAGTATCTTTGGGACGTGGACAATAACGAACTACTTCCCTCCTATAGTAAGTCGCAACTCGCACTTCGTAACGGACAAGACAAACCAGAAATCTGGGTATGCTTTAATGGTATTATTTATGATGTTTCTGCCAGTAGACTTTGGCGGAACGGGAAGCATTATGAACATTGGGCAGGTCAAGATTTAACACCTGAATTGGCCGATGCGCCACATTCAGACTATGTCTTCGCTAAATTCCCTATCGTAGGCAAGTTAGCTTGAGATTAGTGTCGACAGATAACGCTAATCTCAACACTTACTTTGTGGCCTCCCCTTACTAGGCGGCCCAATCCTTCTATCTTCATGAAGCTTCACCTTTGGTAACCCCTTTAGCATGCTTACTTTTTCGCCTGTCGGCGGAAGAAGAAAGAAAATAAACACAAAAAAAGAGGATTGATTATCATCAACCCTCTAATTGCGGATGCTTTATACATCCCTTATATCTATATCCGATTTCTTATACAAGATAACCGGAATACTTTTGCTTTACTTATTCGGTAATTTCGAATCTTGCTAACGTAATAAAACGTTGAATTCTACCTTTGATTTCTTCGTCCGTTAAGTTCTGTAATTGCTCTGTACCAAATTTCTCTACACAGTATGAAGCTAATGCCGATCCGTAGATAATTGCATTTTTCATGTTTGTGAAGTTAATAGTTTTCACTTTTGCTAAGTAACCGATAAACCCACCAGCGAAAGAATCGCCTGCTCCTGTTGGGTCGAATACATCTGCTAAAGGCAATGCTGGAGCAGAGAAAATCTGTCCTTCACCGAATAATAAAGCGCCATGCTCTCCTTTTTTGATGATTAAATATTTAGGGCCCATCTCCAAGATAACTTGAGCTGCTTTCACTAATGAATACTCACCAGATAACTGACGTGCTTCAGCATCATTGATAGTCAACACATCAACACGCTTCAATACTGCTTTTAAATCTTCCAAAGCAACATCCATCCAGAAGTTCATCGTATCTAAAACCACCAATTTAGGCTTGTTAGTCAAACGGTCTAAAGTAGTCATTTGTACCTGAGGCGTTAAGTTACCTAATAGTAGGTACTCACAATCTTGGTAAGAAGCAGGAACTTTAGGGTCGAAATCGGCTAATACATTCAATTCAGTAGCTAGCGTATCACGGCTATTCATATCGTTATGATATTTTCCAGCCCAGAAGAACGACTTACCGCCTTCAACAACTTCAATACCCTCTACATCAACTCCTTTATTACTTAAAATTGCTAAATTATCATCGCCAAAATCTTCACCGACTACAGATACTAACTTTACGTTATCGTATAAGTAAGATGCAGCCAAACCAGCATAAGTAGCTGCTCCACCGACAATTTTGTCCGTTTTTCCAAACGGCGTCTCAATAGCATCAAAAGCAACCGTACCAACTATAACTAAACTCATGGTTTCTAAATTTTTAGTCAAAAAAAAACCGGCTTATTAGCCGGTTAAAATTAAGCTCCTGAAGCTGGGCTCGAACCAGCGACCCTCTGATTAACAGTCAGATGCTCTAACCAACTGAGCTATTCAGGAATTTCAACTTTAGAGAACGATAACGCCCTTTTTCTAAAGTGATACAAAGATAAAGCTTTGTTTTATTTATTCAAAAAATATTTCAAAAAAAATAAATAATCAATATGACTCCTAAAAGCTTACCGCTATAGCCTATTTAATAGATATCCGGAAGAAGGGCGACCGCGAACAACCTATACCTCCAAAAATTGGCTTTACCCCTATTTTTTGTAATTATTGCTTTACGCAGATAATAAGCGCCGCTAATATTTTTAATTCACTAAAAAAATTATATACCTTCGTATGCAGTAGAATGAAAGGCTATCTATACATATTGTTGTTATTATTGGGTTTTGCGCTAGCGCCAACTTCCCAGAGTCTGGCTTGTGGGTCTTCCCATGAAGCTATGGCGACAGATAAACCAACAACAAGCTGCGAAAAAGAAAAGCCTACAAAAGTTATTGACAAAAGCTGCACGACACATAACCACCCCGATGGTGAAGATTGTGCCGACGCCTGCAAAGGTAAACCTTGTCAATGCCGTAACCTCTGCGTCAGCCCTGCTGTACCTACACCGGTATTGCTATTCACATGGCTGGCCTATCCTCCTATCCATAGTAAGCAACAAGCCTTGCATGAAGCTGCCGATTTAACGGCGGGTTTCAACTCTATTTGGCTACCTCCTAAAATAGGCTAGAAAAATGGCTTGCTAGCCATAACTACGTCTAAACGAAAGCATGAAAACTGTTTTCGTCTATTATTGTTGTTTATTTATTACAAAAAGTCAAATTCATGAAAACATTATCAAAAGTAATCATGCTTGCAGCATTGACCCTATCTGCTGCAACGGGCATGGCTCAAATAAAAAATCAAGTTACTGAAACAGTTAAAGTATATGGTAGCTGTGGTATGTGCAAAGAAAATATCGAAACAGCAGGCAATGAAGCTAATGTTGCGCAGGTATCCTGGGATAGCAAACAGCAACAGGCAACGCTAACATACGATAGCAAACAGACCAACAAAGCGGAAATCCTTAAACGCATTGCTGCTGTAGGCTATGACAATGAAGGCTTCCAAGCGTCCAATGCCGTATACAAAGAGCTACATGCTTGTTGCCAATATGACCGTCCTGCAGCTGATGCTCCTCCAGCACAAGCAACAGCAAGCGAAGTGCATAGTGATGAAGCTACACAAGCGACAAGTGCTTTTGCAACACTGTTAACATCTTACCTAGCGGTAAAAGATGCCTTAGTACAGTCGGATGCGAATACCGCAGCAGCTAAAGCTAAAGACCTGCTAACCGCAACGAACGCCGTTTCTGCTGGCTCGCTAAATACGGCTGAGCAAGCGGTATGGACTAAAGTTTATAAAAACTTCAGCAAAGATGTAGAGCGTCTTGTGAATGCTAAGGATATTGCAGCGCAGCGCAAGGCTTTTACGAATGTGTCAAACAACTTATACACGTTAGCGAAAGTATCGAAAACAGCATCTCCTATCTACTACCAGCACTGTCCAATGTTCAATGGTGGACAAGGCGGCAACTGGTTAAGCTTAGATAGCGCGGTAAAAAATCCGTATTTCGGCTCGCAAATGCTTAGCTGTGGAAAAACAGTAGAAACACTAAAGTAAAATAACAAAAAAGAGGATGGCCTAAGCTATCCTCTTTTTTCAAGCTATAAAATCATGATACAACGAAAGAACAGCCTTAAAGATTTGCTGCTCTTCCTGCTGTTGCTATTAACGACTACGGGTGTACTTGCGCAGAAAACTGTTCGCTACGACCTTTATGTCAAAGACAGCTTGGTTAACTATGGCGGCAAAGAAAAAAGAGCAATAGCCGTCAATGGACAAATTCCGATGCCCACACTCACCTTTACCGAAGGTGATACGGCCGAAATAGTCGTCCACAATCAACTAAAAGAAAGCACCTCCTTACACTGGCATGGTGTGTTCCTTCCCAATCGCGAAGATGGAGTACCACACCTCACCCAACATCCGATTCCGGCAGGCACAAGCTATACCTATCGCTTTCCCGTTATACAAAATGGTACCCATTGGTATCACTCCCACTCGGGCTTTCAAGAGCAAATAGGCATGTATGGCAACCTAGTCTTCTTAAAAAAGAAGGACGATAAACGTTTCCGTAAAGGTATCGACGACCTGCCGACTATCCCCGTGATGCTCAGCGAATGGACAAATATAAAGCCCGAAACGGTGCAACGGATGCTGCGCAATGGAAATGACTGGGCGGCTATAAAGAAAGGAGCCACACAGAGCTATGCTGAAGCAATAAGCGAAGGTCGCTTAAAGACTAAAATAAAAAACGAATGGAAGCGCATGCTCGCTATGGATGTCAGCGATGTGTATTACGATAAAATACTAATCAATGGCCAACAGCTTACGGATATCAAAGCTATCGACGGGAAGACCTTGAAAGCTGGAGATAAGGTACGCTTACGCGTTTCCAACGGTGGCGCCTCCTCGTACTTCTGGTTGCGCTATGCTGGCGGCAAGATTACCGTCGTTGCCAATGATGGTAACGATGTGGAGCCTGTAGCCGTCGACCGACTTATTATTGCGGTATCTGAAACATACGACATCGTTCTCACTATTCCGGAAGATGGTAAAGCTTATGAGTTTATGGCAACCACGGAAGACCGCACACATTCGGCAAGCTACTTTATGGGCAATGGCACAAAAATAGCCCTCGCTCCGCTGCCTAACCTCAAATATTTCGATGGTATGCAGATGATGAACAACATGATGAAGATGAATGGCGACATGGACGATATGGGTATGCAGATGAGCCTGCAGCAGATGGATATGAATAACGTGATGTATCCCGAAATTACAGGCCCCGGCAAACAAAAGAAAAAAACAATGAACCATGACCAGCCGATGGCTGGAATGGATAAAATGGAAGGCATGACCGGAATGGATGCGCACAGCCCCCATGAAGGACATAGCGCCAGCCCTACAGACCTTGTTACCCTCAATTATGCCATGCTTCGTGCAACAGAAAATACGGAGCTTCCTCCTTCTGCGCCTGTGCGTGACTTAAAATTTACCCTCACGGGAAATATGAACCGCTATGTGTGGAGTATGGACAACCGTGTGCTCGCTGAATCGGATAAAATTCCAGTTAAAAAAGGGGAAGTACTGCGCATCACGCTATACAACAACTCGATGATGCGCCACCCGATGCACCTTCATGGTTTTGATTTTAGGGTTATCAATGGGCAGGGTGAAAAATCACCACTCAAAAATGTACTCGACATTATGCCCATGGAGGTGGACACTATCGAGTTTCTTGCCAATGAAGAAGGCGACTGGTTTTTCCATTGCCATATCCTGTACCACATGATGGCAGGTATGAATCGCGTTTTGGCTGTTGGCGATTATCAAAACCCTTTGCTTCATGATAAAGCTAAAGCCTACAAAATGCTGCAAATGGAAAGCAATATGCCGGCTTTCTTAATTCAAAACGACTTCGCCAGCAATGGAAATGATGGACAGGCCATGATACACAATGCGCGATGGAGCCTAACCAGTGAATGGCGCCTTGGCTATAATAAGGAGAATGGATACGAAGTGGAAACACACCTGGGCCGCTACATCGGACAGATGCAGTGGTTTATGCCTTTCATCGGTTTCGACTGGCGCTACCGTAGGCTGGGACGCGATGAGCATGAGAAAAACATGTTCGGACAGGTGAACCGTAAAGACCAACGCTCGGCTGTTACCTTAGGTTTCCGCTATACCCTACCAATGTTGGTAAACTTCCAAGCTGAAGTATACCATGATGGTACCGCTCGCTTATCCTTACTGCGTGATGACATCCCACTGGCTAAACGACTACGTGGGGCCTTCATGGTCAATACCGATAAGGAATACATGGGGGCGCTAAGCTACATCCTCACCCGTCAGGTAGGTATTCGTGCCCACTATGATAGTGATATGGGCTTCGGCGTAGGACTCGCCATAAATTACTAAACTTTATAAAAAACGCTTTTCAATATTGAAAAGCGTTCTTTGTTTTAAGGCTTATTAATACATTCCTGCCTAACACGAATACCGACCGCACAACGCTAAGACCACCGAGCATAGCCTACTGAGCCTCCGGGGAAAGCAAAGTTGACCTTTTCAAGAAACCGACCTTCCTACTTATCGCGCTACTTTTGTTGAACTGGAATAAACATCCGGATTACAGATCAGGGCCTAAGAAAGCCTTGTTTAACCAACATAAAAATCATTAAAGATGCACGATATGACAAAAACAGCTATAAAACCCATACTACTTATTGGCGGCTACGGTTCTGTAGGTTCCAAAGCGGTTGCTATCCTACAGGATTATTACCCATCGATTCCTTTGGTTGTAGGAGGGCGCAATCCCGAGAAAGCGAAAACGCTACTTGAAGATTTCAAAAATGTGACGGCTATAGCTATAGATTTAAAGCAGCCTGATTTAAACATTCCCGCAGACGTGCAATTTTCGGCAGTAGTAACTTACACGAACGATACAACCTATAATGCTCAAAGCTATGCACAGCGCAAGGGCATCCCTTATGTTACCGTTTCAGCGAGTGTTGCTGAGATGGGCATGGCCTTAGCCTGCTATGTAAACCATCCGCAGCAGGCCGCAGTCGTCCTGTCTAGTCAATGGATGGGTGGTATTGCGGATGCGCTAACCATAGCTTATGCAAAGGATTTCCAAAAAATAGATGCCGTAAAAATAACGGCTATTGTCGATACTCGGGATGAAATTGGCCAGGAGTCGGGTGAGGAAGAGATAAAAGCAATATTTGCCTTAAACCCTTATTCGATAGCGGTAGACAAGGGCAACTATAGCTGGTTGAAAACGGATGAAGAGAAATACTACAGCCTGCAAACCTTAGATGGTCATCCTTATGAAGGCTATGCTTTTCCGATTGCCGATATCTTAAGTCTTAAAAATGCACTAAATGCGGACACTATACGATTCTATACGACCGAAGGTGATAGCCATGGTACCAAAGCGGGGAAACCATTAACACATGATATCGTCATAGAGATATCAGGCAAAGACCAGCACGGAAATACAAAGAACCTACACAAAGAGCTTATCTACCCTAAGGGACAGGCACACCTTACGGCATTGGGTAGTTTCCTCGCTTTAGAGCGTGTGATGGATTTGCATCAGGGTGTAACAGCTAATCTATACTTAGGCGCCAACCTCATTGAAGCAAATCAGCTTAAACAAAGATTAGAAGAGCAAGGTGCATTTTTAAACGAGAAGAAGTAAATATGTACGATATACGAGCACACGATTATAGCACATGGAAACTTTTAAACAGTTTTACGTTAAAACTACTTCAAGTACTAGCGAAGGTTTAATGTAGCCTTTTAGTACTACCAAACAGAAGAGACACTTTTCCCTAAAGAAAGCGTCTCTTCTATTTAAGATTTACGTAAACCAACTGCCATTTCGTTCCTATGATTAACAGACGGAAACCTCCTACTTCTAACGGTAGATCAATCAAAAAAATCACATTGCGAATGTGTCGACCTAGATAAGCGGTTAAAATTAGTTTATCCGACGACACATCAAAAACAAAATTCAATTAAGAGGTTTTCAATTATTTAATCTAAAATCTCCTCAACAACCTCATTAGCCTGCTTCAAAAGATCATCAAAATGATCCTGACCTCTCTCACCTTCAAAACCTATGGTGTCATACAAAAATTTCACTTCGGCATTCTTCACCCCACAGTATGATGATAAACTATCAATCACTAAGTGTTTAATATGCTTGTCATTCCCTCTTCTTTCGAAAGATTCTTGTACATCTCCCGTTAAAGCAATCCATCGGATTTTATCAATCGGCAGCTTATTGCCATCACCATACGCTAAGCCATAATTCCATACCCTATCAATATACCCTTTTAGAATAGCAGGAAAAGAATACCACCAAACGGGAAAAACAATAAACAAAGTATCGTTCCCCTTCAGGTTTTCAAAAAGGTCTTTTACTTCTTCTGAATATTGATAGTTTGGATCATTCCAACGTGGCTCATCTATCTCGTATAAGGTTGGATTAAAATTTGCACGATATAAATCAAGTTCGCTTACCATCAACCCATTTTTTTCAGCATGATTTTTCATTGAATTAACAACTTGTGCCGTCAGCGAATCCGTTCTGGGATGCGCCCATATAAAATGTACTTTTTTCATAATAATTACCTTACTTCTTTCTTAATACAGTAAAAGAATGCACAAATTTACCCTGAATAACACAATTCCTGTATATTAGCACCGAATTGTAAGGAACACACAATAATGTACGTATGGCAGTAAAACAAACTTCTACCAACCAAGAAAACAAGAAATTCCTCAGCGAAAATTGTCCGGAAATATTTGCTATTCAATTGATATCAGGTCAGTGGATTCTAGCAATCTGCTGTGTTCTATTAGAAGGAAAATTAAGGTTCGGACAACTTAGAGAGAGTTTACCCAACGTGACGGAAAGAATGCTCACTTTACATCTAAAACAGCTTGAAGCTAATGGCCTTGTAAATAGAATCGTCTACCCTGAAGTCCCATTGAGGGTTGAATATGAGCTTACAGAAAATGGAAAAAAATTGCAACCTGTTATCAAGGAGCTGGAAAAATGGGGACAGCAGGTCATGGATTCAAATGCAAAAAAAGATTCTTAATACATTCTTCATGTGCTCGCAATCTTTGCAAGACGGACAAAAAACAAGAATACAACAAGACTAATTCCTACGGTTTCTTCCTCAATCTGAATAAAGCAAACCCTCACAGCAATTCCGAGGATTCCTACCCTATTACCGTAAGGTCTTAATCTGCATCCTGTTCTAAAGAGCGTTAATAATCATCGGATTGATTACCCTTTCTTTGAAGCTAGCAGCTGTCTCAGCTTTCAAGAAAGCCTCGAAGCCATCCAGGTTTTTAATTTTTTCAAGCGCTCCGTTCAGGTAGGCATCTGATTTCATCATCGCCAACACGGTTGGGTCATCTCCCCATAAATCCGATAACACAATAATACCTTGATCCAATCCGTGGGCAATTAATTTAGCAAACTGGATATTAGCGAAGACATGCTCGGGTTTTCTGAAATACGCATCATTGAGTAGTCGATACGTATGCGTAAACCAAGAAGCCATCCTTTCGCTCTTAACCCCTATCTTACCCTCTTGCACGCCTAAATCAGCAACAAAATCATGTATTTCATCCAGACTGACCAACTTAGCATGGTATAAATCGCGTATCGTATAATCTATCCTATCGGCACAAAGGTTCGGCAGAGGCATCTCCAGTAAGGTATGCTTAGCATCATTGAGTAAGTCGGTCGTAAATCCATAATTGGCAAGGATAGCCGGTATAGTGGACTTTGCGATTACTTCATCAAAAATTTGCTCATGGTAATCTTCGCCCTGCTGTTTCAACACATAATCAACAACATGGGAAAAGGCAGTATGCGAAATATCATGCAGAAGGCTCGCAATCTGTTCGGCTAAACTTCCGCCTAACTTTCGGACAAGAAGCATAACGCCAATTGAATGTTCGTACCTGCTGTGCGCAACAGTGGGCGAAACCAAAAAGATAGCTCCTCCTTGATGAACATTTCTTAAACGTTGAACTGCCGCTGAACTGATGAGGTCAGCCAATACATCTTCAATTTCGAAACTACCGTAAAAACTATCATTTAACGTCATAACTACAAATATATAATGTTTTAAAAAGTAAGACGAGGAGTATACGCCAGAATCAAGCCATATCCTCGCTTTAATGCGCATCTATAGATTTACACTAACAAAGATAACCTAACCATTAAAAGCTAGGCAGAGCGCCTTAAACTAGCTTACATAAAGACAAGAGCTGGTTGATATGTCCTCAAACGTAAAAAAGTAAATCTGTATACACGATGAAGCTATAATATCGCTTTGGAAGCCATTAAACAATTTTACGTTAAAGCGAAGTTGATGAAGGCTTACATGGGATTTAAAAATTCTGCTTGGTGCAGAAAACCAAATAAAACAAAAAACGCTTTTCAATTAAGAAAAGCGTTTTTTTGCTCCTGAAGCTGGGCTCGAACCAGCGACCCTCTGATTAACAGTCAGATGCTCTAACCAACTGAGCTATTCAGGAATTTCCCGATGGGTTAATCCCTTTTGGTGATGCAAGTATCGGAAGATTTAATGAACTCTCCAAATATTTTTAACGACATTTTTCACTTTTCCTTGTCTAAAACCAGCAACTCCCTGATAGCTTAAAACATAGATCAAACAATATTTTGATTTTTTTTTTGACCTCCCTGAAGAATTTCACGGAAAGATTCCCCGATATTCTCCTATCGTCTGTAAACCTCGAAAAAAACAGCATGTCGAATAGTCCCTAGCGCGCCTATCATACTTATCCTAGTCACGAGACATCAAGGAGGATTGTCCAAATGAAGAAGTACCAATCTTGAAAAATAGTTGGACAAGGATAGAGACTTCCGCTTTGACCGCAAGTCGGACGTTCACGACTTTGCCTAAAGCGTAGGTGCATGCGCCAAAAGTTGAAAGCAGCAGGGCTGATAGATTTTTGAAGAGTCAGCAGCAGCGCTATGTTTGGCGAACTAAAGATGGATGATATTTTGGATGAAGTAGGATTCGCTAAAAAATGGCTATAAAAACAAAAGCGCTTTTCCGTGAAGAAAAGCGCTTTGCTCCTGAAGCTGGGCTCGAACCAGCGACCCTCTGATTAACAGTCAGATGCTCTAACCAACTGAGCTATTCAGGAATTTCCCGTTTGGTTATTCCCTTTCGGTGATGCAATTATCGGAAGATTAAATGAGCTCTCCAAATATTTTGACGAACAAAAATGCAACCTCCTCACATCCAAGCGGATTTTTTTATCGTTTAAAGGAGAATTCCTCCCAATATCAATGTAGCAATGGTAAAATAAATCAATAAGCCCGTCACATCGACTAAAGTCGAGACAAACGGAGCGGAAGAGCTCGCTGGATCCGCACCTAAGCGACGAAGCAAGAACGGAAGCATGGACCCTGTCAAGGAGCCCCACAATACAACGCCTACAAGCGACAAACTCACGACGACACCTACCAATGCCCAATACTCACCGTAAGCGTCTAAGAAGAGCTCCCAGCTAGCAATACGGATAAATCCAAGTACGCCGAGGATAAGACCTAAAAAAAGTCCCGATGAAATCTCTCTACGCATAACGCGCCACCAGTCGGCGAGTGTCACCTCTCCTAAAGCCATCGCTTGGATGATAAGTGTCGAAGCTTGCGATCCACTATTACCACCACTCGACATAATCAGCGGCATCAATGCCATCAGGAAAATAGCCTTAGACATTTGTCCTTCGAAATGTTCAATTACGGAAGCCGTGAATAGTTGTCCAAGAAAAAGAACAATCAACCAACCGCCGCGTTTTTTTACCAAGTGAAAAACCGACACATCGAGGTAAGGTTCATCCAAAGCCTCGGTTCCCCCGATTCGTTGGATATCCTCCGTGTACTCTTCATTCGCTACCCAAAGAATATCATCGATGGTAATAATCCCCAACATGATGCCTTGCTCATCAACCACGGGAAGGGCAACCCGATTGTTCATACGGAAGACGTTCACAGCTTCCTCTTGAGGGTCGTTGGCATTTAAAGAAATCAGTCGGCTATCGATCAAGTCACCGACCTCCGTGTTTGGGTCGGCGATGAGTATATCACGAATCCGAATATCATCAACAAGCTTACCATCGGCATCGATAACATACAAGACATCGATGGTCTCCGAGGCATTACCATAGCGACGAATATGATCTAAAATTCGGGTGATGTTCCAGTGTGCTTTTACAGTAATATAATCGGGTGTCATTAGACGTCCGACACTGTCTTCTGGGTAACCTAAAAGGGAGAGTGCTTCTTTACGTTCTTCGGGCGAAAGCATGATGATAAGATGCTTCACGACGTCGCCTTTCAGCTCACTAAAAAAAGAGGTACGATCATCGGGTGGCATCTCATTAATCAGCTCTCTGACTTTGCCTGCAGAAAGCTTCTTGAAGATACGTTCTTGGGTTGGGAAATCTAGGATTCCAAATACGTGGACAGCACGATTGATATTGAGGGTTTCAATAAACAAAGCGGCATGCTCGGGAAGCTCATCAATCAGTTCTTCGACATCTGAAATATTTTGTTCGTTTAAATAATCTTGGAGCGCCGTTATATCCCCTTGCTCCACCCACCCTTCAATGAGTTCGACCTGCATCTCTAGTTCTTCCATAAACACGTATTTAACGTAAATCCTACATAAGTAAAAATCTATTTGCAGCAAAAGTCGTTTATTTTTTACAAATAATTGCGCTTTTTTTTGGAATCACACCCCGCATGAAATAGACCTGTATAGTCTTAAAATTGAATTCTACCAACTACAAAAATAGCCAAAATGACAGCCATAAGCAAACCCTCATCTTTGAAACATTCGGCCAAGCATGAGCAACAAAAATTATCCTTTCATTTTTAAAAGTTCCAGACAAGGAGAGACCTTCACGTCTCCTCTTAAACGAGGAGATGCGCTGTCCCCGCAAAAGATGGAACGTAGAAAAAAACAAGGTCATCACGACAGTGCTACGAGAAGTAACAGGTAGGCTATCACCACAAAATAAACAGCGTTTAAAAGGAGCTATTTTACATTATTTTCTCTTATCTTGGTCAGACCATTAAAGGATACAAATAGGTCCGAAACAAATGGTATAAAAACAAAAAAAACACAAAAATAATGCAATCTCAAAAACAAACTCAAATACTTACAAAACAAACAATTAACAACAACAAAATAAACAAACAGTTTACAAAAACAAACCATTTTTAACTAAAATATTTAGTATTAAGCATAATACAACCTAAATATGAGACATAAACAACTGTTTATCAAAATACTGATATCTACCAGCTTACTTTATAATACAAATAAATCTTTCGCTCAAATTTTCGACAATGAACAGGCTCATTATTCCGAAAAATGGCGAAGCATAAACAGCGCTAATTTTCAACTTCTATTCCCTAAAGACTTTGAACCAGCAGCACAAAGACTCGCTAAGGAACTAGATCACTTCATTCAGAATAACAACAAGAACCTACAGCTACGAAGCAAGAAAATCACCCTTATCCTTCAAGGAAATCATGTACTTCAAAACGGATATGTGCAGCTCGCACCTCGCAAATCAGAGATCTATCCTATCCCCTCCTCTACCCCCGACAACCAAGAGTGGTTAGCAAATACGGCTCTCCACGAGATGCGTCACGTTGCACAGTTTGACAAACTGACAGGCAGAATAAGAGGTCCACTTTTCGAACAACTAGCTTTAGCGTTGTATGGGTTAAACCTTCCAGCTTGGTATTTTGAGGGCGACGCGGTACAGACAGAAACACTCTATAGTGCGGGAGGAAGAGGCCGATTACCATCTTGGGAAATGCCTGTTCGCGCCAATCTAGCACAAGGGAAAAACTATACATTCAGCAAATATGTACTCGGTTCTTTTCGCGATAATGTACCCTCCTACTACACCATCGGCTACCTGATGAGCACCTATATGACGAACCATTTCGGTCTCGAAAGCCATGAGAAAATTCAGGAAAACATGCACAACAAACTGCTACGTCCTTACAATTTTCAACGCGCCCTTGAAGGAGTTTCCGGTTTAAATTCGACACAACTTTACAAGGAAACTATCCAAGAGCTGGCCCAAAAATGGAGTAGCGAAAGACCTAAAAAAGACCTAAGCTCAACGCCAATAATCACAAAGACTAGCCCCTACCCTAGCGACTTTTTGTTACCTCAACAGGATGAGAAAGGGCACCTGTATGTACTAAAGTCATCACCCCAAATCATCCCTCAAATTGTACAAATCGACAACCAAGGAATAGAGAAAAAGGTCGTAAAAACAGGACTCCAAATCAACCCACACTACCACCTTCGTGGTCATCAAATCATCTGGGATGAGTACCGTAAAGATGCTCGATTTAGCAAAAGAAGCTATAGCGTGATTAACACTTTCGACCTCAAAACTGGACGTTCAAAAACCCTTTCTAAGAACAGTAAATACTACGCACCAACTTGGCATCCGACCAAAAATGAGGCCGCCCTGATTGAAGTATTAGCAGACAACAGTTGTCGAATTTTAGTCATCGACGGCGACAGCGGACAACACTTAGATAGTATACCAGCACCTAAAAACACCCACCTGCAGCAACCGAAATACAACGCTAAAGGTGACAAGATTATCCTAATCGGTGTTACTAAATCGGGTACATCCCTCCTAGAATATGACTTCACTAAAGGTACCTTCAGCACTAAATTGGCCGCCGAAAACCAACAACTAGAGCGTCCTTTTTACCAGGAAAACGCAATCGTTTACAAAGCAAATCATGAAGGTATAGACAATATATACCGGCTGGATAGCGGAAAAAAAGATAGTATTAGCCGACTGACGAATGCTGAATTTGGTGCTTTCAACCCGTATATCACACCCGATGGGAGCCTTATTTTCAACGATTATAAATACAATGGCTATAAGCTTGCACAACAAAACAGCGAAATCACACAGCCGAAAGACAGCATACAACGCAGCTATTATATTGCGAAAACAGCACAAAATATTATCCCATTAGACACAGCAAATGCCCTTACACCCGACTTTACCGTAAGTAAATATAACGCTGCAAAGCACCTTATCAACTTCCATAGCTTATCAATTAGTAGCAATGATTTCGAGAGTTTCGACAATTATACACCAGGAATATTCTGGTTATCCAATGATCTTTTAAACACAACACAAGTGAAATTGGGCTATGAATACGACACAGATATCCGTAAAAGCATCTATTCAGCGGAGCTTTCTTACCGTAAATACTACCCTATTTTTACTATAAAATACCAAAATAGAGGACAAGTAGGTACTGCATCCAACAGTGCACAGCCCGAAAAAAACATAATGTTTGACTATAGAGAGCACTACACAACCCTAGAAATGTCTATTCCTTTTTCAATTTATAGACAACAAAGGGTGTATAGTTATGGTTTCAACTTCGGTACTTCGTATACAAAAAGATATGCGGTAAGCATTCCATTACAGAATTTCAATGATGAAATTGCATTTCCATTGACCTACCAAGCCTATTGGAATCAAAACGACCGCAAAAGTAGCATGGACCTATACCCACGTTGGGGGCAAAACTTAAGTATTACGTATAGACATTTACCATTTGAACATAGACTGCAAGGTGAAATCCTATCTGCACGCAGTAATTTTTACTTTCCAGGACTATTAACCAACCATAGCATACAATTGCGCGCAGCAGCACAAAAATCTAGCGGACGCTATCAGTACAGCAATGATATTCCGATGGTCAGCGGATGGGGACATTTCAATTCTCCGAAGGTAGATAATACAGTAATGTTCAACTACCGCTTTCCTTTCAGCTATCCCGACTGGGATGTACTATCTATAGTATATGTAAAAAGACTACAAGCATTGCTATTTTCGGACTTTCAAAACATTCATAAAGATGCGGCACCAAAAAGTATGGGTATTGGTTTATCGGCAGATTTTCATGTTTTCCGTTATCCGCTACCTTATATAAATGTAGGCACACGTTTTTCCTACATAAATGATGTTACCGCTTCTCAAAAAATAGTCCCTACCTTTACATTAAGTTATACATATTAGTGAATACATTGAATTTTCAAGACTTTATTAAACATCCTATACTCCTGCAATCACTACATAAAGCAGGTTATACAACAGCCACAGCTATACAGATGGAGCTTATTCCTGCTATAGAAACCGGCGAAAACATACTGGCCATAGCCCCTACTGGATCTGGAAAAACAGAGGCTTTTGTCATTCCGCTCCTACTTGCCCAGTTAAACAATACGGATTCAAGCACAAAAAAAGTGCTTATCCTGAGCCCTACTCGAGAGCTAGCGATACAAACAAACCAGCGTATCGAGAGACTTACTGAGCCATTATCTGTAAAATCAATGGCCATTTATGGAGGCATTACCTATGCACAACAACAGCAAGAATTAGCAAATAACCCTGCATTTATAGTTGCTACGCCAGGTAGATTATTAGACTTACACCAGCAAGGCTTTATAGATTTAAGTGAGATTGAAGCTGTCGTTGTCGACGAAGTAGATCAGATGCTCGAGCTAGGCTTTCAGCAAGATATACATCAGCTGTTAGGCTTACTTGCTACAGATGCACAGCGCATTTTTGTATCTGCGACATTAGCTCCAGAGATTGAAAAGTTAGCAAAAAAGCAGCTTAAGGGTATGCGCGAAATTAGAATTGAAGAGGACAAAAACCTGATTACAGAGCAGCTACTTTTTGTCGATAAGAACGACAAAAAGGACCTTATAGCCTACCTCTTGGAAACCTTTACGCTGAACCAAGTGCTTATTTTCACACGCACAACACATGCTGTTGACCGTATTGTTAAGAATCTAGAAACGAAAAATATCGTAGCCAAAGGGCTTTATGCGGATAAAAGTCAGGCCAGCAGAGAGGAAATTGTCCGTGGTTTCAGAGCGCAGGAATATCCAGTATTGGTAGCAACAGATGTGGCAACACGAGGGATTGACATCCCTAATTTACCGGCTATCATCAATTATGAAATACCAGATAATACAGCGACATACTTGCACCGTATTGGTAGAACAGGAAGACGACAAGCAGGAACAGCTTTCACCTTTTGTGATGGCGAAGACAATAATAAACTGATTCAATTGCAAATTGACTTGAAGAAAAGCATTCCTGTTTATGATCAGCATCCCTACCCGTTGAGCTGGCAAAAGATGCAAACAAGCAGCAATAAGCCCAAGAAAAAAAGACGTTAAAAGGAAAAACCCTTATCCTCAAAAAGAGAATAAGGGTTTTTATCTACTACAAGATGTAGCTTAGTCGTTCAATGCTTTAACACCTGGTAAGGCTTTACCTTCCATATATTCTAACAAAGCACCACCCCCAGTACTTACGTAACTAACATGCTCTGTCATTCCGAATTTAGAAACCGCCGCAGCAGAATCACCACCACCGATTAAAGAGAAAGCACCACGCTCTGTTGCTGCTACTACAGCATTTGCTACTGCGCGTGTTCCTTTTTCAAAAGTATCAAATTCGAAAACACCCATTGGGCCATTCCATAACAATGTGTTAGATGCTAAAATAACCTCAGCAAAATGCACACCTGAAGCTTCACCAATATCCAATCCCTCTAAATCAGCAGGAATTGTATCGTTAGCACCATTATAAACGGTAGCATCGTTAGCGAATTTATCTGCAATTTGTGCGTCAGTTGGCAATACCAAATTAACACCTTTTTCTTCTGCTTTTTTAACTAAAGTATTAGCAAGATCTAATTTATCTAACTCAACTAAAGACTTACCAATCTCACCACCACGAGCCTTAACAAAGGTATATGCCATACCACCACCGATAATCAAATTATCAACTTTGTCTAATAAAGCCTCGATTAGCTCAATTTTATCAGATACTTTTGCTCCACCCATGATTGCCGTAAATGGACGCTCCGGGTTGTTCATGATTTTCTCAGCATTATTAATTTCTGCTGCCATCAAGTAACCTGCAAATTTATTGTTCGGGAAGAATTGTGCAATAATAGACGTTGAAGCATGTGCACGGTGAGCCGTACCAAATGCGTCATTAACGTATACATCACCATACTGAGCCAATTTCTCAGCAAAAGCAACATCACCTTTTTCTTCTTCTTTATAGAAACGTAAGTTTTCTAACAACAACACCTGTCCTGCTTGTAAAGAAGCTGCTTTTTCTGCCGCTTCAGCACCGATACAGTCTGATGCAAACTGAACATCTACACCTAATACAGTAGATAAATGCTTCACAATATGTTTTAGCGAATACTTATCTGTAGGTCCGTCTTTTGGTCTACCTAGGTGAGACATCAAGATCACAGCACCACCATCTTTTAAGATTTTTTTGATAGTTGGCGTAGCACCTTGGATACGGTTATCGTCTGTTATGTTAAAATTCTCATCGAAAGGCACATTAAAATCAACACGGACTAAGGCTTTCTTTCCGGAGAAGTTTACATCATCAATTGTTTTCATAGTTTATTTATACGTATTTAAGTTGAGCGTCGTAACGGGATTAAAAATATAAAAAATTGTCTAATTCAGAACTATCATTTTCGTTTTTATCGTATTTCTAATAGATAAGGTATACGTGCTTGTACACCGGAAGTTTTTACTAAATCTTTTAACGGGTTGATATAACTTCTATATGCACCTAACTCATCTTGGAACATCCACATTTTAATTTTCTCTTTCGATGAGCTCAAAATAGAAGCAAAAGGATCTTTCACTGCTGGATAAGATACCAACATATAATTATCGCTAACTTTTGCTTTTTTAGCTGCTGCCGCGATAGCATCCTGCAAACTACCAACACGGTCAACAAGTCCATTCTGCAAAGCCTGCTGACCTGTCCACACACGTCCTTGACCAATACTATCCACCTGAGCAACAGTCATTTTACGGCCTGCAGCAACTTTACCTGTGAACGTGTTATACACACGGTTTACCTCAGACTGGATGATAGCACGCTCTTCTTCTGTAAGCGGACGGTCGATAGAAGACATTAAATTAGCGAATTTACCTGTTTTCACTTCATCCACATGGATTCCTAATTTATTGTTCAGCAACCCTTTAACATTTGGAATCAAACCAAAAACACCGATAGAACCAGTCAACGTTTCTTTATCCGCAAAAATAGAATCTGCTAACGCAGAAATATAGTAACCACCAGAGGCAGCGTAATCACCCATAGAAACAATAACAGGCTTCACTTTTTTCGTTAACTCCACCTCACGTGCAATAATATCAGACGCTAAAGCGGATCCACCTGGAGAATTAACACGCAAAACGACTGCTTTTATACGATCATCACGACGTAACTTACGCAACTCACGTGAGAATTTCTCACCGCCAATATCTTCTGAGGAACCTTCACCATCCACAATATTTCCGGAAGCATAAAGCACCGCAATACGATTTGGAGCAGATTCTTTCGGAGAAACAGCATTATAATCAAGCAAAGAAACTGTAGGTACATCTTTCTTCTCCTCTACTGTTAAACGTTTTTTCAGTAAGGTCAATAATTCATCTTTATAAACTGCTTTATCGACAAAATGTAAACGTACAGCATCAGAAGCATTACGAATTAAGTATTGGTCAGCAACCAAACGTAGTGAATCCACGGAAATTTTACGGCTTTCCGAAATATTCGCCAAGAATGAATCGTACAAGCTATTTATATAGGAAGTCATCTGTGCACGGTTGGCCGGGCTCATTTCATTTAAAATAAAAGGCTCAACTGCCGATTTGTAAGTACCAACTTTAACGACCTGCATCTCTACGCCCAATTTATCAAGCGCTTCTTTCATAAAAGTAACCGAAGAAGAAAGACCTTTAAAATCTAAAGAACCTTCAGGGTTTAAATAAATTTCATCTGCTACAGCAGCCAAATAATACCCTTTTTGCGTATATACATCGCTGTAAGCGATAATAAACTTTCCTGATTTCTTAAAATCTACAAGAGCATCGCGAATTTCCTTTAAGGTAGACATCCCCACATTGACCGATGAAGGGTTAAGATAAATACCTTTAATACGGCTATCATCTTTCGCGGCAGCGATACGCGCCACAATATCATTAAGACCAAGCGATTTCAAGCTACTATAACCAGGTAAATCAAGCCCTTCCCATGGATTTGGACTTGTCCGTTCAGGGATTTCGTGATTTAAAGAGACATATAAGACCGAGTTACTAGGCACACTGACCTCTTTACTGGACCCCATTTGGCTCACGGTACTGGTAACAATACCAATCAACACAAAGAATAATAAGACCACAACCACGATAATACCAGTAACTGTAGCCAAAACGTATTTAAAAAACGATTTCATAGCTTGAATATTTTGAATATTCTAAATTAAACCTTTCTTTTGAACTATTCGAAAAATTTATGAATATGCTTTACAATTTTTAAGTTATGAACACGGTTTTTTTACTTTTAGGAGCAAACCTAGGCGATCCTGTTCAACAATTGGCAAAGGCCGTACGGCATATTGAAGAACAGGTAGGCGCTATACTTTCCATTTCACAGGTTTATCAATCCGAGGCTTGGGGAGTAACCGACCAACCGGCATTTCTTAACCAGGCTTTAGCGGTAGCTACAGCACTAAGTCCGCTAGAAACATTAGAGGCGACACAAAATATTGAAAATAAACTCGGAAGAGTGCGACTCACCAAGTGGGGAGCCCGCCTTATTGATATTGATATACTCTATTATAATGATGTTGTCTATGAAGACGAGCGTCTATCTATACCACATCCTTTACTACAAGACCGAAAATTTGTGCTTCTCCCGTTGAATGAAATCGCGGCGGAATACATTCATCCTAAACTAAAAAAAACCAACCAACAATTATTCTTATCTTGCATAGACCCTTTACAAGTCACTATTCACCCAGCTTAAAATGAACAGCACATACAAAATCATCAACCCGGAAGCAATATCGGCGAACCTTATGAATAATTTGGCTATCGTCAAACAGTTTCTTTCTTTATACCAAACACAGATACCTATAGATTTTGAAGACCTTCGAAAAGCTGTTGAATCTGCCGATCATAAAGAAATAGCCAATAAAGCACACCACGTAAAACCAACCCTTGGATATATAGGAGCCTCCTCCCTACACGCCAAATTCCAAGAATTAGAATATGCCGGAAAAAACAAAGAGGACATGGCTAGCATAATCCTCAAGTTTAATATTTTAGAACACGAATACGAGCTTCTAATGGAAGAAATCAACCAATACCTATCCTCTATTTAGCTTCTTGTGAAAAGTGTAAAAAAGAAAATAGAATATAAGCAAGTAGTATTAAAGGTAGTGCTATAAACTTCAACAAAACCAATAACAACACACTCAATACTAAGAATAGATACTTGTATTTGTTATCCACCCATGCGAGAGAAGATAACTTCATGCTGAACAATTTAATTTCGGAAACGAGCAACAAGCTCGTTACTACGGTAATCACTAGCAAAACAGGTGTTTGCAAAATGATGTCAGGATAAGTTTCAGCAATAAAAGGTAAAGAGATAATAAAAAAGGTATTCATTGGCGTATTCACTCCGATGAAATCGGTCGTTTGACGTTCGTCAATATTGAACTTAGCCAAGCGAAGTGCCGAAAACACAGGAATAAGAAAAGCCAAGTAAGGAAGATAAGTAACATCCGTTGCCTGCTGCAACAGGGTATACATAACCACGCCTGGTAGAAAACCAAAACTAACCATATCAGCTAGCGAATCCAGCTCTTTACCAATTATAGATTTCACATGTAAAGCGCGCGCTACCATGCCATCAAAAAAATCAAAAACGCCAGAAGCGAGCACACAATAAAAGACATTTAAATATTCGCCTTTCAAAGCAAATAAAACACCAATGCAGCCACTGAATAAATTCAGACAGGTCAGTGTATTAGGAATATGTTTTTTCATTCGTATATAATAAAGCCACCTTTTGACGTGCAAAAGATGGCTTAAAATTATTAAATAATAATGGTATTAACCATTCATACTAATCAGAAACTCTTCATTGGACTTGCTACCACGCATCTGTGTTAACAAAAACTCCATTGCTTCATTGGAGTTCATATCCGCTAAGTGGTTACGCAACACCCACATACGTTGTAGGGTATCTTTGTCAACCAATAGGTCATCACGACGTGTACTCGAAGCTGTAAGGTCAATAGCAGGGAATACACGTTTGTTCGCCAATTTACGATCCAATTGTAACTCCATGTTACCTGTTCCTTTGAACTCTTCGAAGATAACCTCATCCATTTTAGAACCTGTATCTGTCAAAGCTGTCGCTAAAATCGTCAATGAACCACCGTTCTCGATATTACGTGCCGCTCCGAAGAAACGCTTAGGTTTATGCAATGCATTTGCATCCACACCACCAGATAAGATTTTACCGGAAGCAGGAGCTACTGTATTGTAAGCACGAGCCAAACGCGTGATTGAATCTAATAAGATAACAACATCGTGACCACACTCTACCATACGTTTTGCTTTTTCCAATACGATATTGGCAATCTTCACGTGGCGATCTGCTGGCTCATCAAATGTAGAAGATACCACCTCTGCACGTACGCTTCTTGCCATATCTGTTACCTCTTCTGGACGCTCATCGATTAATAAGATAATCAAATAAACTTCAGGGTGGTTTTTAGCGATAGCATTAGCAACCTCTTTCAACAGATTTGTTTTACCTGTCTTTGGTTGTGCTACGATTAAACCACGCTGTCCTTTACCAATAGGTGTAAACAAATCCATAATACGTGTAGAATGGTTACTCGTACCTAAGTTCAAGTTTAACTTCTCTGTAGGAAACAAAGGAGTCAAATAATCGAAAGGTACGCGATCACGTATTTCTGCTGGGTTTTGACCATTGATAGCTTCCACGCGAACTAAAGGGAAATATTTCTCACCTTCTTTCGGCGGACGAATACAACCTCTTACGTTATCACCAGTTTTTAAACCAAAAAGCTTAATCTGAGACTGAGATACGTAGATATCATCCGGGGATGTTAAATAATTATAATCCGAAGAGCGTAAGAAACCATAGCCATCAGGCATAATCTCTAGGACACCTTCATTTACAATAACATTATCAAAATCAGTTGGAAGAACAGGAGCGGCGGTAGTTTCTACTTTTGGAGCTTCGGGAGCAGCTTGCGGAGTTGGAGCTGGAGCATCCTCGATAGCGAGTTCAGTTTGTGTCTCACTACGCTTTATCGGCGTAACAGGCTCTGTTTTAACCGTTCGCACACGTTTTCTTGTACGTTCTGCTTCTGGTTTTTCTTCTGCTTCGACCTCTCCTGTTGATTGAGCTTGTTTGGCTATCACAGAAATTTGGTCAATTAATTCTTGTTTGCGAAGCTTTTCAACATCAGTGATGCCTAATACTTTCGCAATCTCGCGTAACTCTGACACGAGCTTGGTATTTAATTCATTAATATCCATTAACTTGTTATTATGAGATATAGGATTTTATTGCTTTTTTGAATTCATCCAAAATTTCTTTAGCAAACAAATAATTCAATGAGGCTAAGACAAAGACTAAGGTTTACTTCAAGGTACTGATGTACACCAAAGGTCTAAGGATAAATTTGAGAATCGCCACAAAAATAATATAACAATTGTAAATTCAAAGAAAAAATGTCATTTTTTTTTATACGGATGTAAACATTTAAGTTTATATTCATAACGTAAATTATGAATATTTGTTTTAGAAGATTGACGATTTCATTTTTTTTATTTGTTTTGTAATAAAATTCGTATGTTTATTTTTCAAACTAAAACGTTTTAATCTTGTTATGAAACAAACACAGCCCACGAACTATCCTGCCCTATACACCCTGATAGTTGTATTCTTTTTCTGGGGATTTATTGCAGCCGGCAATAGTGTATTTATCCCTTTCTGTAAAAATTATTTCCACCTCGATCAATTTCAATCCCAACTTATCGATTTCGCTTACTACAGCGCTTACTATTTGGGAGCATTATTACTGTTTATTTTCAGTACGATCAGCGGACAGGATCTAGTTGGAAAGTGGGGATATAAAAGAAGTATCGTCTATGGTTTGCTATTCTCCGCACTTGGAGCGACAGCCATGATTGTTGCTGTAGAAGTTAACGTATATATAGGTATGTTAATAGGTCTTTTTATTGTAGCCTTAGGTTTCTCCTTACAACAAACAGCAGCCAACCCATTTGCTGTATTATTGGGAGATCCAAAAACTGGAGCTTCACGCGTTAACTTAGGTGGTGCCATCAACTCCTTTGGTACAACAATTGGCCCATTAGTTATTGGTTTTGCTTTGTTTGGTAGCTTTGAGCCTATCTCCGATAGTGAGATTGCAAACCTTCCTTTAAATAAGGTTGTATACCTATATACTATTGTAGGTTTACTTTTTGTCTTAGCTGCTGGATTATTCTTCTTCTCGAAGAAAGTGCCTGCTGGTATCAACAATGAGAAGATGGAGCCTGCAAACAAAGCTAAAAAGACGTTAATCGTTATAACGATTCTTCTATTTGTTATGTTTATCCCTGTATTCTTAAGCTATAAGAGCGATGCTGCACTAGCTATTGAATCGTTGAAAGAGCAATTAAAAAGCCTAACAGATCCACAAGCTATTGCACAGGTAAAAGATCAAATTCAAGGATTAGCACACCCACTAGAGTTAAAGCGTATGGCTTTATTAGTTGGTGCGTTATTGACGGTAGTTTTCGGTTTACTTTTCGCATACCGTAAAGCATCTAAACAACCTGAAGGCTGGGGTGCGATGAAATACCCTCAATTAGTATTAGGTATGTTAGCCTTATTCATCTATGTAGGTATTGAAGTAGCTATTGGTAGTAACCTTGGAGAGCTTCTTACTTTAGATAGCTTTGGTGGTTTACAATCTTCAGAAATCACACCTTATGTATCCTTATACTGGGGTGGTATGATGATTGGCCGTTGGGCTGGTGCGATTTCAGCATTCCAATTTGGAACAACAGCTAAGAAAATATTACTTGTTATCGTTCCTGTTGTTGCCTTCTCTATTATTATAGGTGTAAATAGCCTTGCAGGTTTTGACATGAGCCACCTTTTATTCTTTATTATCTGTGTGGGTGTTCAGATTTTCTCTTTCTTCATTAGTAAAGATAAACCAGCAAGAACGCTTATTGTTTTCGGTATTTTAGGCTTAACAGCAATGCTTGTAGGTTTATTATCTTCAGGTATGGTAGCTATCTACGCGTTCTTAACAGGTGGTTTAGCATGTTCAATCATGTGGGGATCAATTTTCAGTTTAGCTATTGTTGGTTTAGGAAAATACACAGAGCAAGGTTCAGCATTCTTAGTAATGATGATCTTGGGTGGTGGTATTTTACCTCCATTACAAGGTAAATTGGCGGATATCATTGGTATTCACAATTCGTATATCCTTCCTCTTTTTGGATTCGCTTACATTGTATTTTTCGCGATTATCGTACGTGGATTCTTGAAGAAACAAGGTATTGATATCGATCAGATTGAATCTGAAGGAGCACACTAATTAATCGTTATTGTACAAAATACACTAAGTAGTGTTAAAAAAATATTAAGCTCAAAAGCGCCTTTACAGTATTGTAAAGGCGCTTTTTCTTGTTTCAGGCCTCCTCAAAAACAAGAATACAGCATATTTAAAAGTTTTTAATTATTGTTTTTAAACTTTTAAATGTATTTTCGGTCGGACAATTTCACAATTGATTAACAAATAAATTATACAAATAACACCATAAAAACCAATCAATAATGATTATCATTGCGGACGGAGGGTCAACTAAAACAAACTGGTGTTTGTTAGATGATTCGAATAAAAAAATTTATTTCAACACTGAAGGTTACAATCCTTACTTTGTGGATAGCGATTACATTGTTCAATCCCTAAAAAAAGGATTACCACAAGATTTACCCTTTGAAAAAATTACCGAAGTAAACTATTACGGAGCAGGTGTTCACAATGGGGAGAAAGCGAAAATTGTAGAAACAGCTTTAAGCAAAGTGTTTCCTACAGCACAGGTAGAAGTAGGTCATGACCTATTGGCTGCTGCTCGCGCACTACTCGGTGATCAATCCGGTTTTGCAGCTATTTTAGGAACGGGGACAAACTCTTGTATTTACGATGGACAAGAGATTACACACAATATTGATTCTGCAGCTTATATCCTTGGTGATGAAGGAAGTGGATCTTTTATTGGTAAAAAACTATTAACTGACTTTATCCGTGGCTTGATGCCTGCAGATGTTGCTGAAGCATTCTTCAACACCTACAAGTTAACTCCGGATGAAATCATGGACAATGTTTACACAAAACCTTTAGCAAACAGATTCTGTGCTAGCTTCAGTAAATTTGTGTACGACAACAACGTAAACATTCAGTATACGCGTAAAATTGTTGATGATGCTTTCGAAGCATTCTTCAAAAACTTAGTTAGTCAGTACCCTGACTTCCAAGCATACACATTCAACTGTATCGGTTCTGTAGGTTACAACTTCAGAAATGTATTAGAGGAGAAAGCTACACAATACGGCATGAAGGTTGGTAAAATCTTACGCTCGCCTATTGATGATTTGGTACAATTCCATATCAGTAGAGCTGCAAAAAATAAATAGTTTGTAGAAAACGAAGAGAAAAGGTCTTTGGGATATCCCAAAGACCTTTTTTACTTTAGAGGCTGATTGTCTCTCCAACCTCAGGAAGGTGAAGTGTCAATCCTTTATTTGCAAATTTATCACGCGCTACCGCAGTATCTATTGCAATTGGTGGAAACGTGTTGTAATGAACACCAATTACCTGTTTACAATTCACAAATTGAGCTGCTTTGATAGCATCGTCTACGTCCATGGTGTAGTGACCACCAATTGGTAATAAAGCCCAATCAAGCTGTAAATCTTCCAATAGCTTCATCTCCATCGTCAATCCTGTATCGCCTGCCACATAGATACGCTTGTCGCCTACAAAGAAAACATAGCCGACAGGTACACCGGCATACTCGCCTTCTGGTGTGCTACTCGTGTGCAATGCATACACCATCTTTACTTTACCGAAAGGAAGGTCTAAGGTACCACCAAAGTTGAATTCGATTACCTTATCCGCCTCAACACCTTGTTTACGCACCCACGCTGCCGTTTCCACGATAGCGGCAACCGTCGCTCCTGAGTTCTTTTGAATTTCTTGCATATCGGCCACATGGTCACCATGGGCGTGGCTCAAGAAAATATAATCAGGACGTAAAGATGTAACATCCACAGCTTGCGCTAAAGGGTTGTAACGAATAAATGGATCGATAAGAACCTTTGTTCCATTGAAGTCAAACTCCACACAGGATTGACCATAATATGTTACTTTCATAAATACCTATTTATTAAACAAATTACCTAAACCGCCCATTCCACCAAGCAGATCCTGCGATACCGCTTGCATTTCGGACTGACTTACATTTTCAGCTTGCGCCAATGCTTTATTGACAGCAACGACTAAAAGCTCTTCTAATTCCTCTCTATCGACACTACTAACAAATTCAGGATCGAGAACAATCTCTTTTACTTCCTTATTCGCAGAAGCAACGACTTTAATCTTCCCACCTTCGGCTTCGCCGAAAACGGAAATACTATCTAAACGTTTTTTTACTTCATCAGCCTTTTGCTGTGCTTGAAACAATTTATCGAACATAACCTAAAATTTGATATTTATAACGCAATTTACAAAATCTACCTAAGACCTTTTGTATTTAAAACGCATGAATTAGGTTCTTAGCATTAGCTTCGTTAAATTTGCTTTCTTAAAAATAGCTTTGCATGCACGAACTAAACTTCTACACACAATTATTACATACCGAACAACAGGCGAATCCAGAGGTTGCTGAACAGCTCGATGAAGAAGTTAACATCCTAATTCACAAGCTAAAGTTCATTCCGGAGGAGGCACGCCCTACCCTACTAATCTTGAGTCAGGAGAATGAATTTGAGCCTGTTTATAACGAGCAAATTAAAGATATCAGTCATATTGCTGGTGCCCTATTGCTTGCCGATAAAACGGACAATCCTTCTATTATTTGTATTGTACAGGATAACGAGTCTTTATACGGAGAGATTACAGCTTTGTTGGAAGATAGTTTATTAAGCAGAAGTACAGCATTACAAAACAACCAGCTCTACATTATTCAAAAGTCTAATTTTGGACAATCGACCGCTGATTTCCTTGCTGATATAGAAATCTGTGCAGAAATCGTTCAACCAAAATATTTTGTTTTTGGCAGACAAGACCACGACTGGATAAAATTTGATATGGCTTAATTGCAAAATCCGCATATATAAAAAGGGCAAATAAATAGTATTTATTTGCCCTTTTTATAAAGATCCTTTCAACGGATATACTTACATATACTTCTTACGTAAAATCGCGTAAAGCTTCTCTACAGTTTGTGGTTTATCCGTCCAATTATTCTTTAATGCATAGTTTGTTTGCAAAAAGGTATCCGCTTCTGCGAATGTTCCATAACGATTTAACAACTCAACAGCCTCACTGTACGCCAACGAGTAACCATTAAATAAATCCTTAATAAATAAAAGTTTATCATTCAGACTTATTGCACTACGTAGGTCTACTAGACGCTCTGGCGTAGCTGTACCAGTCATAGGAGCACCACCTGCGGCTTGCGCCTTCTTCTGCTGTTGCAGAATTTCATTTAATGTTAATGGGCGCGCAGGAGCTTCCTGAGCCACAGCAACAGGCTCTACAATTGGTGTCGGAGCAATAGACTCGGCAGGTTTAACTTCCTCGACAACAGGTGCTGGTGTTTCTACCCATACTTCTTTAGGCTCTTCAATAACCGTTTTCTGCACCACAACAGGTTGCTCAACAGGTATAGGTTCTGCAAAGACCTTATCTTCTACAGGAGCTTCTTCAACCTGTCCCACAACTGGAGTAGCAACAAACTCGGCTGCAATTGGAGCTTCAGCAGGAATTTCAACCGGAGCTTCAGCAGGTACGACAACCTCTTCTTCAGCGATGATTGACTCCTCTTCTTCTTCTATCGGTGCAAAGAACTCTGGAGCTACATAAGAGATAGGATTTGTAGCTACAACTTCCGCTGCTGTTGTTTTTTCTTCTTCTTCGTGTTCTAACGAAGTCGTTAAGGGAGTTTCAACCGTAGGTTTATCACTATTTACAAAGGAAGTATCTACCTTTTGTACGGGTTTATCTAAATCCGCCAAACGTTGCAATACTTCAATATGAGCCGTTAAATAACGTGCCTTTGCTTCCAACAATATCAAATCTGTCGTCTTTTGTGCTAACAAATCTTCAGACAAAGCTGCATAACTGTCATTAATCTCCACTAAGAGATCTCCTATTTTCGAGAAAACTTCTATCTTATTGTACGCCATTGTTCTACTTGATTTATGTTGATGTTCGCATGTATAGAAAAACAAAATCAACTGATTGCTACTAGGTTCTGACTAAGCCTGTATTTCTTTCCCTCAAATTTAAGATATAATTCTGATATTAGTGCGATTTGAGGGGAAGATTTCCCGACTATTTATAGGTATTAAGGACTAGGTGCATGTTATTCTCAGAACACAATTTTATTAAGAAAAACACCAATATAGGAAGCATTGAAGTTATCTGTGGCTCTATGTTTTCGGGCAAAACCGAAGAGCTCATCCGTCGGATGAAAAGAGCACAATTTGCGAAGCTTCCTGTAGAGATATTTAAACCGGCTATTGATGTTCGTTATGATGAGCAAGCCGTTGTTTCTCATGATAGTAATAGCATACCTTCCACACCTATAGCACATTCATCGGCTATCTTACTTTTAAGTGCTGAAACCAAAGTCGTTGGCATTGATGAAGCTCAATTTTTTGATGATGAACTTCCTAATGTATGTGTGCAGCTAGCAAACCGTGGTGTTCGCGTCATTGTTGCGGGTCTAGATATGGATTTCAAAGGGCAGCCATTTGGCCCGATTCCGGCTTTGATGGCTATCGCCGAACATGTAACCAAGGTGCACGCCGTATGTGTACAATGTGGTGCTCCAGCAACCTACTCCTACCGCATAGCTTCTAGTGAAGAACGTGTACTGTTGGGGGAAAAAGACAGCTATGAACCACGTTGCAGAAGCTGCTACTATAACCTTCAGGAAACAAATAATTCATAATAACTTAATCTAAAAAGATTGGCTTACAACAGCTATTAACGTAGCTTTGTTATAACAAAATTAGTTTATAAACATAAATAAAAAATGGACCCCCAACTGGAGGTCCATTTTTGTTATTCAGCCTTTCAGCGCTATTATTTAATCGCTGAAGTGATCGAAGCATCTAAAGGTGTTACTTTCGAACGGTAACGGTGAATTAACTTACCATCTTTACCAATCAAGAACTTCTCAAAGTTCCAATTGATATCACCTGTAAAATCTGGATTCGATGCTGTCGTTAAATACTTAAATAAAGGATCAATCTCATTACCTTTCACGTCGATTTTTTCGGAAAGTAAAAAGGTTACGCCATAATTTTTCTCACAAAACCCTAAGATTTCTTCGTTTGAACCTGGCTCTTGTGAACCGAAATTATTAGCCGGAAAGCCAATAACGACTAATTTATCGCCATACTGATTTTGTAATTCCTGCAACTCCTTATACTGTACAGTGAATCCACATTTCGAGGCTGTGTTTACCAGTAATACATACTTTCCTTTAAACTGAGAAAGCTGGACTTTCTGCCCATCGATAGACGTGAAGCTAAAGTCGTAGATTGAAGTAGGTGCGCTAAGCATAGCGGCCCACAACATGATGGTGCTTATTATTGTCATAACTGATACTTATTTTTATTGATGTAATACTTTTGTTTCTCTCTCTACAACGAAATCAAATAACTCATCCACTGGACTTTTCAGTATGGTACCGATTTTTATTCCATGGACTTCGCAAACTTCGCGCAACTGCAAATCAAAATGATACGCTATGCTACCTACAAAATTAACTTTGTAATCCCAATAATCCACATTCGTCATAATATTGGTACGTACAAATTCATCAAAGCCATTACGCAACAAATTATCAATATAGGGGTGTAAAAGATTTTCGCTCAGGAAATCAGCAAAGGAAGCTAGGTAAGAGTTGGGGCGATCTCGTTGGTAGATATTCTTAATGACAATATCTTTATTCAGTTTATATTTTTCGGCGAACTTTTTCGATAAGTCTTTCGGCATTTTATCATAAAGATAACTTGTAATCAACTGCTTACCAAACCAAGACCCAGAACCTTCATCGCCCAGCACATAACCGATACCATGCAAGCTAGGACGTAGAAACTCACCATCATAGAAGCCGATATCAGATCCTGTACCTATCGTACATATATAGCCTTTATCATTTCCGAAAGTGGAATAAGCGCAGCCTAAAAGATCACATTCTACAGACACAAAAGCTGTTGGAAAAATCTCACTCAAGGCGTTGGACACAATCTCTCGTCGGTCGGGCGTAATGCAGCCAGCACCGAAGAAATATACTTCTTGTATCTCACGCGCATAAGGTAAAATTTCAGGGACTTCCTTCATCACCTTCGCAATCTCCTTTTCGTTAACAAAAAACGGATTTAAACCCTTCGTCCTGAAGGCTAAAGGTTTGCTATCAGGCAAATTAAGCCTCCAATCCGAGTTTGAAGAACCACTATCAGCTACTAAAATCATACAATTTACAGGGATTATTCTATTATCAAAGATAATCATTTTGATGAAAATTTTCACTTCATCGTCCATAACAATTTGATGTACGCCTTATTAAGGTTAGCTTTGTGTTGGATATTAAACTTATATGCATGTCAAACCCTACGATACACTTTACCCTATCCTTTGTGGAGCCCCAAGCGCATTATGTCGAAGTTGAAATGAGCCTCCAGGGCTTCGATCAAGATTTTATTGATCTGAAGATGCCTGTGTGGACGCCCGGCTCTTATTTGGTGCGTGAATATGCACGCCATGTAGAACGTGTATCTGCCTATGCTGATGAGGAACATATCCCCTGCACGAAGGTTGCTAAAGACACGTGGCGCATTCAGCACCAAGGAAAACCTGTAAAAGTTAAATACAGTGTCTACGGCTTTGAAGTATCGGTACGTACCAACTTCATCGACGGTGATCATGCTTTTATCAGCCCTGCGGGTACTTTTTTATATCCTGACAACTATTTACATCTACCTTCTACTATAGCGGTTTTACTACCTGCATCCTGGTCAAAGATATCAACGGGTCTACCTACTGTAGAAAATCAAGCGCACACCTTTTATGCGGCTGATTTTGACATCCTATTTGATGCTCCTTTAGAGATTGGTAATCAAGATGTATGGCACTTCGAGGCTGCAGGCATTCCACATGAATTTGCGATGGTTGGAACAGCAAACTACAGCCAGGAGCGACTGAGTAAAGACATTACCAAGATTGTTGAGGTAGAAACAGAAATTTGGGGTGAGAACCCGAATAAAAACTATGTCTTTATTACGCATAACTACCAGTCGGGTTTTGGTGGTTTAGAGCACCTAAATTCTACGGTACTGGCAGCAAGCCGCAATAGCTATGCGCATCCTAGCGCTTACAAAAATTTCTTAAGCCTAGTGGCGCATGAATATTTCCACTTATGGAATGTAAAAAGATTACGCCCAACGGCACTTGGTCCTTTTGATTATAGTGCCGAAAATTATACAACAGGTCTTTGGATTATGGAAGGTTTTACAGCGTACTACGACAATTTAATTGTACGTAGATGTGGTTTCTTTTCGGAAGAAGAGTATTTAAACCAATTGGCTATTGACTTCAATACCGTTTATAATAGACAGGGTTACAAAATTCAATCTGCGGCACTCGCTAGTTTTGATACATGGATCAAGCAATACCGTCCTGATGAGAACTCCGTTAATACGAGTATCTCCTATTACAATAAAGGAGCGATGTTGGCGGCAGCTATTGATTTGAAAATTATTAGTGAGACCAAAGGCGCTAAGCGTCTAGATGCCGTATTGAAGGCTGCATATCAGCATTTTTACGTAGACAAAAACCGTGGTTTTGAGGAGGATGAGTTTCAAGAGCTTGCAGAGCAGGTTTCGGGGGTTAACCTTGGTGAAATCTTCTATGCTGCACATCACGACTTGGAGTTGGATTACAACGATTATTTCGGTCGCGTTGGCTATCAGCTCATTGACCAAAATGCACAGCATCATGAGCTTTCCTTTGGCATAAAAACCAGCACAAACGATGGTCGACTTTTAATTAAGCAAATTGAAAGAAATTCGGCGGCTTGGGATGCAGGCCTTTCTGTAGACGATGAAATTATTGCGCTCAACGGTATCCGTGTTGATGCCGCAGGTAAGGAGTTGGAATACATCCACGAAACAAGCCAAGAGAATGATATCATCGACTTGCTTATTGCACGTGATGGCCTATTAAAAACTATTCCTACACCATTGCGTAGAAGCTCTAAGAAGATATTTGTTATTAAGGAGAATCCAGCAGCAAGTGCTGCGGAACGCGAACTAGGAAAATTATGGCTAGCTACGCAATAACGATTTGAAACAAGAAATTCAGAATCAACAAAGCATAAAAAAGGAGCGAATTCAAATGAATTCGCTCCTTTTCATTCCACGAAGGGAATTAAAATTTATAACGAATGCTTAGTCCGAAAGGATCAATAAGCTTCAAGGTGCTACTCTGAATAAAGTCAAAATAAGGTTTTAAGTCCAATGATATCGCTAAAGGAGCATTAGGCACGTTGTACTCTAATCCGATAACACCGTCGACACTCAATGCCAATTCTGAAGAGCCATTCTTAACATCCTTATATTTGAAGCTACCAATACTACCTCCAAAACCATAGTACCAGCTAAACTCAGGAGTCAGCGGTTTATGGTATTGATAAAGTCCAACCATACGGAAACGTCTAGAGGAAGAGTTGCTTTGTATACTTAAAATACCTTCAATCGCGCGATCTTCGGCTAAAGTATAGCGGTAGTTAAAACCTGTGGCGCTACCGAAGCGTCCACCCACGGCATGCTGGCTTGTCAGCTGTGCTGAGGCCTGGTTAAAAGTCAAAAAAATAATGCCTATTGTTAAAAGGATCCAGTTTGTTTTTCTCATGAATACGGTACTATTTGTAATTTTCAAAGGTAATACTTTATTCTAACGTCAAAAAGTTAAATTCTGTTATGTAAACCCGTACATTTATTTTTCCCACAAAACAACAGTTACCCTTAATTTAAACGTAATGAACAACTTCTGACTCCAATAAAGACAAAAAACAATCTAACCGTCATTTTAACGAAACAAAATTCGCTGCCTTATATTATGGAGTAATTTTGTTATATTAGTGAAGTAGTGCTTTTATAAACCGATAATGTTTGAGCGTATGAACACATTAAGCAGATTATTTGATATCGTTGATCGAAATAACGATATATATGCAAAATCCTCTATGGTGGCAGGAAAACGAAACGGAAAATGGATATCTTATTCAACCGCTGAGTTTACGCATATCATCAACAATATTAGCAAGTCACTTCTGAACAGAGGTTTTAAAAAAGGGGATAAAATAGCGTTAATGTCGGGCAATCGCCCAGAATGGAACTTCATCGACTTCGCCTGTAACCAAATAGGTGTCGCTATCGTCCCCCTCTATCCTACCTTGTCAGCCCAAGATTTATCCTATATTGTTAGTGACGCAGAAGCCCGATTGGCATTTGTTAGTAATACGGACTTATCAAGCAAGCTCAACATGGCTATCCAAGAGCATCAGCTGGAATTGGACGTATATACCTTTGACGATGTTGCTGGCTTAAAAAACTACCAAGAGCTCGTAAAGGAGGGGGAGAAACTAGATATAGACCTTACAAGTTATAAAGAAGGAGTACATAGTGACGATCTTCTCACTTTAATCTACACTTCGGGTACTACAGGAAAACCTAAAGGTGTTTTCTTAACACATCGTAATATTTTAAGTAATGTCGAAGCTTGTGAGAACTTGGTACCTGCAGGTATAAGTAAAGCATTAAGCTTTTTGCCGCTATGTCATATATTTGAACGCATGGTCGTCTACCTCTATCTTTCTAAAGGCATAGAGATTCATTATGCTGAAGACTTAGACAATATTGTTGCTGATATTAACGAAGTAAAACCGCAGGTATTTACAACGGTACCTCGCGTATTAGAGAAAGTGTACGACAAAGTTGTTGAAAAAGGAAAAACATTGACAGGCATCAAAAAAGCATTATTCTTCTGGGCTTTAGATCTTGGTCATCAATTTCAAGAACCACCCGTTAATGGCTTCTTTTACAATTTAAAACTAGGTATTGCGCGCGCATTAATATTTTCTAAATGGAAAACGGCATTAGGAGGCAATATAGAATTGATTGTCTCTGGAGGTGCTGCTCTTCAAGAGCGTTTGTCTAGAGTTTTTTGGGCTGCTAACATCAAAGTATTGGAAGGCTATGGCTTGACGGAGACTTCTCCGGTTATTGCCGTAAACTCACATGTCGATACGGATGTTAAATTTGGCACTGTAGGTCGCGTATTAAAAAACTTAGAGGTCAAGATTGCTGAAGATGGTGAGATCCTTGTTAAAGGACCTAGTATAAGCCCTGGCTACTATAAAAATGAAGAAGCAACGCGTGAAGCTCGTGATGCAGAAGGCTTTTTCCATACGGGGGATATCGGGCTGATTACGCCTGACGGTTTCTTAAAAATTACCGACCGTAAGAAAGAGATGTTCAAAACTGCCGGCGGCAAGTATGTAGCTCCGCAGGTATTGGAGAATAAATTCATGGAGTCCACCTTTATTGGGCAGATTATGGTTATTGGTGAAAACCAACGCTTCCCTGCCGCACTCATTATTCCTGCTTATGATGTTTTAGAAAAATGGTGTAACCATAAAGGTATTCCATTTGATTCCAGAGAGCAGGTTGTTAAAAACCCTGAAGTACTGGAGAAATATCAACGAGAGATAGATCGTTTAAATACCGATTTTGGACAATGGGAGAAGGTGAAAAAATTTGAACTACTCACCAAAGAATGGTCTATTGATAATGGGGAACTTACGCCGAAACTAAGCCTTAAACGGAAAGTTATTCTTCAAAAAACCGCAGAAATAATTAATAAAATTTACGCAGAGTAAACGTATGACCCTTGAAACAATTAAGTTAAAGCTGAAAAAATTCGGCCTTGTCATCTATCGTGCTTTTTCAGATTTTCTCGATGACAAGTGTTTAAAGAAAAGCGCCTCTTTGGCCTATTATACTGTTTTTTCTATTGGCCCATTGCTCCTAATTCTTATTTGGGCACTAGGTTTCTTTTATGGCAATCAGTTAAATAGTCCAACCGGTGCGCGCGATGAAATATTAGGGGAGCTCACCGAGCTATTTGGTGCTGACATAACCACGATGCTCGATAGTGCCATTGCCAAAATATCTTTTGAAAATAAAAATAGTATTGCCGTCTATGTGGGTATTGGTATTTTGATATTCTCCTCGACGACTATTTTTATCGATATCCAGAATTCTATTAATGAAATTTGGCGCGTAAAAGCGAAGCCTAAAAAAGGATGGGTTAAATTGATTATTGACAGATTACTTTCCTTTTCCATGATTATCGGTTTAGGCTTTCTACTGACGACCTCTCTCCTGCTAAGCAGTATCATTGCTGTTGTTATGAACTACTTTGGTCAGTATGTAGCACATTTCGACATGGAGTTAATTAGCTTGGTAAATTCCGTTGTTACCTTCGTGGTGATTACTTTCCTTTTTGGGTTGATTTTCGCCTTTTTACCGGATGCTAAGGTATCTTTTAGAGATATCTTCTGGGGTGCTTTATTTACGTCGCTTTTATTTCAACTGGGTAAAAACTTAATCGCCTACTATTTGAGTAACAATGCTACGGCAAGCTCCTACGGTGCGGCGGGGTCGGTCATCATTCTTCTTGGTTTTGTTTACTACGCCTCTGCAATCCTCTATTTTGGTGCTGAGTTCACGAAGCATTATGCTATTGCTTATGGCAAAGGCATCCGTCCGGCATCCTATGCTGTTATGCTTAAACAAGTAGAAACAGAGATTGATGAGGATTTAATTCCGGAAGTAAAGAACGTAGATCAGCCTTCATCATAGGCTATGTGTTATCTTTTATTTCAGAGAACTATTCGGAAATAGCGGTGTAATAAACACCATGCATAGTCATCAATAAGAACGCTAAGAAACATAAATATACTATCATAAATAAGGTCCTTTCGCAAACACGAAAGGACCTTATTTTATGTACTTAGTTTTACAATTAACTACTTCACATTGTAATAAAAGACTGTTCTACCAATTGCTCCTGTTTCATCCTGTCCTTCAACAACAACTTTGTATTTACCATTTCCATCAGCATTGAACAATTTCAAGTCCACCTTACCTGTAGCATCTAAAACTACATTTGGATTCCAGTATACTGTGCTACGGTAGTCATTTGTATTTTTACTTTCCGCAGTTTCGTATTTCGGCATATAGAATTTACGCTCCTTAACATAGCCCAAAGGCTCCATATCGACAATATTTGTTTTCGGTAGTATGCTTTCTATTTCGGCCAAAGACATACGGGGTTGTTTTTTCTGATCATTCTTTTTCGTCATGATGGAAACAACGCCATCATTTTGATACATACGGCTCACTGTTCCTAAATCATCACGTAAGAATATTTCGATAGCTTCAATTTCGGCCGTTTGAATACTATTTAAAGAAGGTTCATCAATCGGCATACCGTTTAAGAAAAACTGTACAGGCACTCGTCCTCCTTGATTATAGCTACGCGTGATATAATACTTCATCGTCTGTGAATCATAGGTGACTCCTGTCAATAGGGTATTCAAACACATGGTTAACACATTACATCCGGAAAGACGATCACCTTCAATACGATGCTCTGGCATCGATAAACCCGACAACGCAGAAAACTCTTTACTTGTAACCTGCTTTTTCTGAACGCCAGTAACCTTAATCTCATCGATGAGGATTGATGTACGGTATTCATTTTTGCTATTTGTCAAATAAGGTTTCATCGTTAAATCAATATTTGGCATATTATCGCTAGCATATGGATTTCCTTTATCTATCGCTGGGAAGAACGTTTGATCCATATTAATTACCAAGTTTCGGAAGTTATCATTACCCCTTGCATTGACCGTCACTTTTGAAGAATCAGGGAATACAAGATTTTCAAAAACAAAACGACCTGCAGCATCAGTATAGGCATCCTTACGGAAGTTGCGCGAAGGTATAGATAAAAGAAGTCCTCCATTAGGCACGGCTCTTCCTGTATTCAAACGTAGAATTCCACTCAAAGAAATACCCTGCTCCGGCATAAACTGTACAGCGGGTAATTTCTCCGCTAGTAAATCCGCATAAGCGAAACGTCTAAATCCTTGCGTCATTAACAAGGCGTCAAGCGCTTCTTTACGGTTGGTATGTGCGGTATTGAAATAATAGTTAGGACGTTCCACATATCCTTTTAAATCGGATGTTAACAAGAAGTTACTCACGATACCAAGATCTTGATCATCGTTGTAAGGAACTTTCGCTTCATCGATAACAGCGACAGAATAGCTAGCTTTCAAGGTATCTTTAGGCGCTACGAACAAGGATAGCTTAACAGCTTCCTTCTGTGCATAGTTTGCTTTATCCGTTTTAACTTCAATATTCAGGAATTCCTGTGCGTCATTAAAGACAAGGCGCTCCGAAAGCAAGCGACCATCAGGCTGCATCAGCGTAAGCTGTACAATACCGTTAGGCAACTTATCTTGTGGTATATTAATTAAAAGGCTTGCAGACTTAAGGGTTGCTTGTGCTGCATAAACGAGATGACCAGATGCTTGTCCAATCACATAAAACGGCGCGTTAGCATGCTTCTCAAAGAAAACATCATTGGCCAACAATCCGAATTGCAAATTGCCATCAGCTACTTTCCCTAACACAATGTTTATACCTTCAGCTTTCACCTCAGGCAAATCGTAGGTTTGCTGCTGTCCACCTTCAAAGGTAATGGTAGCTTTATATTTCTCACCAAAGATAGGTGCAAATTGAAAAACGCCCATTCCTAAACCTAAGTCATCGAAACTAGCTACTTCCTTTTTTTTGCTATCCAATACTTTTCCACTAACCTTCAACCCTTTACCTAGGGAGCTTACCGCTTTAAAGGCAACCTTCTTCGATAAGCCAGCGATTAAATCGCCTCCTTCAGGAAAAAACTGAACATCAGCATCCCATAAAGCATGTTGAAGCGCATATTTACCAACAATAGCAGGTTCTAATTTATCGCCATCAATTTTAACAATGAGTTGTCCATTTTTGAGGTAGTTGCGATCTTTAATATTTAGGTTGATTGTCACACGTCCCATATCATCAGTTTCAGCTTTACCTTTATCAAAAGGATCCCATCCATCAATAGCTTCCCAAGAAAGCTTCTTACGAACGATTAAATTGCCTGCTTTATCACGAAACTGTAGGCTAGCTTTTGTTTTGGTATTAGACTCTTGATTGAAGGTAACTTCGGCACCCAACTTTTTATTGATTGCATCGCCTACAGGAACAATTTTATTGTAGAAATAGCTATTATCAAAATTAGCCATCCATTTAGTATAGGCTCTAAATCTGTAATTATCTTGATTTACAAACTGTGGATCTAGAACGAGGTGACCTTCACCACCATTGTTCGTTAGAGGAATACGTAAGGTTTGAATTAAGGAATCTCGACTCGTCAACACCTCGACATAGACTATTTTGCTGGGCGCATATTCATAAAGATTATGCGTCAAATAGGATTTAAACCACAAGGTATCCCCTACCGCATAGTAAGGTTTATCAAAATGAAGATGTACTTTCTCTACGGGAAAAACCCCGAAGTATTTCTGCACCTTCTCCACAACGTCATTAATAGGTATTGTCGGTTTTTGCTGAGCACTAGCGTGCAGCGAAATTCCGACAAAAAGGAATATCCAAAATAAATTTGTTATTTTTTTCATCAACAATATAGCTTAATCGAGAAGCTAAATATATCGATTTTCTAGCAAAGGCCAAGAATTTTAACAGCTTATAACAAAGGAGCCATTAATCGGCATACGGAATCGACGGCTCTTTTCCACGTTTTTCTGTTCTTCCACTCTTCCAAAGTCATCAACTCGCAATCAGCTTTATCACGTTCAAAGGAATCTTCTAATGCCTGACATACAGTCTTATCAGATATTAAAGCTGAAATCTCATAGTTTATGTAAAAACTTCGTGTATCAAGGTTCACGGTTCCCACATAAGACAGTTTCCCGTCGATATTTAAGGTTTTTGCATGGATAAACCCTTTGGTATAAAAATAGACTTTCACCCCTCTTTGAAGTAAAGGCTTGATAAAAGAAAGACTAGCATGCTGCACAATATAGGAGTCCGACTCTTTGGGCAACATCAATTCGACTTCCAATCCGGCTGCGGCGGCCACCTTCAAGGCTGTAGCTAGTTCTTCTGAAGGTATATAATAAGGAGTAACGAGTTGAATTTTACGATCAGCCTCACCAATACCAATCAACATGGCTTCCATATTGTAGGGTCCTTCAGAACTCGGGTCGCTAAAGACAAAAGAAACGGCAGACTCTCCGAGAGGGACCTCTTTCTGCATATTTTGTAAATACCCCTCATTAAGTAAGAAAGGATTACCATCGGCCAGATTCCAGGAGTTCCAGAAGCTAATCTGCAACATATTGACCGCTGCTCCTTCAATACGCACGGATGTATCTCTCCAAAACACAGGATTACCTCGCTCGGCTTCATTGATATAACGGTCAGAAATATTGATACCGCCCACGAAACCAACATTACCGTCGATAACGGCTATTTTACGGTGATTTCTATAATTACTATTCGCTAACGACGTGAAAGTAACAGGCATAAATGCTTTAAAGTCGATTTTGGAATCCTTCTTTTTCCGCATATACTTCACTAAATCGGGAGAGCCGAAGCTATCAACTATCAAACGTACATGGACACCATCGCTAGCTTTCTGCTCCAATAATGCCAATACTTCCATGCCTATGCTGTCTATTTCAAAAATATAGTATTCAATATGGATAGAGTGTTTAGCATCTTGCAGTGCTTGAAGAAAAACAGGAAACTTTTGTTCACCATTAAGGAGCAGCTGCACTTTATTGCCTAATGTCGGCGATGAAAGACGTTCATTCTTTAGAAAGGTAAAAACACGAGATAAATTACCAATACGGCCACGAATCAGATCTATACCTTTTACCATATAAGGCTCAAGGCTTTCCCACTCACTTTCCAGCCTCTTCGCCTGCCCTTCATTGACCTTTTTAATACGTTTTACCCGATTGTACTTCTGTCCGAAAAGATAATACAATATCATCCCCAAGACAGGGATGAAAACAATAATTAAAATCCAGGATATCGTTTTATTGGGATTTCCATTTTCAATTAAAATAGTACTGATGACCCCGACGTATAAAAAAATTAGCGGTAGCCAATACCACTGTCCTACGAAATCAAAAAAAGCTTTAATGTACTCCATAAGTGTCACTATAGGTGAATTATCTTAAGGTAATGAATTCAACGTTTGCTTTTTCTAAGGTAAGCATTATTTTATAATAGCCTTCTCCTAGCCGATATCAACGTTCTGCTCTTAAAAATTAAGCACAATTCATGGCTCCATTTAAATGAAGCATGGGGCTTAAGTAAGGAATATCTAGATTTGCTCCACGCAATATAAACCAAATACCCATAAGCAGGTATAGAAAAGGTAAAAGCTTGGCAAATCCTTTTTTGAATACACCTCTAGGGAAATGAGAAAGCATCGCGAATATAAATAGTAAAGGCAGTGTCCCTAGCCCAAAAAGAAGCATGAAAGTAAAACTCCCCTGCAATGAATTGGCATTCATAGCGGAGGCTATAGCCATGTATACCATACCACAAGGCAAGATCCCATTTAGCGCTCCCGCAATAAAAGAACCACCAGGTCGATGCAGCCAACGGCCCATCACCTTAACAAATGGTTGAATCAGCTTGTTCTGAAAGGAAATAAGGTGATTATTTCGTTTTCCAAAAAGATAAAATAGCCCTATTGCAAATAGAATAATCCCTATAAAAAGACTAAAATATTGTTGCCACCCTTGCACCATGGCGATATTTCCAAAGATGCCAAAAAACAAGCCTAATGAGCCGTAGACAAGTATACGTCCACTTTGATATAATAACTTATTCCCTAAACTTAACCATGAAAAAGCACCTTGCCCGTTTACGGCGATCAATAAAGGACCACACATTACGGCACAATGGATGCTTCCGAATAAGCCCATAAAAAAAGCAAGGTACTGATAGCTCATGCTTATAGAAAAATACGATGCGAAGAAAGGTAAGACTTCTGGTTATTGGACCAAGCTACATCTAAATTCCAGCTTCCTTTCACGAAAGTAGAAAGAGGCAACTGAAAGGTCTCTCCTTTAGTCGCAAATGGTAATGAAATATCTAAAGACGCATCTGATGGTCTTTTAAATAACAACTTTCCTTGATTATCAGACTTTGTAAAATGAACATACAAGGTGTCATTGCTAACCTTTATAATCGGTGTGGCCTTATCCACTTCAAGATTACTTTTGCGTGCATATACTTCATCGTATGTCAAACTCTTCTCGTAGTAATCCTCATCCTCCAAAGAATCGGTATCGCGACTGATCATGTAAATACAGGATGCCACAATAAAGATGATGAATGCAGCTAAACTAATAACAATTTTTACTCCCCAATTCATATAGTTTATTTTAATCCAGTAGGTCCAATAAATGTTGTTTTCACCGTCTCTATAATATGTCCCTCTGAGGTAATATTTATCTTTATATTTTGTTTATACTGTTCAATTTTATTTTTGTCCTTCATAAGGAAGAAGCTTAATGTAGCAGATTTATCCTTATGTAGCAAATCAATTGTATTGACCAGCTGTATCGTAAATGCAGGATCAACACTTTGTAAGGTAAAAGGCATTTCCCTTCCCGATTTATTCATCAGTTCTATTGTGTAGAGATTACTAACCTTTCCATTATCTAATAGTTGGTAAGTACTTCCTTTTGCACGTAACAAACGACCATCTATTTCTGATCGACTAAAAATCATGGTGATAAAAACACCAATCAGTGCCAGCAAAACAAAAGAATAAGCTATTGCTCGGGTATTACTTTTCTTAAAACCTTCCGTTTTCTCAATTTCACCCATCGGGTAAAAACCAATTAAGCGTTTCGGTTTATTAATTTTTTCCATTACGGCATCGCAAGCATCAATACAAGCGGTACAGCTTACACATTCCATCTGCAGTCCGTTGCGGATATCAATTCCTGTAGGACATACATGCACACAAAGGTTACAATCTATACAGTCGCCTTTAACGCCTTCTTCTTCTTTTTTCAATTTACCTCTCGGCTCTCCACGATTGCTGTCATATGCTACCGTGATACTGTTATCATCCAACAAGACACCTTGCAAGCGACCATAGGGACAGATGGTTGTACATACAATTTCGCGCACATGCGCAAAGACACCGTAAAATACACCAGCAAAAATTAAAATAGATATAAAGCCTCCCAGATGCGCTTCAACAGGATCTGTCATAATCTGATACAGGGCTTCTACCCCAATCACATAAGACAAGAAAAGATTCGATATGATAAAAGCTATAAGAAAGAATACCGCGTGTTTAAATAGCTTTTTCCAAGCACGGGCATCGGTATTTGGACCTTCATTCAGCTTTCGCTGCTGTGTCCAATCCCCCTCAATCCAATATTCAATACGCCGAAAAACTAACTCCATAAAAATGGTCTGAGGGCAGGTCCACCCGCACCATATCCGTCCATACACTACGGTGAACAGTACCACACAGACCATTACAATCAACATTCCAAATACTGCAATATATAAGTCTTGCGGATAGAATAAATTTCCGAAGATGGAAAATTTCCGTTCAATAATATTGAATAGCAAGAAGGGATTTCCTTTTATACGGATAAAAGGAGCAATAAAAAAGAACAGCAGTAAGCTATACCCTACCCATTGACGATAGTTATACATTTGGCCACCGGGCTTTTTAGCATAAATCCACTCTCTTTTCGTCTGCTTCTTACCTAGGTCTCCCGGATGCTTACTTACTGCCGTTCCCATATTTTTTTATTCTCTTCTACTAAATTAAATTACAAGGTTTCTGCTGCGGCAGGTTCTTCATCAGCTCCCGCAGATTCATAAACGACCTCAGACCCTTGTGGTTCTTTCGCATTTGCTGGCTTTGTACCACGCAATGTTATGATATAGTTTGCCACTTCTGCAATTTGCCCTGGAGACAATGTTTGCTCCCATGGCACCATTCCTTTATCAGGCACACCATATTTAATTACGGTAAATACGTCCTTGATTTCACCACCATGCAACCAGTATTGATCCGTTAAGTTAGGACCGATACCACCTTCACCGTTATTACCGTGACATACGACACAGTTAGCTACGAAGATGGATTTCCCTTCCCCTATTAATGAAGCATCAATTTTCACGGAGTTTTCATCAATTAAGTTGGCTGCTTGCGCTAAGTATGCTTTCTTAGCAACTTCTGCACGGGCGATTTCTTGCACATACTCTTGATCTTGGTTTAGCCCCCATCCGAAGACGTGGTACACTAATAAGTAGACAACCGCAAACGCCACCGTTGAATAAAATAAAGCGTTAAACCAAACAGGAATAGGATTGTTCAATTCCTTAATCCCATCATAGGCATGGTCAATTTCTATATCTTTTTCTTCTTCAATCGGACGTAGACTTAGCAACTTGTTCCAAATGGCAGTCCAATCTCTTTTTTTCTTGACAGCTTTAGCTTGCTCAGCGGCTACTTCTGGCATTGTCAACTTTATAATAGCTTTGAATGAGTTGTTGACAACGAGTGCCGTCGCCAACAAAGCAACCATAACTACTATTAATACAAGCACCAGCACATCGCTATATAAGTTCCCTGAGCCCAGTGTCCATTCGGAAACTTGCGCAGTAGTATCGGCCGTTAATAATAAATGTATCATATCAATTTCTATTCAGCTTGTTGTTCATTTTGTTTTTCCGCATCCTGAAAAGGTATATCTTTCATGTGAGCGATATAATCTTTCTTCATCCAAAACAGCATGCAAGCTACTAGGACAAAGAACACGAGGAAAATCCACAGGGAGATGATTAAATACACTTCATCGCCGTTCAAATTTGTTAATTGCTTAAACATAGTCGTTTATTTATTTTGTCCATCAGCAGCAGGTTTTGCTTCTGCTTTAATATCAGTTCCCAAACGTTGTAAGTAGGCAATCATCGCAATGATTTCACGATCAGCAGCAATATTCACTTGGTTTGCTGCCAAATCTTTATTAATTCCTTCAGCTTGTGCTGCCAAATCTGTCAAAGCGTTATCTATTTCTGCTTGCGTATAAGGGACGCCCAATGTGCGCATACCTTTCAACTTCGCTACCAAAATACTGTTATCAAGCTTCTGATCAATCAACCATGGATACGCCGGCATAATACTACCTGGTGAAGTGATGGTTGGATCTAGCAAGTGGTCGAAGTGCCATTTATTTGGATACTTACCACCTATACGATGTAAATCTGGTCCTGTACGTTTTGACCCCCATAAGAAAGGACGGTCGTACACATATTCACCGGCTTTACTATACTCGCCATAACGGGCCGTTTCTGAACGGAACGGACGTACGGTTTGCGTATGACAGCTTACACATCCTTCACGGATATATAAATCACGACCTTGTAGTTCAAGCGCTGTATATGGTTTAACAGATGCTATTTTAGGAACATTATCACTTACGGTGAAAGTTGGAATCATCTCAACAATACCACCTATTAAGATTGCGATTAGCGCGAGCACCATAAATAATAGAGGTTTACGTTCTAATCGACGGTGTTTCGTAGGTTCACTCTTAACAACAGGCTCTAAAGCTGGAGCTTCCGCTGCTTCATTGGCCAATAGCGTTCCGGCTTTCATGGTTTTAATCAAGTTGTAGGTCATGATAATAACCCCAGATAGATATAGAGCACCACCGAAAGCACGCATCATGTGCATAGGAAGAATCTCTAGCGTCGTCGCCAAGAAGTTAGGATATTTTAAAATCCCCTCTGGTGTAAACTCTTTCCACATCAAACCTTGCACTACAGCAGCCCAATACATCGGAATTGCGTAGAACAAAATACCTAGCGTACCAATCCAGAAGTGGGTGTTAGCTAATTTCTTAGAGAATAATGGTGTTTTATATATTTTCGGAATAATGTAATACAATACCGCGAACGTCATAAACCCGTTCCAAGCCAAAGCAGCTACGTGTACGTGAGCAGGAATCCAGTCGGTAAAGTGGGCAATTGCATTCACTTGCTTTAAGGACAACATCGGTCCTTCGAAAGTTGCCATACCGTAACCTGTCAAAGCGACAAGCATCAGTTTTAGCACAGGCTCTGTACGCACTTTATCCCAAGCACCGCGCAGGGTCAGTAAGCCGTTCACCATACCACCCCAACTTGGAGCAATCAACATAATAGAGAATACTACACCTAATGATTGTACCCATGAAGGCAAGGATGTATATAATAAATGGTGTGGACCAGCCCAGATATAGATAAAGATTAAAGACCAAAAGTGTAGAATACTCAATTTATAGGAGTACACAGGACGATTTGCCATTTTTGGCAAGAAGTAATACATCATCCCTAAGAAAGGTGTCGTTAGGAAGAATGCTACAGCATTATGACCATACCACCATTGCACAAGAGCATCTTGCACACCAGCATATACATAAATACCTTTCCATAAACTTACAGGAAGTTGAATTGAGTTAACAATATGCAATACTGCTACGGTTACGAAAGTTGCAATGTAGAACCATACCGCCACATACATATGACGTTCACGACGACTAATAATTGTACCAAACATATTGATACCAAAAACGACCCAAATAATGGTAATCGCAATATCAATAGGCCATTCAAGTTCGGCATACTCGTGTGAGGTTGTTATTCCTAATGGCAAGGTTATTGCAGCGGAAACAATGATAAGCTGCCAGCCCCAAAAATGAATCTTACTCAATAGGTCACTAAACATACGTGCTTTCAATACACGCTGTAAAGAGTAGTAGACCCCCATAAAAATGGCATTTCCGACAAATGCGAAAATCACCGCATTGGTATGTAGTGGACGAATCCGACCAAATGTGGTGTACTGGGTCATGAAGTTCATTTCGGGCCAAATAAGCTGAACGGCAATCAATAGCCCTACAGACATGCCAACCAAACCCCAAACAATTGTGGCAAGAGCGAAATTGCGCACAATCTTGTTGTCGTAATTAAATTGTTCTAATTGCATACTATATATTGTTGATTATAAAGTAAAAATACCCATTCCAATATGACACTCTAATGATATAGACTTTTAAAAAAAATGAAATAAGTCACATTTCTAAATAAACTGGCTTAAATAGGCTTATAAGCGGATTAATTGGTCATGAACTCGCTAGGTAACACTAAAAATTATTACCAAAAATTCATTCCTTTCTGGTCTATATGCTAAAACCTGATGCGCAATCATGACAAGGCCATGACATAAGCAACATTCATACAACAAAAAGAAAAAAAATTAGTTTTAAGTTTAAACAAAAAAAAAGAGCCATTATAATAATGGCTCTTTTACATTGATGCAAAAAGATTACTTACAGTAGGTTTTGCTCGTTTATATTTTGAAACTTATCGGCGGATTGCGCGTAGCGCTTGTAACCGTGTTTGTTAGGATTTTCAATCACTTGTTTTACAGATAGGAGTTTGTATACATAGGCTCCTGTCTCTTGGTTTAATTTTAAACCGTAATAATTATTGACGCCTTGACGACGAATAGAAGCTTTCAAACTTCCTCCTCCGACGTTGTATGCTGCTGCAACAAGGGTCCAGTCGTTAAAGTCATCATAAAGACTCTTTAAATAACGTGCTGCAGCATGCGTAGATTTTATTAAATCTTTGCGCTCATCGATACCACCATTCACCTTCAATCCGTATAGTCTCGCTGTGGTAGGCATAAACTGCCAATATCCACCTGCTCCTTTGGAAGAAGTCACACCAGGTTCCATATCGCTTTCGATTAGAGGTATGTATTTAAAATCTTCAGGAATCCCATAAGACTTCAAAATAGAAGCAATCCGTGGTAGATGCTTTTCCGCTTTTTTATGCAGATCATAAGATTGCTGCTTGCGGAATGAGAACCTTGCCAAGTACTTCTCAAACTTTGACCCTACTGATGGGTTCTCTAGTGGGACACTTTCGTTGGCAAATGTTATTGAGCTGTAATAAACAGCTTTTAATTTCTCCGGAGAATAAGCTATTATTTTCCTTTTTTGGTCCAATTGTGCTAATAGGACTTTCTTTACAGGATCATTTCCAGCTCCCGGTTTTGCGGTAGAGTATAGTTGCGAGGCGATCATTGCCGACAAAACTATACTACAGCATAGTACTTTTTTTCTATTCATTCAATCCCTTACTGCTACCTATCCACGAGGCGACTTTTAGCGCATTCTTAAAAGCCCAAATCGATCAAAAATAGCTTGGTACATTTTTCAGGGTCCAAACATACAAACTATTTATTTAAGAAACAAATAGTTAGCGTTTGCAGGCTTTAAAGGCAGATGAGCGCAACGAAAAGTAGCGTTATAACGACATAATCACCCTTTCTTCATTCTTTTCACCAAACTCAATAAAAAATCGTACCTTTGTATCTTAATTTCGAAAAATTATGCCATTCAATAATAAAAGGAACAGTCGTGATGACAACTCCAAAAAAAGTAGAAGCAACTCAGAAAGCTTCAACCCTAGAGGCGGCTCTAGCCGTTCAAATTCATCATCGTCAAGTGACAGAAAACCATTTGGTAAAAGCAGCGGTGATGGTTCTCGTTTTAACAAATCAGATAACAAATCATTCGGCAGAGGAGACAGAGAAGATAATAGAGGCGGCGACCGTCCATTTAGAAAATTTGATTCTTCCGACAGAAAGCCGTTCAATCGTGGAGACCGCGATGATAATAGAGGTGGTGATCGTCCATTTAAAAAATTCGATTCTTCCGACAGAAAGCCGTTCAACCGTGGTGACCGCGATGACAACAGAGGAGGTGACCGTCCATTCAAAAAATTTGATGCTTCGGACAGAAAACCTTTCAACCGTGGTGACCGTGATGACAACAGAGGAGGCGACCGTCCATTCAAAAAATTTGATGCTTCGGACAGAAAGCCTTTCAACCGTGGCAGTCGTGATGATAACAGAGGTGGCGACCGTCCGTTCAAAAAATTCGAACCTTCCGATAGAAAACCTTTCGGTCGTGGAGATAGAGATGACAACAGAGGTGGCGACCGTCCATTCAAAAAATTCGATTCTTCTGACAGAAAACCTTTCGGTCGTGGAGATAGAGATGATAACAGAGGTGGCGACCGTCCATTCAAAAAATTCGATTCTTCCGACAGAAAACCTTTCGGCCGTGGAGATCGTAACACACGTTCCAACAATTTTGACGACAACAACCAGCAGGAAGAAGGAAGACGCTTTGGTAACCGCAGAAAGGTGGCTACAGCAGAACCTAAAGATGACGGGTTAATTCGTTTAAACCGTTACATTTCTAATTCAGGAATTTGTTCCCGTAGAAAAGCGGATGAACTTATTGAATCAGGTGTTGTTACAGTGAATGGCGTAGCAGTAAGTGAGTTGGGTACTAAAGTAGATCCAGCAAAAGACGAAATTAAATATAACGGAGAGCGTTTGAAACGTGAGAAAATGGTTTATGTTTTATTAAATAAACCTAAAGATTATATCACGACTACAGATGATCCTCAAGAACGTAGAACAGTAATGCACTTAGTAGCAAAAGCTACTAAAGAACGCATTTACCCAGTAGGACGTTTAGATAGAAATACAACAGGTTTATTATTGCTTACAAACGATGGTAACCTAGCGGAGAAATTATCGCACCCACGCAATAACATTAGTAAACTTTACAATGTTGAGTTAAACAAAAACTTAACTCAAGGAGATTTCAACAAAATTGAATTCGGAATTGAGTTGGAAGATGGTTTAATTAAACCAGATGATTTAAGTTATGTACAAGGAGGAAGTAAACGAGAAATTGGTATTCAAATCCACTCTGGTAAAAACCGCGTTGTACGTCGTATCTTCGAATCTTTAGGTTATGAGGTTGTAAAACTTGACCGTGTTGTTTATGCTAGTCTAACGAAAAAAGACTTACCTCGTGGTAGATGGCGCTACTTGGATGAACGCGAATTGGTTCAAATCAAAGGATTAATAAAATAAGGGAAAGGTGCTTGCAAAAGCACCTTTTTTCTTGCTATAAGTTTTCGTATTTTTGATAAAATTTTACGTTATGACAGATCCAAAGACGCTTACTTCGGTAGCGGAATTTCACAAAACATTTCAACATCCTATCCTTGAAGAGCCAACAATTCCTTCTGAAGCGCGTTGTAAACTTCGTGTATCTTTAATCGCCGAAGAACTTAACGAGTTGCAAGAGGCTATTGATAACAAAGATTTGGTAGAAATCGCTGATGCTTTATGTGATATTCAATACGTTCTTTCGGGTGCTGTATTGGAATTTGGTTTGAAAGATAAATTCAATGCATTATTCGAAGAGGTACAACGTTCGAATATGAGCAAAGCATGTAAAGATGAAGAAGAGGCTAAAGCTACACAAGCACACTATTTAGCTAAAGGTGTTACTTCTTACTACAAAGAGGTTGATGGTTTATTCTTAGTTTTCCGTGAGGACGATAACAAAACTTTAAAATCAATCAACTACTCTCCTGCTGATTTAAAGTCAATACTTGCTTAAGAAATATTTACGACATAAAAAAAGCTGTTCATGAGAACAGCTTTTTTTATGCTTTTTACTTTATAGCGTCTGTGAAGCAACATACTGGCTTCCTTGTCTGACACCTCTACTTTCAAGTCCTTTATCGATATGCGACTGAATCTTAGACTTTGGAAAGCCCCAGTTTGGTGCAATCAGCAGTTCTTTATCGGCAATACCAAAGATACGTTGGATAACAATATCCGGACGCAACAAAGGTATAAAACGACTTAAAAATTCTGTGTATTCATCAATAGTGAACAGCTTGAATGGCTCTTTCTTGAACTTTACGCCCATGATGGAACCTTCTACAATATGGAGGTGGTGTAGTTTTACAAACTTTATACCGGGGTGTTTATTGATCTCATGTGCATAGGCTAACATCATCTCTTCGCTCTCCCATGGGAAACCAAAAATAGTGTGTACGCACAGGTCTAACTTCGTGCCTTCCAACATTTTCATCGCTGACTCGAACTCATCATGCGAACAGCCACGGTTTATACGCTCTAGGGTCTCATTATAGATGGATTCCATACCCATTTCTAGGTCTACATGCAAACGGTCGGTGTAGGACTCTAAAAGGGCTATCTTCTCAAAGTCTAAACAATCCGGACGTGTGCCTACCGAAAGACCTACTGTATTCTCAGGATCAATACTCAAGGCTTCGTCATACATCATCTTCAACAGATGTGTAGGTGCATAGGTATTGGTATTCGGCTGGAAATAGATAATAAACTTCTCTGCACCATAGGAATTACGTGCGCGCTCAATTCCGTTGAGTACTTGCTCACGCATAGATGGTATTTTGCGGGCTGTATCTGGCGTGAAGGAGTCTACATTGCAGAGATATTAGCTAACGGAGATACGCTTAAGCAATTATTAGCGAGATCAAGATATTTGCTATTTAAACACACTTCTCGGTGGTCTGAGAGCCAGAAGCACCGTGCAGAGCTTCTTTTCTTACATTTTCCAAGACTTAAGAAAGCGTATGATTTAGCGCTAGCATTGGGCGATATCTTTAATAAATGCAAGAGTAAAGAAGGTGCGTTAACCAAACTCGCGCTATGGCATCATCAAGCCGAGAATGCAGGGATAGAATCTTTTGAAAGTGTAGCAAGGTCTATTGCTGCACATCACCCAAATATCCTTCATTACTTTGATAATAGGAGTACAAATGCTGCCGCGGAGTCTTTTAATGCTAAGCTGAAAGCTTTCAGAGCAATATTCAGAGGTGTTAGAGACACGAAGTTCTTCTTATACCGCGTAATGAAATTGTATGCTTAAAAAAAGATGCCCCCCAAGAATTCCGTATGATCCGTTCTCATCGACTGCCAAACCCCGTAAACCAAAAAAGAGCTTTAACTTTCGTTAAAACTCTTTTTTTGTCGGGGTGGCAGGATTCGAACCTACGACCTCCTCGTCCCAAACGAGGCGCGATACCGGGCTACGCTACACCCCGATTAAGTATCACCTTTCTTCTTGTGTGGCACAAATATAAGGGCAATATTACTACTATGCAAGAGGGAAATAAAAATAATTTGTTAAAACACTGATAACATGCACAATAATTTTTAACACAATTATTTTTTCCGATTATACACGTAGATTTTCCGATTCTGACATTGACAAAAGCAAGAATAAGCCTATATTTGAATATTATTTTTAATCAATCTAAATAAGAATAAAATATTATCTCTTCTCAATACGTTGTCGCAGGGCTTGCCCTGCGGCATTTTTTATTATTACCCCAACGTGTTTTTAATCCGTCGTATAAGCCTTAGCTTTGTATACGCGTGTAGCGCATTAAAGATTGGATGCTATGAAAAAGGATATAGAAAATCTTACAGACATTAAATTGCTGGTCGACACCTTCTACGGGACCGTTCAAAAAGATGATTTAATAGGAGCAATTTTCAACGAGCAGATTCAAAATCGTTGGGAAGAACATTTAGCGAAGATGTATACCTTTTGGCAAACGATACTTTTGGATGAATACACCTATCAAGGAAGGCCTTTCCCACCCCATGCACGCTTACCCATCCAACAAGATCATTTCGACCGCTGGCTAGCGCTATTCGATAAAACAGTGAATGATCTATTTGCAGGTCCTATTGCCGAGGAGGCAAAAGCAAGAGGCCGCAAGATGGCGGCACTCTTTATGGTTAAGCTCGATAATTTAAGGCAATCGCCTTTTAAACCCTTAATGTAATTGTTCAGCCTGCTGATCGACTAAATACAACAAAGAAGCGATAGCCGCTACGCCCGATTGCAATTCACGACGGTCTACAGCTTCAAACACATCTTTTGCCGTGTGGTGAATATCAAAATAACGGTGCGGATCAGGACGGAAGTTAAACATTACCGTATTCGGAAAGTGAGCACCCCAAATACCAGAGTCTACGCCAGGGCTACCTTGCAAGAAACGTGATACCCAAAAGCGTTCCTCAAATAAAGGCTTCCACTGTTTCTGAATCCACTGTACTTTTTCTGCCGAAGCCTTGATATCAAATCCGCGTGGCGCAAATCCGCCAGCATCACTTTCGATAGCCGCAATAATTTTTTCATTCTTCGCTAACGCCACTTCACCATACTTCATGGATCCATTAACACCATTCTCTTCATTCATATAGAAAACCAAACGAATAGTATGTTTCGGTTTATAGCCCAATTTCATCAATGTACGTATAGCATCCAGTGTGCCCATAGTACCCGTACCATTATCGTGAGCCCCTTCACCAACATCCCAAGAGTCAATATGGCCACCAATGGTGATAATCTCGTCTGGCTTCTCTGTACCGCGCCATTCCGCAATAACGTTGTGGCTATTCACCATACCTTTCCAAGCCGAGTTGTTACGCAAAAACACCTTTGCCTTCGGATTTGCTTTTAAAGCCTCAGACAAACGCGTAGCGCTCAAGGCCGAAATTGCCAAAGCCGGAATGCTATCAATACCGTTTACATAGCGTGTACCACCCGTATGCGGATAATCATCCTGACTAGAAGACGATAAAGAGCGGAACAAATAAGCCACACCACCTAACTTCGCTACTTCCGCCGGACCACGACTACGCTGCCCGCTATTAAGTCCGTAAGCAGCTCCCGTTTCTACCAATGACTCATCCCACGTTTTGTTGACAAATACAATTTTGCCACGCACCGCATCGCCATATTTCTTAAGGTCACTCAATAGTTCCACTTCGATCACTTCGGCAGTAATGCCTTTAGACCCCGTGCCTACCGATCCTCCCAAAGCCAGTATATTTAAAGCTTGTTTCTTTGCACCGACCACATAAGCCTCCTCAGGCTTACCACGGTCCCAATACGGAAGCTGTACATCTTGCAGGTATACCTTATCGAAAGGCAATTTCTCCATTAATGATTTCGACCATACCACGGCATCTTCCGCTTTCTGAGATCCCGCTATACGGTGCCCAATCGTTTTAGTTAAATAGTGCAAGTTATCATAGGCTTCGCCATGATAAAAAGACTGTGTATAAATTTTGTCCAACATCGTGGCATCATTGTCCTGCGCCTGAACGGCTTGAGAAAATAAAGCTCCTAGGATAAAGGTTGAGAATAAGGTTTTCATTAAATTCTGTGTTTACAATTTAAACTTAAGTATTATTTTTGGAAAATGGCAAGAGAACTACCCCGACCGGCAAAAGAAGTTGACTTACATGCAGATGCATTTATTCAACAGATGGATGAATATGAAGTAGAAGAACTTCTTGGGGAATCTATTGACTTGCTACGCGCTTCGCTCGATGCCGCAATCTACTGGGATTATACCGAAATACGCTTTATCCACGGTAAAGGAAAAGGCCTATTGCGCAAAGCCGTTTACGAAGAGTTGGCCTACTACAAGCAGGCAGGAGCTATTGCCAACTATCACCCCTCCTATCGTAATGAAGATATCGTGGTCGTCCATATCGGACTATAAACCGGCATTCAGATTTCCTATTTCCTGCTGCACAACAGCCAGGAACATCGCTATTCCATGATGCTTAAGCTTTGGATTCCACAGCAGAGATAAAGTGGTGCGCTGGGGAATCATCGTTAAATCAATAAAATTCACCTTTGTGGTATACCCCTTTTGCAAGGAAGAAGGAACAATAGCTACCCCAAAACCTTGTTCCACCATATTAAAGATAGTCAATGCATTAACCGTGCGCAAGGCTACTTTCGGCTGAAAACCAGCATCTTTAAAAATGCTCATCACCAAGTCAAAGTAAGCATGGCTATAATCTTTGGAAAACAGAATAAAAGGCTCATCCTTCAGCGCCAGCAAAGAACGGAAATTATCGGGTTGTATGGCATAAGAAGGTGGAACAACCAAAGAAAAGGCTTCCTTCAAAACAGGAATACCCGTCAACCCTTTCGGAATATCATCAACCCGTACAAAACCAAAATCTAGCTCCTCTTTAACGAGCTTCGCAATTTGTGCTTCATTCGACAGTTCTTGTAAGTCAATATCAACCCGCGGATAGTCATGCTTCAACGTAATTAATAGTTGGGCAAGAATAGACTGCACCGCCGAGCCAATAAAGCCGAGGCGTAGCGTGGTCGCATTGGGGTCGGCAATAGTCTTTAACTCACGCTCAATTCCCGCCAAGCGCTCAAACAAAGCATCCGTTTCCCGTTTTAGGTACAGCCCTGCTTCCGTCAAGCGTACGAAACGCTTCCCCCTATCAAATAACAACACCTGATAAATCTCCTCCATTTGCTTAATCTGCCGTGTCAAACCCGGCTGAGAGATAAACAAGCGTTCGGCAGCCTTTCTAAAGTGCAACTCCTCTGCCAAAACCTGAAAATAGTATAAATGACGAAGCTCTACTTGATAACTCATAGTTATTAATAATTGACAATATTGATATTTATAATCATTAAATATAAGGGCTAAATTTGAGATAGAAGAATTTTAGCATGAAGAATAATTTCAACTATGGCGTTGACCAGCTGAGCTGTTCGACGGCTTTACAACTAAGTCAAGGCCTCCTTAAAGGAGCGCTTTCCGACTTTACTAAGACACAAATCAATAAAAGTGCAGGCTATGTGCAACAGATAGTGGCAACCGAAAAAACGGTATACGGGATTAATACCGGTTTTGGTCCTTTATGTACCACATTGATTAGTCCAGCAGATACACGAAAGCTACAAGAGAATATATTAAAAAGCCATGCTGTGGGTGTCGGAGAACCTATAGACCCGGTATTGTCCAAGTTAATGCTTGTCTTAAAAGTACATGCCTTAGCCAAAGGTTTCTCAGGTATACAGCTACAAACTGTAGAACGAATTCTGTGGCATATAGAGCAGGATATTATCCCAGTAGTACCTAAGCAAGGATCCGTAGGTGCTTCTGGAGATTTAGCGCCCTTATCCCACCTTTTCCTTCCCTTAATTGGCTTAGGAAAAGTATGGTATAAAGGCGAAATAGTAGAGACATCTACCCTCTTTGCTCGTTTAGGCGTGAGCCCAATACATCTTGGCGCTAAAGAAGGATTGGCCTTAATAAACGGCACCCAGTTTATGGCTGCCCATGCGGTAAAAGCGGTGGTCGATATGCAGAACCTATTGACCAACGCCGATTTGGTAGCAGCACTCATGCTGGAAGGGCTTAACGGTTCCATTAAACCATTTCTAGCCGAATTGCATGAACTACGCCCCTACAAGGGTAACCAGTTTGTGGCAAGCACCATCCACAACCTACTACAAGGGTCGGCTATCCTTACCGCACATAAAAACTGCTCGCGCGTGCAAGATCCTTACTCCCTGCGTTGCATCCCTCAGATTCACGGAGCCTCCCGCAATGCGTGGCTACACCTCCGAGAAACGATAGAAATAGAGATTAATGCCGTTACCGACAACCCTATTATTATCAACGAGGAGCTCACCATAAGCGGAGGTAGCTTCCATGGTCAGCCTATTGCCCTTCCCATCGACTATGCTACACTAGCGGTATCCGAAATGGGTAACGTATCCGACAGACGCGTTTACCTATCCCTGGAAGGCGACACACCAAATGTTCCCAAGCTACTACTCAAAGAAACAGGCTTAAACTCCGGTTTTATGATTCTACAATATACCACCGCAGCCCTAGCTAGTGAGAACAAAGGTTTATGCTTTCCGTCGAGCGCCGATAGCATACCGACCTCTTTGGGGCAAGAAGACCATGTTAGTATGGGCTCCATAGGCAGTAGAAAACTACTTCAAGTCATAGACAACGTCAGTAGGATTTTGAGTATTGAACTCATCTGTGCAGCCCAAGCTTTTGATTTCCATAGACCGCTACAATCTACCCCTATTATTGAGGCTGTACACCAAGAGATACGCAACGTAATCCCACATATCACCGAAGATCAGCCCATGGAAGCTATACTATTGGCAGCCCATGAGATTATCCAATCGGGAAAGCTAGTGCAAACAGCAGAAGCTACAGCCCAAGCACATGAACTAGCCCTTTATGGCAAACATGTTGAACATTTTAACGTATACTAACCATGGAAAGAAAACTTATAGGTCCTTTTTCGCAATTGCTCGCTATGCCTGATATTCCGCTTAGAGGGCCCATTGCCGATAGCCAATTGCAGGTTATCGAGCAAGCAGGCTTATACCTTGAAGATCAACATATCAGAGCCATAGGAAATTATACCGCATTAAAAGAGCAAGCGCCTGCCGAAACGGAATTTATCCATCCGCCTGCCGACAGTGTGGTTATCCCTGCTTTTGTAGATTGCCATACACATATCGCTTTTGCCGGAAATAGAGCGGCCGACTTTGCACTGCGTAATGCTGGAGCCAGCTACCTAACGATTGCGGCAGCAGGAGGCGGTATATGGAGCACGGTGCAGCCTACACGTTCGGCCACGCTAGAAACCTTAGTGGAGCTGATTGTCAAACGTGCCAATTTTTTAACAGCTCAAGGAATAACAACAATCGAGGTAAAAAGTGGCTATGGCCTAACGGCCGATGAAGAGCTGAAAATATTGAAAGCTATTCGTGAAGCACAGAAGCAACTGGCCGTGACGCTTATTCCTACCTGCCTAGCGGCACACATGAAGCCTAAAGATTTTACAGGAACGAAACCTGAATATTTACAATACATTGCCGACAACGTCTTTCCCGTCTTAAAAGGAGAAGGACTGTCCAACCGCATCGATGCCTTTATTGAGGAGAGCGCCTTTTCGGCGGATGAAATAAAACCATACTTCCAGCAGGCACAAGCCATGGGCTTCGATATCACCGTTCATGCCGACCAGTTCACCACGGCCGGAAGTGCCGTTGCTGTGGCTTTTAATGCGAAGAGTGCCGACCACCTAGAAGCGTCTACTGAGCAGGAGATAGCCCTGCTGGCCGCTTCCGATACGGTAGCCGTTGCACTACCCGGCGCTTCCCTAGGCTTGGGCTGTGCCTACACGCCAGCTAGGAAACTCCTTGATCAAGGGGCTATACTTGCTATTGCTTCCGATTGGAATCCCGGATCAGCACCAATGGGCCAGCTATTGCTGCAAGCCTCCGTATTGGCGGCTCATCAAAAACTGAGTAATGCGGAGCTCTTTGCGGCCATCACCTTCCGCGCCGCACATGCCTTAAACTTAGCCGACCGCGGTCGATTAATCCCCGGAGAATTGGCAGATTTCACAATTTACAATACCACAAACTACCAAAATATAAGTTACCTGCAAGGTAGCCTACAGCCTATTCAGGTTTGGAAAAGTGGTAAACTAATCTATACGAAAGGAGCACAAATATGACGTTTCAAGAATCAATAGTTCAAGGTATACCAAGCACTTTACCCCCAAAAGCAGTATGGGATAATGAAGTAAGTCATGCTCCAAAACGTAGCGATAGCCTAACGGCGGCAGAAAAAAAACTAGCCCTGCAAAATGCATTGCGCTATTTTCCGGCCGAGTGGCATGCTGAACTGGCGGAAGAGTTTTTACAAGAACTTCTTACCTACGGCAGGATATACATGTACCGATTTCGACCAAGCTATGCTATGCATGCGCGCCCCATTTCGGACTATCCTGCCAAGTCTACCCAAGCGGCAGCCATTATGCTGATGATACAAAACAACCTCGACCCTGCCGTAGCGCAACATCCGCAAGAGCTGATTACCTATGGTGGTAATGGTGCTGTATTCCAAAACTGGGCACAATACCTACTTACAATGCGCTATTTGGCAACCATGACAGACGAACAAACATTACATAGTTATAGCGGTCACCCAATGGGTTTATTTCCTTCCTCAAAAGAGGCTCCGCGTGTGGTTGTAACCAATGGTATGGTAATTCCAAACTACTCGCAGCCACAAGACTGGGAGCGTTTTAATGCTTTAGGCGTAAGCCAATATGGTCAAATGACGGCCGGATCGTATATGTATATCGGGCCGCAAGGTATCGTCCATGGTACCACCATTACGGTGATGAATGCTTTTCGCAAGCAACTAGGCCCTACAGAAACTATAGCTGGAAAAGTATTCGTTACTTCAGGACTAGGCGGTATGAGCGGTGCTCAACCAAAAGCGGGCAACATCAGCCACTGCATCACCGTCTGTGCCGAAGTAAACCCTGTAGCAGCCCACAAGCGCCATCAGCAAGGTTGGGTAGATGAGCTTTATGCAGAGATGCCCCTGCTGATTAAACGGCTCCGCGAAGCGATGGCGCACAAGGAGGTGGTTTCCATCGCCTATCTAGGCAATATCGTCGAGCTATGGGAAGCCCTTTATGAGGCCGATATATTGGTGACAGTAGGTTCCGACCAAACGTCACTCCACAACCCTTGGGCAGGCGGTTATTATCCTGTAGGCATGACTTTCGAGGAAGCAAACCTAGTCATGGCCCAAGAGCCGGAAAAATTTAAGAAAGCCGTAAAAAATTCTTTAGTACGCCAGGTGGAAGCTATCAATAAGCATGTTGCACGGGGAACCTACTTTTTTGACTATGGCAATGCCTTCCTCTTGGAGAGTAGTCGCGCCGGTGCGGATGTGATGGCGACAGATGGTATAAACTTTAAATACCCATCCTATGTGCAAGATATCCTAGGTCCTTTATGCTTTGACTACGGCTTTGGTCCCTTCCGCTGGGTATGCACCTCTGCCGACCCTGCAGACCTTCAACAGACAGACCGCATCGCGCAACACATCTTAGAAGAACTTCAAGCGACCGCTTATCCAGAGATTCAGCAACAACTAGCCGATAATATACAATGGATAAAACAAGCCGAAGCAAACCATTTAGTGGTCGGTTCGCAAGCACGTATTCTATATGCCGATGCTATCGGGCGTATCCGTATTGCCAAAGCTTTTAATGAAGCTATACGTCATAAAAAAATAAGTGCTCCTATTGTATTGGGACGTGACCATCACGATGTGAGCGGTACAGACTCGCCCTATAGGGAAACAAGTAACATCTACGATGGTAGCAAGTTTACGGCCGACATGGCTATCCATAATGTCATTGGCGATAGCTTCCGCGGAGCGACTTGGGTATCTATCCATAATGGTGGCGGCGTAGGCTGGGGAGAAGTTATCAACGGCGGCTTTGGTCTTGTGCTCGATGGTTCCGATGAAGCTAATCGTAAACTAGAAAATATGCTCTTCTATGATGTCAATAATGGTATCGCTCGTCGTGCTTGGGCACGCAACAAAGAGGCTAAACAGGCGCTCGCTTTGGAAATGCAACGTAGCCCCGCGCTACATGTGACATGGGCAGAAGAAGTAGACCCTACAATTTTGAATAAACTTTTTGAGTAAGATGATAAAGCTAGATACAACCTACTACCGACCTCCAGCAGCTGAAGACTGGCAAGGGCGTCGGGATGGCCATACGGAAGAACACTTACGCTGGCATCAACATATACAACTTGTAGACTTAACGCAGGATGCTACCCCATTCAAAGGGGCCTTTGTTGTACTAGGCTTCGCTTGTGATGAAGGAGTGCGCCGCAACATGGGGCGTGTGGGTGCTATGCAAGGACCTAAATCCATACGCAAAGCGCTCGCTAATATGCCTATTTTTCGTAGCAACAGCTTTTCTTTGTTTGATGCCGGAAATATCATTTGCCCGAATGAAAACCTCGATGCCGCACAAGCGACCTTGGGTAAAGCGATACAGCGGGTGCGCAAAAAAGGTGGTTTCCCTATTGTCCTTGGTGGTGGTCATGAAGTTACCTATGGGCATTACCTCGGTTTTCAGGATGATGGAAGTAAGAAGCTCGGCATCATAAACTTCGACGCCCACTTTGACTGTCGTGCGCCACAGCATCACGAAGCTAGCTCGGGCACCGGATTTTTCCAGATTGCAGAAGCCGAATCCGCTAAAGAAAAAAGACTGCATTATTTGCCTATAGGTATTCAACGCATCAGTAATACACAAGCACTTTTTGATTATATCCAAACGCAAGGAGTGACATCGATTGAGGGGGCCGATTTTCACACTGCCAACCAGCAACAGATTAGCGAAACAATAACTCGTTTTCTCGCAGAAATAGACCAGCTGTACCTAACGATAGATTTGGATGTCTTTGCCGCAGCCTTTGCACCCGGAGTTAGTGCCGTGGCTTTCAATGGTATATTTCCCGATGCTTTCTTTTGGCAGGTTTTTCGAGAACTTGTGCAGTCGCCTAAATTAAAGAGCCTAGATATTTCGGAGTTAAATCCGCTTTACGATATAGATATGCACACCGCAAAATTAGCGGCAAATTTAATATTTGAGCTTGTCGCAAAAAAAATGTTGGATCCTAATTAAAGGATCCAACATTTTTAGGTGTTATACATTACAGTGCTGGTGTAATGGTTATTTTTCTAAATTCTATACCAGTATGATCGCCTTGCAAATAGATAGGTCCTGGCTCGCCTTCTTTACTGTTTAGGGCTCCACCTGTAATACCAGGAATCTCTTGCTGACTGATAATCGTTTTGCCATTGGCTACAATCGTTACCAAGCGACCGCGAAGCGTGATTTCATAGGTATTCCATGTGTTAGGGCCTAAGGCCACCATTTCATTAGGTGCCAAGAATCCGTACACAGCCCCAAAATATAAAGAACCTGGATGTCTATCTTTCGGTGAGTCTTCAATCTGCACCTCGTAGCGACCACGTAGGTAGATACCCGAGTTGCCTCCTTCTGTATAGCGGAACTCTGCCGTTAATTTAAAATCTTCAAACTGCTGCTCCGAAATCAAATTCGCTCCTGCTTTGGCATTCGTTAGGATGCCTTCTTTTACCGACCATTGGTTATCTTCCGAAGAAGCTTTCCATCCGGTTAAATCTTTACCATTAAATAGCTCAATAGGTGTGCCCCATTTGGCTTCGCCTGTGCGCACTAAGTAAGGAGCTTTAACACCTACAAAGTTGAACACATTGCCTTTATTGCTTGTGATAGTTCCTTTTAACGTTTCGCCTTGCAGCTCTCCTTCAATCGTGAATACTCCGTCGCCTCCTTCCCACTGTGGTGGAATCTGGAACGAGAATTTACCGTCTTTAAGCTGAATATGTGACACTGGACGATTGCTCCCTGCATCGGCCACGAAAGCACCAACAAGCGTATTGAATCCTGAAAGCTTTACTTCTAGCCATGAAGGCACTTCTTTACCCTCTTTGTCAACGGTTAGATCCCAGCGTCCAAGCAAGCCTTTGGCTTCTTCAGGAATCGTTTGTGTAGCGGCATTATGGATTTCTTCTTTTTGCTTCTCCGTTTTTGTTTCAGTACAGGATAGCGCCAAGCTTGCTAAAGCACATAGCATGGTTCCCATGCTTAGGTATCTTTTTAACATATCTTTATGAGGTTAGATTTATAAACTACTAAACTACAAAAATTATTCTCCTTTTCATCGGAATTACATACAAATCAAGGGTTTTCAAAGCTAAATGCAAGGCATATTTTTCTTGGCTAGGATTTTGTGTTACGATTCACGTTACTGGCTAAAATGACAGTTCTAGCCTATATAAACAAATAAATATCGACGATTAACTATAAAATTCTTACTTTGTTGTATATTAAAAATTAACATGAAATACCGTCAAATAAATAACAACTCTATCAATCAGGTAATGTTGATTATCACCATCCTCCTTATCAGTGTGTTGGTGTTCAAAAATCTATTGTATTACCTACCCGGATTTTTAGGAGCTATTACTTTATACATTCTCTTTCGACAATCGTACACCAAGTTTACCACCATCCGCGGATGGAATAAACCATTGACCAGTATACTCTACATCTTGCTATCCATCGTCTTTATTGTCCTTCCTGTTTGGGCATTGATCGACTACATGGTTCCGCAGATAAATGAATTTTTAAGCAATAGAGATCTTATTGTCGAAAAATTTAACACCTTGAAGGTGTACCTATCGGACAAGCCTTTCTTAAAAGATATTGACATGTCGGATGCAGCCTTACTCTCCTTTTTACAGAGTCTAGCGCGCTTTATCCCGAATATCCTAAACTCTGTCGTGGAGGTAGTTATTAATATCGTGGTGACATTCTTTGTCCTCTACTTTATGCAGGTGCATTCCAAACGTATGGAAACGGTTATTTATAATGCAGTACCTTTCAGCCATACCAGCAAAAAAGAAATTTGGGATGAGATAAACTTGATGGTACGCTCCAATGCTATTGGTATTCCCATCTTAGGCTTTATCCAAGGGGTGGTTGCCATGATTGGTTATTGGATTTTTGGCGTCGACAATTATGTGATGCTTGGTATATTAACGGGAGTATCTTCTATCGTACCTATATTAGGAACCATGACCATCTATGTGCCCATCTGTGTGATGAGCTTCGCCACTGGCGATACTTACCATGCTATTGCACTGACGCTTTACTGTTTCTTCCTGGTAGGTGGTATTGATAATATCTTGCGTTTCTCCATCCTCAAAAGCATTGGTGATGTGCCGCCAATGATTACCGTATTTGGGGTATTACTAGGATTAAATATGTTCGGAATGCTAGGCTTAATATTTGGTCCTTTGATTCTTTCCTCCATTGGTGTACTCATAAAAGTGTATGGCAATGAATATGGTCGACGAAAATCAACACCCGAGGCCATCATCGCAGAGGAACTACCTCCAACGCCAACGAGCGAAGTCCAAGAATAAAAAAAACGTCCGGCTGTCAAATAGACAACCGGACGTTTTTCTGTGTAGTGATGCTACTTAGCGCGCTAAATAACCACCATCTACCGGATAGTAACCTCCTGTTGCAAAACTAGCCTGCTCGGAAGCTAACCATGCCACTAAGCTAGCGACCTCCTCTGGTCTACCTAAACGCTGCATGGCATGCGCACTCGCTAAATATTTATGTTTGCTATCATCTTCATCACCTCCAATCAGTGGTGTCGAAATAAATCCCGGTCCTACCGCATTGATGCGTACACCTTTGGTACCGTACTCCCATGCTGCCGTTTTCGTTAAACCTACGACACCATGCTTGGCCGCTACATAAGCGGAAGAATTCGCAAAACCTACAGCTCCCAAAATAGAGGCCATATTGATAATGGAACCACCAACTTTCTCAATCTCTGGCAACTGGTAATGCATACCGTAGAACACACCATTCAAGTTAATGGCAATAACCTTATCCCACGATTCAATTTGATATTCGCCTACTGGAGCCGTCGGCCCACTAATACCGGCATTATTAACGGCAATATGAAGATGTCCAAAATTTTCAATAGCGGCATCAACAATACGCTTATTATCTTCAGCAGATGAAGCATCTGCCTTTACGAACAATACATTCCCCTCCCCCAAGCTATTCACTAACTCATGGCCGAGTTTGTCATTCAAATCTGCAATGACAACTTTAGCGCCTTCTTTCACAAAAAGCTCCACAATCGCTTTACCAATACCCGATGCTCCACCGGTAACAATAGCGACTTTATCTTTCAACTGTTTCATACTATTTTCCTTTTGGTTTATATACAATGTAAGCATAATAAACCGGTGGATTAGCGCGATAATAAGGCTATGACAGCAAGATGATTGTAAGCTGACAAAAACAAGATAATCTGTGACTTAGCTCACTTTTACGATGGTACGGAAGGTTAAATTTATCCGTGGTGTAGCTATTTTTGTGGTGGGTGGCAAACGATGTAACCAATGGTCTTGGGTTTCATCTTTCATGATTAATAAACTGCCATGAGCCAGTGGAAAAGAAACCGTTTCTTTGCTTTCTTTATGCTTAAAGGCAAACTTACGCTCCGCACCAAAAGTTAAGGAAGCGATAGCGCCATGTTTCTTTAAATCGCGCTCGCTATCACTATGCCAAGCCATGCCTTCGGAGCCATCATGGTATAGATTGCACAGGCATGCATTGAAAGTTTCCTGACAGCGTTCCTCCACAGCTTTCTTTATGGCAAGTAAAGGCTCTTCCCAAAGCAGCGCTGTTTTTTGTATCCCCGAATAGGTATATGAAAAAGGAATGTCACCATACCAAGCTACTTTACGTTTGGTAAAAAGATGTTTCCCAAAGATGACAGCCTCATCATTTTTCCACGCTAAGTCCGTAAACAAGGTTTGAAAATAAGCATCACTTTCTTCCTTCGTGAATAAAGTGCCATAATAGTTTACCGTCCCATCATAAGGAAGGTAATTTTTCTCGGTATCGAAATTATCGTCAAAAAGCTTCATTAGGAGTTTGTTCTTAGGTTTTCTTCATGAGCACCTTCCCAGCCTATCAACGCGGACTTGCGATTCACACCCCAGCGATAACCGCCTAAAAGACCAGAGCTCTGAATAACGCGATGGCAAGGGATTAAAAAAGCTACAGGATTTCTACCGATCGCATTACCAACGGCACGCGATGACTTATCATGATTTATTTGTTGCGCTATATGTTGATAGGTACTTAACTTGCCAGCAGGAATCTTCAATAGGGCTTCCCATACTTTAAGCTGAAAATCGGTACCACGCAAGTGCAGCTTAACCGTCGAGAGCTCCTGCCAATCTTTCGCGAAGAATGCCAAAACAGGTTGATGCAACGTATGCTCCGCTTCCACACAGTTGGCTTCAGGGTACATCTTTTGTAAAGCCGCCAAGGCGTCCCGTTCCTTTTCTTCAAAGGCCACATAGCATATCCCCTTCTCCGTTGATGCGACGAGCAATTCGCCAAACAAAGTCGGGTAATGGGCATAGCTTATCAGCAGGTTACGTCCTCCGTTTTTATACTCTGCAGGTGTCATTCCTTCGATTTGTACAAACATATCGTGCAAACGACTGGTGCTCGAAAGTCCGAGCTCATGCGTCGCATCAAACAGGCTCAACTGCTTGTCGGCTAGTAAATGCTTCGCATGATACAAATCTATGTATTGCAAAAATTTCTTCGGACTGGTACCTGCCCAATCTTGAAATAAACGTTGAAAATGATCGGGGCTAACATGAACATGTTCGGCGATTGTAGCCAATGAAGGCTGACGCTGATAATGCGTTTTCACAAAATCAATCGCGGCTTCAATCCGCTCATAGTTAAGCATATCTTGTGTTGTAAACATATACAAATATCCTTCCTTCGCCCCAATTAAAAAATCTGATTCTTGCGAACCTTTAGGCTTAATCTTTTTGTATGATTGCTAAAGCTTCGGCAACAACAAAATTGCTACCACCAATGAAAATTAAATCGCCTTCGGCATATGCAGCTTTCGCTGCCGCCAATGCGTCACCTATTGTTCTATACACATCGCCATGCATACCTAAATCTGCTGCTTGTGCCTTAAGCATATCGGCAGGCATTGCCCGCGGCATGGTAGGGCTACAGAAATAATAATTAGCATCATTGGGCAACAAAGGAAGCATATGGCTTAAATCTTTATCGCGCATAGCACCAATCACAACATGTAATCGCTTGAAAGTGGTTAATGCTAGGTTTTTCACCACCTCACGCACGCCATCTTCATTATGTCCTGTATCGCAGATGATTCGAGGTTCTTCAGATAGGGTTTGCCAACGGCCTTGCAAGCCTGTAGCCGTTTGCACAGCCTGTAAACCTGCTTGCACCTGGGCATCACTCAGCTTCCACCCTTGCGCACGCATCTCCTCTACAACCGTCAAGACACCGAGAATATTTTTCTGCTGGTAGGAACCCGCTAGGTCTAAGAACCACGTTTTAGTTTCTTTTGTGGCACGCTGCTCAATGGTAATTACCTGCCCTCCGTTTTCGCGTTCTACCTGTTTAACGGCTAAATGCTCGACAGCAAAACTTAAAGGAGCATCTAAAGAGGCTGCACGATCTGTAAATAAACTAGTCAATTTGGGATCATTCTCCGAAACAACAACCGGCGTATGTGCTTTGATGATACCAGCCTTTTCGAACGCTATCTCTTCCAAAGTATCGCCCAAAAGGTTCATATGGTCCATACCAATATTGGTAATCAAAGAGACTTCCGGCTGAATGATATTGGTGCTATCCAATCGTCCGCCCAGTCCTACTTCAATAATGGCAATATCCACCTTTTCTTTAGCGAAGTAATCGAAGGCCATCGCTACCGTTACCTCAAAGAAAGAAGGTTCTAAGGTTTCAATATAATCTTTATGCTGATTGATAAAAGCAACCACCTCAGCTTCTGGAATCATAGCGCCATTGATGCGGATACGTTCGCGGAAGTCTAGTAAGTGTGGTGAAGTATACAAAGCAGTCTTATAGCCCGCAGCCGCAAAAATAGATGCCAGCATGTGGGATGAAGAACCTTTACCGTTGGTTCCTGCAATATGTATACTTTTAAACTTTTGATGTGGGTTGTCAAGGACTTGACAAAATTGTAGGGTATTATCGACGTCTTTTTTGATGGCTGCCGCCCCATCACGCGTAAACATTGGTAATCGAGCATATAGATACTCGATTACCGCTGCATATGTATTCATCATGGATGTTTATCTTAATTTGAAGTTGAAAACGATCACGCCCGTTTGCGAATCAGGTGCATTAGGCAGTTGATTCAAGCGAGCGCCCATCACAGCACGTTCACATTTTTCGAGTAACGTACGACTAGAAATTGTCGTTCCTTTTACTCCGGCACGTGCATAGGTCACGACACCGCTTCTATTTACTTTAAATTCAACGGCTACACGTCCGGCTTGCTGTCCATCATCTTGCAGCGTAGGGCGCACTTCAAAGCGTCTGTTTGCAATAGTCAACATCATGTTGCCATCACCAGAACCACCTTCGCCATAGTTGCTCGCCAATGGATCACCTAGGGCACTACCTTGATTACCTGGCGTACTCCCCGTACCGTCGCCACTACCTAAACCGTCATTCTTCTTACCTTTATATAAGGCATTCGGATTAACAGCAGGCGTTGCATTTTTCTTTTCTACCGTCGCTACTTCAGCGTTGGCTTTCACTGGTTTCTCCTTCTTCGGCACTGCCGGTGCATCTTCAATATCTTGCGTAGCAACCACTTTATCGGTTACTTGCTGCGATGGTGTAGGCACTGGTGTCGTTTCAGGATCTATTTTATCGGGTTTCACATTATTAGCATTTTCATCAACCGATGGTTCATCAACGCTCATATAATCATCCCCCATTCCTTCGTCGGAGGTACCGTAATTAACAATAATTCCTCCCATACCGTACTGCGGAGTATCACCTCCGAAGACAATAAAAAAACCAATTAAAACCAATACACCCATTACCAAGGCTGAAATGCCAAAGGCTTTAGGTAGATTGTTTTCTTCTCGGGAAGCGTAATGCATAGTTACTATTTCTTTAAATCGTTACTCATATAGACTACTTTCTGGTACTAGCGTTTAAAAACGAAAACCTGAAAAATAACCTTATCCCTTTAATTAGTCTTTTTTAGGCTCTGTGGCTAATACCAATTTCACCTTATTTTTGTTGGCTACGTCCATTACAGAAATAACATTCTGAATTGGCACTGTGCTATCCGCATACAGCATAATGGTTAATTCCTCACCATTGCTTACTTGCGTCTGAATCAAAGGCTCCAGCTGCTCGTAGCTTACTGTTTGCTTATCCACATGGAAAGCCAAATCTGAGGTGATAGAAATTGTCATCGTTTTCTTAGCAACCGACTGCTCGCCAGCGCTTGATTTAGGCAATAACAATTTTACAACCTGCGGATTTGATACCGCAGAAGCCAACAAGAAGAATAGCATCAAGAAAAACATGATGTCATTCAATGCAGCTGTGTGCACCTCTGCGCTAGGTTTATGTCTTCTATTTCTTAAGTTCATGTGCTAATAGATTTTACATTTAAAAATGAAAAGATACCTTATACAAGGCTCTTTCAATTCAAAATTTAAGCGCCTGGCTCGTCTAATAAATCAATAAACTCTACCGCATCCGTTTCCATACGAAGGATAAGACGCTCTACCATCATGTTTAAAACATGGTAACCAATGTAGGCTAAGATACCGACAGTCAATCCACTTGCCGAGGCAATCATCTTCACGTATAAACCTCCAGATACAGCACCGATATCGATACCACCTGCAACCTCTACATCACGGAAAATAAGAATTACCCCGAAGATCGTTCCTACGAATCCCAACATCGGCGCAATACCAGCTACGATACCTAAGATGTTAATATTTTTCTCCAATTTGGAAACTTCCAATTTACCAGCGTTCTCAATGGCACCTTCGATATCTTTAATCGGGCGACCAACGCGGCTTAAACCTTTTTGCAACATGCGCGACAAAGCGGAATTACTAGAGCGACATACTGCGATAGCAGCATCTAAGCGACCAGACAACACGTTACTTTTAATCTGCGCCATCAAGTTAGAATCTGAACGTGATGCCTTACGAATGGTGATATACCGCTCAAAGAAAATAACTAAAGCCAAAAACAATAGGAAAATGATAGGAATCATAATCCATCCACCTTTCATCAGGATCTGAATCAAATTAAGATTATCATCAGTTGTCGCTAGCGCAACCGCTTGCTGTTGAACGGAATTTAAAGAGTCTACTGTAACAGTTTCTTGCATAAATGACATAGTCGTTTGTAATAATATAGGGTTGTTGTTATTTGTTTATTTTATCCTGCCACGCATCTTTGATGATATGTTTCTTCACATAAATCGCCGCTGAGTCTACTTGGTCTTTGGTTTCATACGAATCCCAAATTACTTTTTTCTTATTTTTTGCTAAGTTGCTCGGCACGACACGTACATGCGGATAACCGGCTTTATTGTACGATTCTGCTTGCGTGTATGCTTGTGCTAATGTCGCGTGTGTTCCAATAACCAATTGCCATTCATGTTTCGGGTTGGTCTTGAAAGTCTCTTCTTTAACTTCTGGTTTTTCCGTTTTCACGCTATCTACCTGTACGCTGTCTACGGCTGCATGGTTCATATCTGCAGAGTCTGCTTCAAGAACCACAGTCGCTGTGTCCACTAGTGGCACCTCCAAAGCAGTGGTATCCGCAGGAACATTAGCTGGGAACAGCTGGATGTTGTTGTTCATCACGTACAAACCGCCCATCACGCCCAATCCAACAAGGATAAGCAAGATGTACCAAATGGTATTAGACTTCTTGCGGGTTTCAAATTCTTCCTCTTCGAAAGGCTCTTCTTCCGCTGCCGCGGGAATGTCGGCTGGCTGTGCTACCGGCGTTTCGGCAACGATAGAGGTCGCTTCTGCCGGAGCCGCTTCTACATCCGCCGCAGGCGAAGTCTCTACATTATCGATAAGTAAAGATTCAAAAGCAGGATTTTCAGCTATCACGACAGGCTCTTCCTCAGGTGGTACTTCCGCTACAGGAGCTTCTTCCCTAGCCTCAATGAAGATATCCCCGACAAATGGAGGCTCAATAGTAGGTTCCTCCTCTTTTATACATGCTGGATTAACAGCAACAGCCTCCAAATGGAAACCTGAAAGGTCGAGCGGTTTAAACACATAGGCTTCTCCGTAGCTCACTAGATAACCGAGGTCATCTAACTTTACTTGCCCCTCTTCAGTAATATGCTGCTTTATGATAGTGACCGCTTGGCTGACTTGATTGTCAGCCTCCGTGCGTTCAATTTCGTTTAACTGTTGAATGTACTGGATAAAATCGTAGCCCTCCAAACTTGCTTGATCAAAATCAAGATAAGCAATAGGCGGAAGATAGACGTTGTTCTTCTCGTCAAATGCGGAAGAGGTCAGGTTTCTTTTAAAAGAACCAAGACCTTTCACATAGACTTTCGTCTGTCTTTTTAAGAGGTTAAATACGTTTCTACCTAAATTCATTCAATTGTAATAATATGCAAATTTATAATCTTCTACGCTTAAAATGAAAAATTTAAGCCACCAATAAGATTAAAGCCCAATTTAGGGTAATACATGTATGTTTGATATTCTTTATTGAAGATGTTATTTGCTTTCACAAAGATGCCTAATTGTTTAGTCGCTTTGTATTCCGCGCCAGCGCTCAAGTCGAAGAACGAAGGAACATCACGCTTCACATAAGGTGTCTGAATAGTTACAGGCGTTGTTGAAGCATCATAGTTGTATACTTTCGCTTTAGACACTCCGTGGAATAACGCCTCTGCATCGATATACAATTTCTCCGATAGCGTAAAACGTGCATTAGCCGCCAACCTCATTTTTGGTGTGTGCCATGCTTCTTCCTCTTGAGCAGTAGTATACTGATCGATATTCAAACGACCGCCTAAGTTAACTAACTCCGATAAACGAATGTTAATTTCACCTTCTAAGCCAACATGTTTCGTTGATTTATCGCCGTTACCATCGTATACCAAGTCAAAAAGGAATGGTTTATCCATGTTGTTCACAAACAAAGGCATACCTTCTAGTTTACGGTAAATAGCTTTCACCTTGTAGCCGAAAGTAGCACCAGCATTACCTTTAATACCTCCGAAGAAGCTCAAACGCTCTACCATATTTTGGATGGTTTGGTCTGGCCCTAAGAAAGGATTTTGACGTGCAAAATCACGGTAAGATGCTTTTTTAACCGAGCCGTTCACTCCCCCGAAAATATGTAAATATTCGGGCGCTAAAGCAAAGTCAAGTTCCGCAGCAGGGAACACATTAAAACTTGTGCTATCACCAAACTCAGGAATTAAATTAGCACCTAAAGTCAAGTTATAGTTGTCGCCTTTGAAACGGATATACGGATTGATTACCGCTAAAGAGTTTTTCGTTGTTCCTTTTTTCGTACCATCTACGGTATTTAAATCAGCACTCAAATTAACTCCTATATTAAAAGCACGTACACGCTTGTTCAAGAAAGCAGATATCGCTACGGATGTTTCTTTGGCTTTATAATTATCCGAGAAAGTATAAGCATCCAATTTAGCGGAGTAGCTTAATGCCTCTTCATTTTTAGGGTCGTAATTACTCTTTAACTCACCTGTAAAATAGATATCGTTGAATGTCTGCTTATCTGGCGTAGGGTTCAACAAGGTTGTTTTATCTATAGCATAAGGAATACCATAGAAATTCGTCGCATAGCGATTGTAACCGATTAATCCATCTACGGTAAACATAGGGAATATACGACTTCCAAATACGCCTACCTCTTGTTTAGAGAATTTCTGCTGATTAAGGCTTCCTTTTTGGCTTAGGTGTTTCACAAAACCACCGACACGCATATCTTCATAGGCATCGTAGGAGAAATATCCTTCACCAAGCAGGGTATTCAAGTTGCCCAATCCAAATTTCACATAGTTGCTATTTGGATCTTGCCAAGCGACAAAAGGAGTTTCTTGAACATTCAGTTCTTTCAAACCAGTGTTGATATCCAACTTTTTATCAGGCACATTTCCGTAGCTAAGCTTCGGCATGTAGCTGCGTTTATTCGTCATGTCTGGGCTACGGCGAATTTTTACCGCATCCGCAAGAAGAGGCTTATAATCACGAACTACATCAAAAGAATCAATGGTTACCGGTTTTTCAGGCGTTACCTGAGCACTAGCTTCAAACCCAAAACCAAGCAACAAGGCCACGGTGGCGTAATTCTTAAATACTGTTTTATGCAATTTCATCGTTCTTCCTATTCTTGTTATTTAAGTTTGTCTAATCGTGCCTTTGCTTCTTTCAACACGTCATCTTTTTTATTGTCGTAGTTCGACATCACACTCTCTAGTGTGGACTTCGCTTGGAACTTATCACCTTTTCCAAGGTAAGCATCAGCCATTATGATAAATCCTTTAGCTACCCAATAATCATACGAAGAGAAGTTATTAGAAATATCAAACGCCGACTCGATTGCTTTGTCATATTGCTTAGCTTTCAGCTGTTGGTCCGCCACGCGGTAACGTGCCTCAGCACCAATAATCGTTTTGCTCTTCAAGGCCGCCAAGTTGAACTCTTTTAATGCATCAGCCGACTTGTTGGTTGCTGCATAAGCTTTACCGGAGTATAAGTGTGCTAAAGCGATATCCTCTTCCGAAGACTTACTATTTTCTTTCACCAATTTGGCATAGTTCTGTGTTTCCACGAAATCACCAATATTGAAGTAACAGATTAATAAATTATTGATAGCGAAGCCATAGTTAGACTTGTACTCAGAAGTAAGCTCTAGTTTTTTCAACACTTGAGTTGCTTCGTTATATGCTTTCTTGTTTAAGTGCAATTTAGCAACGCTCAACAATGTCTGCTCCGTATAAGCACTCGTCCAATCATTCATAATGATATTGAAATCGTGCAAAGCATCGTTATCCTGACCTAGTTTAGCATAACTCTCTCCACGGATGAAACGAGCATGCTTCTCATTGATTGGTTTCGGAAATTTATCGAAATAAGCGTTTACCGCTTCTACAGCTCCTTGGAAATTACCACGATCGAATAATGTTTTCGCTACGCTGAAGCTATGTCCATCTTGTTGTGCTGTACTTAAGTCACCAATATTTGTGCTTGTCGCATAACGGATATAACCTGTTGCATCGCCTTTATCTAAGTAGATATTCTCGATGGAACGCATCGCTTGTTTTGCTTCGTCGGTTGTTGCATATTGATCAACAACACGCTGGAAGGTTTTCAAAGCGGCATCGTTGTCGTCTTTATTATATTGTACAAGACCAATCGTAACTAAGGCACGTGGAACGTAGCTGCTACGTGGATATTGCTCAATCATTTTCTGTAAACCTGAAATCGCTGCATCATGGTTACCCATCATAAAGTACGTATAAGGAACCTCGAAAGCTACGTCATCGGCATAGTTTGATTTCGGGAACATACGCACCACAGACTGTAAAGTAGCGATCTTTCCGTTGCTATCACCTTGCAAACCTTGAATGATACCACGTTGGAATAAGGCATAATCTTGACTCGCTGCTTTTGCGCTGATAAGACGGTTGTATTGCTCTAAAGCTTTACCGTAGTTTTTCATTCCGAAGTATGAATCGGCTAAACGTGCGACAGCGTCATTACGTGTATTCACTTCCAAACCGTCCTTACCACCACTTGCTAGGAAACGCTCAAAGTAGTTCGCTGCTGTGCTGTAACGGTCATTACGGAATGCTGCATACGCCAAAGCGTAGTTTGCGTAGCTATACACATCGGTATTACGTGCTGCAGGCAACTGTAGGAACTTATTGAAGTTCGTTACCGCTTCGCCATACTTACGTACTTCATACATAGCTTCTGCTTTCCAATACGTAGAAAGGGCAAAAATTTCCTCATCGTTACGGTTCGCTTCGGAACGCATAAACATAGAGATAGCATTCTCAAAAGCACGCTCGTTATAGAACTCCAAACCACGGTAGTAGGTTACCTTCTGGTAGGCTGTGTTTGCTTCTTTACCACGCTTGCCGATACTCTCTAGAATATCTACCGCAGCACGGTAATTTTTAGTACTCAATAATACTTCGGCTAATAAGGTTTTAGCCTCTTCAGAACGTTTCGTATTTGGATAAGTATCTAAATATTCTTGTGTAGCTTCTAGGGCTACTTGGTGGAACTCTAATTCGTAAGAAAGCTTCGCATAGTTGAACAAACCTTCTTCCTTCAATTGCGGATCGAAATCCAATTTTGAAGCACGGAAGAATGCATTACGCGCACTCTGCTTATTCCCAGTTTTTAGGAAGGAATCACCCAACGTAATCATCGCACTCTGGAAGTACGCATCAGGCTCTGTTAATTTTTCTAACTCTTGGATAGCTTTCGGATAGTCGCCCAATTTGTAAGCGATGTAACCAATTTGGTAGCTATCTTGGTTATTTTGCGTTTTCCCTTGATCTTGCGCTTGGAACTTATCGTAGAAGTTTTTCGACTTCTGTAAGTCTCCCTTGATAAAGTAAGTAGCAGCTACCACACGGAACATTTCTGTTTCATGCTCTTGTTTCGTACGATCCAAGATTGGCAACGCATAGCTTAACACATCATCGTAACGCTTATCTAAGAAATATAAAGCCGTGATGTAATACGGATAGCTATTTTCATAAGTCTTCGACCCATTCAAACGCTCAAACTCATTCAAGGCTGTTTTATATTCTTGATTTAAGTAACATAAGTAAGCGTAGTAGTAGATTGATGCTTCTTGAAAAACACCAGACTCGTCTTTCAAACGCTCAAAAAGAGGCTTTGAAGAAGTGTAATCACCTGTCATAAATTGAGCGTAACCCAACTTAAAACGGTATTCTCTATTTTCAGCTCCCGCTAAATTTTTACTATCTATTTTTTGAAACCACTCAATGGCTTTAGGGTAATCTTTCTTCGCGTAGTAGGACTTTCCAATTTGGAAATATGCAGCTTTCGCATTTGCGCTTGCTGGGTAATCTTTAATATATTTCAAAAAGCCTGCTTCAGCATTTGAATCGCCCAGCTCCAATGCACAAATAGCTTGATAATAGCGTACATTCTCCTTGATCAGCGTTAACTCTTCGGTTTCATCTAGCTGTAATGTAGATTTCGTCCGTAAGCTTTCAACTCGATCAAATTGCTTTGCTGCCGAGCTGTATTTCCCACGCTCAAACAACTCCATTCCCGTCTTGTAGGCGTTGTTGATTTGTTGCCATGCTGTTTCCTGTGCAAAAGCAGCAGAACCCATCAAACTTAATGCAACACCGACCCCATAAACTTTTTTATACATGCTATGTGTTAAGTAAAAGTGAAAACTCAATATATCTTCAACGTACTAAATTAAAACTAAAGTTCCATGTTTTCCTCAAAAGTTCTTAACATCTGTTAAAAACCATAAGTATAACGTCTTTTTTACAAAAAAAATATGCCTGACTGTTAAAGCCAAGCATATTTTTTCATAAACCCGCTGTAGACTAGCCGCGTTGACCAGCCAATAAATAGAGAACTGCCATACGCACAGCGACTCCATTTTCTACTTGGTCTAAAATAATCGCTTGTTTACTATCCGCTACATCGGAAGTTATCTCCACACCGCGGTTGATTGGACCTGGGTGCATCACAATAATCTCTTTATCGAGGTTATCTAAAATCTCTTTATTTAATCCGTAAAGCATGGAATATTCACGCAATGATGGAAAATAAGCAATATCTTGACGCTCTAACTGGATGCGCAACATGTTGGCTACATCACACCAGTTTAAAGCCTTCATCAAGTCGTGTTCCACACGTACACCTAAAGATTTTATATATTTAGGAATCAACGTTGTCGGCCCACAAACCATCACCTCCGCTCCTTGCTTTTGCAAGCATAGAATATTAGAAAGTGCTACACGCGAGTGCAAAACATCACCTATAATCGCTACTTTCTTGCCGGCCAAATCACCTAGGCGCTCACGGATAGAGAATGAATCTAATAACGCTTGCGTAGGGTGCTCATGCGCTCCATCGCCCGCATTGACAATCTGCGCATCAACATGACGGCTTAAGAAAACTCCCGCCCCTGCATAAGGGTGGCGCATCACAATCATATCTACTTTCATCGCTAAGATATTGTTGACCGTATCGATCAACGTTTCTCCTTTACTCACCGACGAGGATGAAGCTGCGAAATTGACGATATCCGCCGATAGGCGTTTCTCGGCCAATTCAAAAGAAAGACGTGTACGTGTAGAATTTTCAAAAAATACGTTGGCAATCGTAATGTCCCGTAAGGAAGGGACTTTCTTTATCGGTCGATTAAGTACTTCTTTAAAGTTAGCAGCCGTATCCAGAATCAACTGAATATCGTTCTCGTTCAAATCTTTTATGCCTAAAAGATGTCTCGTACTAAGCTGCTCGGTTGTTGTTGACATGGTTATATATTTCTAGCGCAATTATTTTATTCAGTAACAAGGACTATACTATCAGCAGGGTCTACATCTTCCCAACTCACAATAACGCGTTGCGAGTCTATAGAATCCACTTGAATGCCTATATAATCGGGTTCAATAGGTATCTGGCGTGAGAAACGACGATCAACAAGAACCATCAATTCCATCTTCGCGGCACGACCAAAAGCCTGCATCGCATCCATCGCCGAACGAATGGTGCGTCCAGTCCATAAAACGTCGTCTACAAGGATTACATCTTTATCATCGATCAAAAAATCAATCTCCGTGCTGTTGGCCGCCAATGGAGCTGCACCTTTAACACGGAAGTCATCACGATAGAAAGTGATATCTAAAATACCCAACTGTATCTCGGTACCCGTCATCGCTAAGATTTCTTTCTGAATACGTTTCGCTAAGAATGTACCGCGTGGCTGGATACCAATTAAGACAGCTTTAGAAAAATCGCCGTGATTCTCAATCAGCTGTTGACAAAGACGTTTTAATGTAATCTGAAACTTGGTTCCTTCTAGTAAAATCGATTGTTTCATTAATTAATATTTAAATAACTGATTTTAAGCACACTTTATCAAAACACAACGTAATACGCTAACTGTAAAGACCGAGGTGCTACCTTCGCCCTTTTAGCAGACTATGCTATTCCCTGCAAATCTCGTGAATAATCGGCTAAATCCCTACCCATAAGGCTATGTTTTTTTCAAGATTATCCCCAAAAAAATGTTAAAAACCATATAAAAGGCGACCTCGTCCAGATATTTGTTAAAATACTAAAGCAGTACTAGCAATTTAGCACAGTTACAGGAAACAAAAATCACCGATTTTAAGGATAAAACAAGCTATGGAAACGTACATTTCACAAGCTAATCACAGGTCTTACACTCCAGACTACAGAAAGATTAATTCGTTCCTTAAAACTGAAAGTATACGCTAACTCTTGGTTACTGTAAGTCTACTTAATACTAACTCCAAATAAAGATATCCCCAACACCACTTTGCGCAAAAAAAGCGACTTAATTTTTGGTAAAAAACACGATAAATTAACTCTCATTTTTTGGTTTTATACGATACAAAATATTTTTTTTAACATTTTTTTACAAAAAAAACAATCCAATTACGCACCATATCTCCCACTTTATAGAGACCAGTGAGAGCAACTATTTTCTAAAAAGAAGATTTATTCATTTAAAATAAATCACAGATAGTTGCATGAACCACTTCAAAATAAAAATAACTCTGAGATATCTACAACGAAATAAAAACTAGCTCATTACCAAATTTAAATTCAATAATATGTCCTTATTTTTCACAAATAATCGAAAAAACGTCATTTCAAACGCATAAACATAAACCGAATATTCTTATTCATCTAAGAACTTTTAATCCTATTTAAAATCACAGGAATTGAAAAGGCTTAATTCAAATTAAGCTATTATTTCATAACAAAAAAAAAGAACAAAATTTAATTATTAAGAAAATTTTAAGGTTTAATTTAGAGTAATTAATATTGCACAAAAACAAGTAATATGCTATTTCTAACGCTAAAACAAAATCAGAAATAGGTTTTGCAAAAACGTTTAAGCATTTTGTCGTTAATAGGGAAATTATTCATTTTCCGCATCCTTGGATAAAGTAAGATTAACGAACAACACTCACCTTTCATACAAACTTTATCTCAAAAATACACAAAACCTAAAAATGGGGCTAAACAAAGATTAAGGCATAAAAAAAGAACAAAACTAGTATTCAATCTATTGTTTATGCAACGATAAAAAACATAAATAGTTGAAAAAACAATTAACGAACTCGTCTTCTCCAACATTCAATTCACACGTTTTTTATTTTTTTTTAGTAAGCAGGACAGTGCAGGATGGTTGATATTATTTCATATAATATATTTGGGCACTAACCAAAAAAACATAGATCCTCTTAACGACCTAATCATCTTAATTAGCATTAAGACCTGATTTATGTTTTTACGAATTAATAAAAAAAATAAACCTAACTAAATTACTAAACCAATGCTTAAACAGTTACCATTTAAGATGCGGCTCGTACGTTTATTATTTTTTACGACAGTCACCACATTCATCGTGGCGAGTGCTTGTAAAGATAAAAACGAGGTGGAAAGGGAGGAAATTCCTTACGACGCTAGCAAACCGATTAAACTAGACTTAGTTTATCCCGATTCAGGAAAGTACCTAGAAAAGGTTATGATTACTGGCGAAAATTTCGGGAACGATCCCGAGCAAATTAGAGTGTGGTTTAATGGCCGAAAAGCAGCTGTCGTTGGATCCACAGGAAACAAAATGTATGTCCTAGCACCTAGATTGCCTGGAGACACCTGTAAAATAGCTATCGCTATCGGGAACGATTCCGTTATCTACAAAAAAGACTTTTACTACAAGACTTCCGTAACCGTAACAACAATTGCTGGAAACGGTAGCCGCGCGAGTTATCGCGATGGCGACCTTTCGCAATCGATTGTTGCACCTCGTTATGTATGTGTAGACAAAGAAGACAACATCTTCATGATTAACCGAGTTGATGGTTTCGAACATATTGCTCGAATCGATGAAGAAAAGAACGAATTGATTACCATAGCTAGAAATGTACGTGCCAATGTACCTGCGGCAGATCCAGAAACTGGAGTCGTTAGTTTTCCTACAGAAACAACGGTAGGCTCTTACTACTCTTTAGATCCAAAAGAATTCTGGGCACCACGCGTTCGGGAGATGAAATGGCCTGCTGAAGGAGATCGACCAGCACAAGGATGGAAACACTCTATGGTGTTCAACCCGACTGACGGCTTTATCTACACCCGTTATTATTATGGTCAAATCGTTAAGATCAACCCAAGGACTTACGAGGTAGAAACCATTTACAAAACAGAACAAGGAGATAGTTTTGGACTAACTTTCACACCAAACAAGCCGAACATTCTTTATTTATCTTTCAACTCAGGCAGTGGTGTTAACGCAAATAGTATTTGTAGTATTGACGTAACTAATCCAACAACCACTTTCAAAAAACTATCGGGTTCTACCGCTGGTGGCCACCGCGATGGTAAATTGGAAGTTGCCCAATTTAGAGACCCATCACAGATTTTTACCGATGCTGACGGCAATATGTATGTCGCAGATAGTGGGAACCATTGTATTCGGAAAATTAGTCCTGAAGGATTAGTTGAAACCGTATTGGGAATGCCAGGTACTGCAGGATGGAGAGATGGTGGTAAGAAAGATGCTTTATTCAATAATCCTACAGGAATTGGTATCAGCAAAGATGGCTCTGTATACGTAGCAGACTTCAACAACAACCGGGTCAGAAAACTTTCAATAAACTAACCTTACCTAATTAACCTAGAAATGAAATTAAAAAACCTATTCGTATGGGTACTATTAGTAGTATCCGTGGTTTTTACTGCATATGGTCAAGATAATTCGCTTGTAACTGGGGTTGTAGTGGATGAAACTGAAGAACCTATTGCTAGTGTAACCGTATATCTACGTGACAAAATAAGTATCGGAACATCTTCTGACGCCAAAGGTAAATTTTCCATAAAGGCTGCTAAAGGAGATATGTTGGTCTTCAAATACATCGGATATAAAGATGTTGAGTATTTGGTAACAGACACAAAAGCAAACATAAAAATACAATTTTTCGAAAAAGCTGATGCCATCGACGAAGTCGTGGTCGTAGGTCTAGGTGGTACACAACGGAAGATTTCCAATGTGGCTGCCGTAACGAGCGTCGATGTAAAAACTTTACAAACGCCAGCTACCTCCATCGCAAACCTACTTGGTGGTAGAGCAGCCGGTGTAATTTCACTGCAAGGTAGTGGTGAACCCGGAAAAAACATCTCCGAATTTTGGGTTCGTGGTATTGGTACCTTCGGTGCAAATTCTAGCGCCTTAGTTTTAATTGATGGACTAGAAGGAAGCATCAACACGATTGATCCTGCCGATGTGGAGAGTTTTTCCATCTTAAAGGATGCCTCTGCAACTGCGGTTTATGGTGTTCGTGGTGCCAATGGGGTTGTTCTTGTAACGACTAAACGTGGTCAAGCGGGTAAATTAAACATCACCGGTAGGGTAAATGCTACAGCAAACTTCCTACCTCGCTTACCGAACTATTTACGTGCCTACGATTACGCGAAATTAGCCAATGAAGCTCGCGCCGTACGTGGTGAAACAGATATCTATTCTAATGTAGAGCTAGACATTATCCGTGATGGATTGGACAGAGATATGTATCCTGATGTGAACTGGCAAGAGCAGGTGATGCGTGATAACGGATTTAGAAATAGCTTTTATGCGAGTGCGCGAGGTGGTGCACAAGTAGCACGTTATTTCTTAAGTCTTGGTATGAGCGATGAGACAGCTGCCTATAAGTTTGATAAGAACAGTGTTTACGCCGCAAATTCAGGTTACAAAACGTACAACTATAGAACAAATATAGACTTAGAGCTATCGCCTACCTCCACGTTATACTTTGGTACAGATGGTTTTCTTTCTGTAAACAACATGCCTGGAGTTGCCAATACGGATTATATATGGAGGGCACAAGCGAATTTAAATCCTTTGTTGATTCCAACACGGTATTCAGATGGCAAACTACCGGCTAGTTCAAGTATAGGATCCTTAGCCTCCCCGCTCGTCATGATTAACCATATGGGCCGTAAATCAAACCAAGAATTTAGAGGTAAATTTACCTTAGCCCTAGATCAAAAATTAAATTTCATCCTACCGGGATTAAAAATTAGAGGTCAAGGGGCTTATGATATTGTAAGTTTTTTTGATGAAAACCGTTTATTAGCACCTGCACTATACCAAGCTGTAGGTCGTAACCAACTGGGAGAGCTTATTACCATTGAGCGTTCTCCATCTATACCTGTGATGTATGTAAACAATACGAATCAGTATAGAAAATATCACTTTGAGAGTACGTTGAACTATGAGAAACGCATCGGATCAGACCATAGAACATCGGCATTGATCTATTATTACTTAAGCGATCAAAAGGAAACCAAAAAAAGTCTTAGCAACCTAAGCGCCATTCCAATTCGCTACCAAGGGGTATCCAGTAGGTTCACTTATGGATTTAGAGATACTTATATGGTAGATGTAAACTTTGGATATACGGGTTCAGAAAACTTCCAGCCTGGTAAACAGTACGGATTCTTCCCGTCTATAGCTGGGGGTTGGGTGCCTACGAACTACGAATATGTTAAAGAAAACCTGCCTTGGATTAGCTTCTTAAAATTCAGAGGTTCATACGGTACAGTTGGTAATGACCGTATTACCGATGACCGTAGATTTCCGTACTTAACTATGGTAAACCGATCCATATCATCGCCATGGGGCACATCTGCCCTCATGGAAAGTGTAAATGAAAATATCATCGGTGCCGATAATTTACAATGGGAAAAAGCGATAAAAGCCAATGTCGGTATGGAGTTGAACTTGTTCAACGATAAACTAAACTTTATTGTTGACGTATTCAATGATCAACGGAATGGAATTTTTATGCAACGTGTTCAAGTTCCTGAATACGCTGGTCTAGTATCTATGCCTTATGGTAATGTTGGAAAAATGAAAAGCTTAGGTGCTGATGGAAGTGCGTCCTTCAGACAACAGTTAAACAAAGACATGAGTTTTACCCTACGTGGTAATTTCACCTACTCTAAAAATAACGTCCAAAACTGGGAAGAGGCAAATCCGAAATACCCATATCAAGAGATTTCTGGCTATCCACATAATGCCACCAGAGGCTATCAATCGTTAGGGTTCTTTAAAGATTGGGACGATGTGAATAACAGTCCTGCCCAATTTGGTAAAGTAATGCCTGGAGATATTAAATACAGAGATGTTAATGGTGATGGTGTCATTAATACGGACGATATGGTTCCGATTGCACATAGTAAATTCCCATTACTGATGTACGGCTTTGGGGGTGAATTTTCGTACAAAAGCTTTACCGTTGGTGTTTTGTTTAAAGGTACAGGTAAAACAGATTTCTTCTACTCTGGCAATGGAATCGGAACAGGCTATGTGCCTTTCTATGGTGGTGTTAATGGTAATGTTTTGGATATCGCTAACGACCCTAAAAACCGTTGGATTCCGAAAGAGTTTGCTGCATCCCATGGTATTGATCCTTCCTTAGCGGAAAACCCAAATGCAAAGTTCCCTAGATTAACCTATGGTAACAACAACAATAACTCCCAACTTTCAGACTTCTGGAAGGGAGATGCGCGCTATTTAAGACTTCAAGAGGTAAATATCAATTACAACTTAAAATCTAGTTTTTTACAGCGCATGAAAATATCATCTATTGATATGCAGTTTGTTGCAAACAACCTAGTTATCTGGGATAAGGTTAAAATCTTCGACCCAGAATTAGCTTATAAAAATGGAGAGGTTTACCCAATCCCAACCTCTTACATTCTACAATTGTACATCAACTTATAAGCCTACAAATTATGAAGTTATTAAATAAAAACAGCTATAGAATCGCCTTAATACCTTTATTATTAGCTATGGTATTGAGCACTATTTCATGCAAGAAATTCCTAAGTGTTGATAATTACTTTAGTGATGAGCTAAAATTAGACACTGTATTTGCAGAAACCAGGTATATAAAAGCATACCTATGGGGCGCTGCAGCCATGTTTCCTGATGAAGGGGGCTTGCAATACAATAGCCATACGCCAGGCCCTTACGCTACGGATGAAGGTTTCACGTCTTTCCTATCGAATGGCTACAGCGGAATACGCTTTATATTGGGCGAAATAACACCGAGCAACTTGTATTCTTTAAACCGTTGGGGAGATTATTACAAAATCATCCGGAAGTGTAATACCATTTTCACCCGCATTGATGAAGCGAAAGATATGAAGACACAGGATCGCTTCACGATTTTAGCTAATGCTCGTTTTATCCGTGCCTATGCGTATTACAATATTTTAGTGGATTTTGGTCCTCCTATTATCCTAGGCGACGAAATAATTGAATCAAATGGAACATTACAATCGTATAATCGATCAAGAAGTACCTATGATGAAGCCGTAGAGTATATATGTAAAGAGTTGGAAGAAGCAGCAACATTCTTACCCAACACACTGCCTTTAGTTGAATTTGGTTTACCAACGAAAGGTGCTGCGTATGGATTGATTGCACGTATCCGGTTGATACATGCGAGCCCACTATTTAATGGTGGGGATGCAGCACGCTCCTACTTCGGGACATGGAGAAGAACGAGTGATAACGCACAATATGTATCACAAACTTACGATGAGAAAAGATGGGCTGTTGCAGCAGCGGCTGCCAAACGCATTATCGATATGGGCGACGGTGGTATCTTCCGTTTGCATACCGTTCCTGCAGATAGTGAAACTCCAGCATTACCTGCTGGTGTAACATCCGACCCTAATTACTACCAAGAATGGCCGAATGGGGCTAACGGTATTGACCCATATCGTTCCTATTCTGAAATGTTTAATGGCGAGGCTGTAATTCCGGTAAATCCAGAATATGTGTGGGGAAGACGTAGTCCGCAACTTGTTTCTGAAACACGGACCTCATTTCCACAAAAATTAGATGGATGGAATGGCGCTGGCGTTCCTCAAAAAATCATCGACAACTACACGATGATTGATGGTCACGATATTGCCAATTCAAGCACAAATTATCCATATACAGAAACAGGATTTACAAACTCCGTAAAAATATTCTCTGGTTACAGATTAAACTCCAATGTGAGCAATATGTACGCCAACCGTGAGCCCCGTTTCTACGCAAGTATTGGCTTCTCGGGAGCTTATTGGCCAATGACGTCGTCTACTTCTTCAGGTTTTTTCAACCAGACAATTGAGTACTTCTTTGACTCTCCAAATGGTAAAGGATCTGTAAGTAGCCCTGTTGACTTCCCGATTACAGGATATGTGGTAAAGAAATTTATCCACCCTACTGATGCTTGGGGAGGAACAAACAATCGTCGAATGGACAAAGCGTTCCCAATCATTCGCTATGCGGAAATTTTACTTTCTTATGCGGAAGCTTTAAACAATTTAGATGGCTCACACGCAGCGGAGATAAATGGTTCATCCCAAAATTTCTCTAGAGACATGAATCAGATTAAAAAAGCCTTTAATCAAGTTAGATATAGAGCAGGCTTGCCAGGACTTAGTGGTAACGAAGATAAGGCTACCCTTCAGCGCTTAATTGAGAAAGAAAGAATGTCTGAATTCTTGTTTGAAAATAGACGTTACTATGATGTAAGAAGATGGGGTATTATGGAACAAGTAGAAAGTGAACCTATACGTGGTATGAATACTGAAGGGTCTAGAGATGTTTATTTCAATAGAGTTATTCCAAATACATCAAGAATTGGTGCGCGTGTCGTCAATAAGCGATTAGCCTTTTTACCAATACCATTGAATGAAATCAGATTACTTCCATCTTTAAATCAAAATCCAGGCTGGGATAACTAACAACCATTTGAAATTATTATGAAAAAATTAACAGCAAAACAGCTAAAAGCAAAATGCTCCATAGTTTGTTCTTTTTTAGGGATTTCAATAGGCTTATTGGGCTTGCAGTCCTGTAATGATGATGAAGTTTTCGAAAAAGAGCAATACAAAAATGTATTCGCGTTGATTAGTGAATCCGATAACGTAGCTAGAAAATTTCACTTTTTAGGTAAAGAGTCAACGGGTTACATTGCGGCTTCCTTGGGAGGCACAAAACCTACAGAAAAAGATATACAAGTGAATTTAGTGGAGGATAAAAGTCTTATCGATCAATTTAACAAGATCAATTTTGACAACGACGCTTCGAAGTATATCCGACCAATGCCGAAGGATAAATATGATATCGCTAGCATGTCGTTCACGATTCCTGCTGGCGAGATTAGTGGACGTCTACCGATTAAGATTAGACCCGATGGTTTATCTCCTGACTCTGCTTATTTTATTCCTTTGCGGGTGAATTCCTTCTCTGACTATGAGGCTAATCCTAAAAAGAACTACATCTTATACCGTGTAAAAACGAAAAACTACTATGCCTTATCGGATGGTACAACTTTGTATAGCATGCGTGGAAAATATAGACAGCAGGGATCTGCTTCCGAGCTAGAAATGCCCGGTAACAAAGTTATGCATCCAATAACGACGAATAGTATCCGTGTTATGGCCGGAAATGAAGCCTATTTATCAGACATAAGCACCTTTAACCGTGCGGCTATTGTGGTGACTATAGGAACGGATAACAAGGTTACGATTAAACCATATCGCAATCTTGTCGTTACGCAGGTAAATGGAGACCCTGACTTTCCGAATATTTTCAGAATTGAAAACGATGGATTTAAAACCTACAAAACATTCTTACTAAGATACAACTACGTAGCAGATGGTACGGTCGTTGAATTTAAGGAGGAGTTAAGGTTAGAGTTTAAAGCAGAAGATGAAGTGGAGAATTAAACAGCTCTACTGCTATTCAAAATAATCTAAAAAATAAACGAATGAACAACTATATTTTAAAATTCGCATTTGGAATAAGTATCCTGCTCTTGCTAAATAGCTGCAATGAGTTTAAGCGTACAGAAGTCGTTCCAGAGATTTATGTCGATAAATCCTCGTTTACGGGGTTTATTGGCGATGAGCTTCAACTAACAGCGAGTCCTACGAATGTAAATCACCATTTCGAATGGTCATCTGAAGATAGTAAAGTAGCCACTGTCTCCAGCGATGGTAAGGTTAAACTAATCGGTGAAGGCTTCACAAAAATTGTGGTCAATGCTGGAAACCTACAACGCAAAGTGGAAATCAACGCCTTGACTAAAATCCCTTTGGTAGATGTTGTGTTAAGTGATCAACGCTTAGATTTAACACCAAATGCTTCAAAAACAATCACTGTAAAACGTATTCCTGAAAATGCGAATAACTTAACAACAGCGATATGGACTTCAGAAAACAACAATGTCGCTACGGTAAATGAAATCGGACAGATTGTAGGTATGACTGAAGGTGAAACATCTATAAGCTACACCTTGGGAACAATTACAAAAAAGGTTAAAGTATCAGTTTCTTTTACACGACCGTTTAATGGGCCTCATGAGCTGAAAGCTGGTGTTGAAAAATTTATCAATGCGGCTGATTTCGATTTCGGTGGTTTAAACAGAGCATTCTTTGATAATGGAACAGGCGCAGCAGGATCTGATAGCTACAGAAGAGGTAAAGGAGATACGCAGAGTATTGCTGTTACGATTGAGGGTAACGGAACGAATATCGGTTACCTAGCTGCTGGTAAATGGTACCAATATACCGTTGACGTCAAAGATGCTGGTATTTATTTATTTGAGGCTTCTTTATCCGGAAGTGCCGTCGGGAAATACCATATTGAGGTTGATGGTGTAAACGTCACAGGTAATGTGGATGTACCGAGCAATGGAAGCTGGAACTCTTGGGTATTCAACCCGAACCCACCTAAACAAATTAACCTAGCACAAGGTGCTAGAAAGGTGCGATTCGTGATTGATCAATCCGGATTTAACTTTAGAGGCTTACGCTTTAGAAAAATGTAAAAACACATCTATTTCCGCTAAAAAGATTTTTAGCGGGAATACTTAATTTTAAAACTTGGGCAAATAGGCAGATCTCGTATCTGTCTATTTGTATTTTATGCCCTGTTAAAATCTCTATTCGACTTCCCTATTAACATCGACAGCCTCAGTAATCATTGCTTTAAAAGAGGCTCGCTTACCACCTAATTGAAGTAAGAAGTCGGTTATTACCGGATTACAACATCTTAGCAAATCTTAGATAAAACACGAGTAGAACACCAAACATCCGAACCATATGTCATACTATAAATTTCATTATCCGCGTGCCCTTAAGTCCCCGTCCTTTATAGAAAGAAAGACCTTATCTAGCAGCACTTCCTTCAAGCAGGAAGTATTATCTCAAGCGCTTCGTTAACCTTTAATATTAGGAAGTGTTATATTACCACTATCCATAAAAAAAGCCCTTTCCGATAACGAAAAGGGCTTTTTAAAAAACTGAAAATTCAGTATACAGAGCGTCTTACTTATTTAGCAGGTTGCTCAAAGTAATGTTTATATTGCGCATATAAAGCATCAACTTCTTTCTTCACATCGGGCTGATTTACTTCATCCATCAACTGTTTGTAACGTTGAATAGAAAGTAAACCGTAACGCATATTTCTAAACTCTAAGTTCGATTTATCGCTCGACACAGCTTCGTAATACGTCATATTCTCACGAATAAACTTCAAATTACGCTGTACTAAATCATTTGCTTTAGCAGTCTCTCCTACTTTATACATCGCATCAATAAGCGTTAAATAACTCATTGCTTCAGACATTAAGTAAGTTTTCTTCGGCATATTATCGTATGCATTAACCACCAATTTCTTCGCTTTATCTTTCTCGCCACCAGCGATTAACTGCTGTGCTGTCTGTCCGTAAATAGAACCTACAAACATGCTGATATAACGGTATGAATCAGGGTCTACGTAAGAAGCTTTACCGATATTTCCCCAAGAGAATTTATCCATAATGTTGGTATACGTCTGATCCACGTTAAGGATAGCGCTACCATCTTCTTCTTTCAAGCCGAAGTCTACAGGCATCAAGCGTAAAGCAAAACCTTCATTAACCAAGTAACGATCTAAACCGATATAGTTTTCTTCTGGTGTTGTCACCGTGAAGTAAATCGGACGTTTCCAGTTGTTGTTTGCTAAGATAGACATGATAGAAAGTTCGGCACGGCTAACATAGTTTTGGCTATATGTCCAACGCATAGTATCAACAATAGCGTCTTCCCATTCTTTAGGAACCACATGATTGGTTAATACAGATTGCTTATCAACACCCAACTCCATTTTTTTCGTTGGCAATAAGTTCACAAACTCACCATTTTGCAACTGTGCTTTGTTTTGTGGATTATCAGAAAGCATTACTTTCAATAAGTCCTGTACAGGCACGTAGCTTGGAATTTTATAATCTTGGTAGTAAATAACATCGCGCACACCATCCTTAATTAACTCAGGGTCGATTTGTATTGGTAATGCATCGGCATTATTCACCTTCTGCATCATTTGTTTCATATACCAATCAGCGCTTAATAAACTTAAGTTTACCACACGCACATCCGTACGGAATCCTTCTACCTCTTGCACATACCATAATGGGTACGTATCATTATCACCATAGCTAAACAAGATCGCATTTGGCGCACAGGACTCTAAATAGTTGCGTGCCATATCGCGCGCTAGGCTCTTCTCCGAGCGGTTGTGATCATTGTAGTTGTTAGCCACCAAGATGACAGGACCACCTAACAGACCAAAGGCTGTCGCAGTGTAGGCCGCAGCCTTAGCATTCACTTTCTTCTTCAAGAAATCAGCAATAGCTAACACACCTAGACCAATCCATATACTGAATGCATAGAATGAACCTGCGTAGGCATAATCACGCTCACGTGGTTGCAATGGTGATTGATTTAAGTACAATACAATAGCTAAACCCGTGAAGAAAAACAATAAACCTACAACACCAGCGTCACGTTGTTTTTTACCAAACTGCCAGAATGCACCAATTAAACCTAAAATTAAAGGCAAGAAGAAATACGTATTACGTGCTGGATCTTCTTTCGCCGAAGTAGGTAATGCATTTTGTCCACCTACCAACAGGTTATCAATAGGTTTAATACCACTGATCCAATTACCTTCGGTGTATGAACCCTGACCTTGTTGATCATTTTGACGACCGGCGAAATTCCATAAGAAATAACGTCCATACATATGTCCAATTTGATAACCGAAGAAGAACTTCAAGTTGTCAGAGAACGTTGGCGTCTCATTAGGGCCTAGACCTAAGTACTCTCTATAATAGTCTGGGTGCCCATTTTTCTCACTGTAAATACGTGGGAAAATTGTTTCTCTATCGTAAGAATATACCGAAGTGCGTTTCGCAACAGCATACTTATCGTTATCCTTACGGTATATCTTCTTACCTTCTTGCACATCTGTAGGGCGAGAATCGAAGTACTTACCTTTAAACAATGGTTCATCACCATATTGCTCACGGTTAAGGTAGCTTAAGAAGCTAAATACGTTGTCTGGATCACTATTATTCAAGGTAGGATTAGCCTTCGCACGAATGGTAATCATCGCAAAAGAACTGTAACCAAATAAGATAAAAGCGATACTAACGAAGATAATATTTAATAAAGGTTTTGCCTTTTTAATAGAATATACGATACCGTAAACCAATCCACCAATCACTAAAAATGCAAAAACTGTCGTTCCTACACCAAAGCCAGTACCTAAAGTATTGACGAAGAAAAGGTCGAAATAAGCAGCAAATTTAATCGTGTATTGAATCACTCCCCACAATGTAAAGCCTAACACGACAACACCTAGACCCAAAGCCTTAAGCATGCCTGCTGTTGTACTTTCCTTCGTTTTACGGAAGTAGATAACCATGGCAATAGCAGGAATAACCAATAAGTTCAACAAATGGACACCTATAGAAAGACCCATCACATAAGCGATAAGCACCAACCAACGGTCAGCACCGGGCTCATCAGCACGCACCTCCCATTTTAAAATCGCCCAAAATACAACGGCTGTACACAATGAAGACATCGCATATACTTCCGATTCTACGGCCGAGAACCAAAAGGTATCGGTAAAAGCATAAGCCAAAGCACCAACAACACCCGATGCCATAGTGATAAACAACTGACCACTATTTAATGGGGCATGACGGTCGACTCCCGTAAAAGCTTTACGTGCCAAGGCTGTGATACTCCAAAATAAAAAGAGAATGGTTAAACCACTGGAAACGGCAGAACCAATATTCATCCAAAAGGCGATACGTGTACCATCACCTAGCGCAAAGTTGGAGAATATATTTTGCAGCATTAAAAATAATGGTGCCCCTGGCTGGTGGACGATCTGCATTTTGAAAGCCGAGGCGATAAACTCACCACAGTCCCACCAACTAGCTGTGCGCTCAACGGTCATGACATACACTATCGTAGCGATGGCCGCACAGACCCAACCTATGAGGTTGTTAATCTTATTGTAATTCATTCGTGTATTGATAAAAGGTTATCCTACTAAAAATTATTCTCCGAAAATAAGGAATACTATCCTACAATGAAACATTATTAACAAATTTTAATGTAAGAACATCGATAGGTAGCTTATATTGTTGTAAACATCATTAAACCGAAATCCTAAAACAAAAAATATCACCCTGAAAATCAACATAAACAGCATAAAGAGCAAAAAAAGTTTTGGAACTAATAAAAACAGGCGTATATTTGCATCGTCAAAACAATCAAACGCTGATTGCTCTGACAAAAAGCTTGTCCTATAGTATAATGGTAGTACGACAGTTTTTGGTGCTGTTTGTCTTGGTTCGAATCCAGGTGGGACAACAAAAAAGAGGATAGATATCCTATCCTCTTTTTTCAAGCTTTTAAAACGTAATTTTATAAATTACAAAACACAACAAGTTAATCTTGTTACAACAATGTCCTATAGTATAATGGTAGTACGACAGTTTTTGGTGCTGTTTGTCTTGGTTCGAATCCAGGTGGGACAACAAAAAGAGGTAAGCTAAGCTTGCCTCTTTTTTTGTTTTATACCCCCTCTTTAAATTATGCAAAGCCCTTGAAAAACAATTTTGTTTTCACAAACATTTGGCTAACTTTGTGAGCAATAATTACAGACTGGACCTGATTTTCAGGTACTAGTTTTTTGTTGAGTTTTGTCCCATAGTATAAGGGTAGTACAAGCGATTTTGGTTCGAATCCAAATGGGGCAACTTTCTCAAAATTTGATGTGATAACAAAGTGAAAGTATTCAAGTTAACCCAACATAAAATTACGCACGATGCCTTTGCAATTTAACACGGTAAAGCTGTTCGCCGGCTCTGGAACAGAAGAATTAGCAGGAAAAATCGCTAAATCTTACGGTAAACCACTAGGTGATAAAACTTTATCCAAGTTTAGTGATGGAGAAATCCAACCTTTTTACAATGAATCCGTCCGCGGAAGCGATGTATTCCTAATCCAATCTACCAACCAACCTTCCGACAATCTTCTTGAACTTTTGCTGATGATTGATGCAGCAAAAAGAGCTTCGGCCCACTACATTACTGTAGTCGTTCCTTATTTCGGTTATGCGCGTCAGGATAGAAAGGACAAACCACGTGTGGCTATCGGTGCTAAATTGATTGCTAATCTAATTATGGCTGCCGGTGCACACCGCATCATGACAATGGATTTGCACGCTGCACAAATTCAAGGATTTTTTGACATCCCTGTAGACCACTTAGATGGTTCTATCATCTTCGTTCCGTACATCAAATCATTAAACCTACCTAACTTGACGATAGCATCGCCAGATATGGGTGGTTCTTACCGTGCGCGTACGTTTGCTAAGTTCTTCAACGCAGAAGTTATCATCTGTGACAAACGTCGTAAACGTGCTAACGAAATTGAATCGATGTCTATCATCGGAGATGTAAAAGGTCAAGACATCGTTTTGATTGATGACATCTGCGACACGGCAGGTACTTTATCGAAAGCGGCAGCTTTGATTATGGAAAATGGTGCTAACTCCGTAAGAGCGGTATGTACACATGCTGTACTTTCTGGTAATGCTTATGAAACCATTGAAAACTCTGTATTGACAGAAATGATCGTTACGGATACCATTCAATTGGATGCTGAGAAAGTTAAAAACTCAACGAAAATTAGACCGTTATCTACAGCGGATCTATTTGCAAATGCTATTAAAAACATTAACGAACACAGTTCAATCTCTGACTTGTTCGACATTAAATAAAAATTTAAAATAGGCGTCTCCAAAAAGACGCCTATTTTTTTAATAAATTTTTGTTTATCAAAACTTAAACCTATCTTTGCAACTCAAAATTTTAATTTAAAAAAAATGAAATCAATTGCTATTAGCGGTTCTGTAAGACAGAACGTAGGGAAAAGAGATGCAAAAGAATTGCGTTACCAAGGAAACATTCCAGCAGTTCTTTACGGTGGTCAAGATCAAACTCACCTTTCTGTATCCGCAGCTGATTTGAAACCAGTTCTTTACACTCCAGATGTTGTTTTCGTAGAATTAAACATCGACGGTAAAAAAACAAGAGCTATCGTTCAAGAAGCACAATTCCACCCACTTACTGACTTGGTTACGCACATCGACTTTTTAGAGTTATTCGACGATAAAGAAGTTGCTGTAAATATCCCTGTTAAATTAACTGGTACTTCTCCAGGTGTTAAAATGGGTGGTAAATTAGTACAAAAATTACGTAACCTACGTGTTAAAGCTTTACCTAACAACTTGCCTCAAGTAATCGAAGTTCCTATGGAATCTTTAGAAGTTGGTAAATCTTTCCGCGTTGCACAAGCTGCTTTAACTGACGCTAAAATCTTGAATAACTCTGACGATACAATCGTTTCTGTTATCATGTCACGTGCTTTACGTCAAGCAGAGCAAGAAGCTGCGAAAGCAACTAAAGGTGGTAAAAAATAATTTATCCCTTCGGGAAATAAAAAAGGCATCGAGAAATCGATGCCTTTTTTTGTATACAAAAAGAACACTGGCAAAAGAAAAGGTTTATCTAAGCCTATTCAAAGCTTAACCAACCATAATTCTTATACATTCTACATCCACCTCTTCATATTTTTTACATTACGCTTAAAGTCTATATGTAAACGATTGCTGAACAAGGGGGAAAATCTATTTTGTTTTTTTTATTTTTGCAGCATGAACTATTTAATTGTTGGATTAGGGAATATTGGTAAAGAGTATGAAGATACACGTCACAATATTGGATTTATGGTCCTTGACGAAGTTGCGAAACAAGCAGGCAGCTCTTGGTCTTTACTTCGATTAGCATACTACAGCGATTTCAAACTACGCGGAAAAAACGTATATATGATTAAACCGACCACCTTTATGAATTTAAGTGGTAAGGCGGTCAACTATTGGATGAAAGAGTTGAAAGTACCGATAGAGAACGTATTGGTCGTTGTTGATGACTTGGCCATCCCTTTCTCTTCATTACGCATCAAGCCTAAAGGATCGGCCGCAGGCCATAACGGATTGAAATCTATTGAGGAGCTGTGTGGCGGTCAAAACTACCCACGCTTACGTTTCGGCATTGGTGACAACTATCCGAAAGGTAGACAGGTAGACTACGTATTAGGTCCGTTTGATAAAGAAGAACAAAAAGATCTTCCGGCACTGATTGACCATGCCGTAAAAATGATTCAAAGTTTTGTTCAAATTGGTATTGAACTTACGATGACCAACTTGAACACGAAATAAATACGTCAAAGTAGATAATAAAAAAACGCGCTAAGCTCTTAAAGAGCTTAGCGCGTTTTTTTATTATTACCGGTATTGGAATACGACTATAACGTTTCGTTTAACCAACCGAAGAACTCTCGTTGCCATACTTGTGCATTATGACCAGAAAGTACCCAGTGGTTCTCATCCGGTAAGTATACCAATCTACTTTTTATACGTTTCAATTGTGCCGCTTGGAAGGCTTCTAAACCTTGACCAATTGGTACACGGAAATCTTTACCTCCTTGAATAATCATAATCGGTGTGTTCCACTTATCGACATGCTTAATCGGATTAAACTCCGTATATGTTTTCTCATTTGCTTTATCCCAGTAAGGGCCGCCTAGATCATGATTAGCAAAGAATAACTCTTCTGTTGTGCCATACCATGAAGTCATATCAAACAAACCACAGTGAGAGATGAACGTCTTAAAACGTCCTTCATGCACTCCTGCCAACATAAATACCGAGTAACCGCCGTAGCTAGCACCTATAGCGCCGATACGTGCTTTATCAACATAAGGCTCTTTGCTAAAATCATCTATTGCCGACAAGTAGTCACGAATCGCTTGTCCGCCCCAATCTTTAGAAATATCCTCATTCCATTTTGTTCCCCATCCTGGCATTCCTCTTCTATTTGGCAAGATAACGATATAGCCCTGTGAAGCCATCAGCTGGAAATTCCAACGGAAAGAGTAGCCTAACGTCGTTGCCGATTGTGGTCCTCCTTGACAAAACAACAAAGTCGGATACTTCTTCTTTGGGTCGAAGTTCGGTGGATAAATTACCCACGAGAATAAATCTTGCCCATCGGAAGCCTTCGTAAATCGTCCTTCTACCTTTGTTTCAGCTAAACCAGCATATACCTGATCATTAACGCCTGTAATAGGTGTTAATTTCTTCTGCTGTAAATGATACACAAAAAGCTCCGTAGCACGTGTCATCGTTGTAGACGTAACGACCAATCCGCCATCTGTCTCTCCCACGATTCCACTAATATCAAATTGACCGTCACTAATTTGCTGAATCTTAGGAAGGGCTTTATTTTTCAAGTTCGAAGGTACTTCAATGACAAACAACTGAACAGTACCACGCACAGGTGCCGTGAAATAGATTTTACGATTGTCTTTACTCCATATAAAAGAATTTACCGTTCCATCCCAATGTCCTGTCAAATTAATACGTTGTGAACTCCCTTTATCAAACAATAGAATATCTACTTTGTCGGCTTCGTATCCATCGGTTTTCATGCTTAACCAAGTCAAGCGTTGTCCATCAGGACTATATACCGGATGTGTATCGTAGCCCACCAAGCCATCGGTTAAATTCACCGTATTACCCGATGCCAAATCATAACGATAAATATCTGTATTGGTGCTTACCGCATAGTCATTACCAAACTTCTTCTTACATACATAAAGTACAGCTTTGCTGTCTGGCGACCAAGCGAAGTCATCGGCTCCACCAAAAGGTGCTTGTGGACTGTAGTAAGGTTCATCTTTCAAGATGTCAATGGCTTCACCAATTTGACCATCCGTATAAGATGCCACAAAAGGATGCTCAAAGCGACCGTCATTGAAGCTATCCCAGTGTCTATAGTCTAAGTTATCATATACGTAAACATTAGACTTCGTCAAATCAGCATATTTATCGGTGCTATGGTATGTTTTCAACAATACCGCACGACTAAACAAAATATGTTTCTTATCAGGTGATAGCACAACATTCGACAAACCTCCTTCGATAGAAGTCAACTGACGAGGCTCGCCACCTTGCAGGCTTTTTTGCCATAATTGACCTTGATAAAGATAAATTACATGGCCATCAGCGGTAATCTCAACCACAGATTCACCACCTAAACCAGACGTAAACTGCGTTGGCTGCCCTCCTTTTACGGAAGTGACAAAAAGATTTTTCTCCGACTTATTTTCCGCAAAATTGTATTGGGAAACGCCATAAACAACTTGCTTACCATCGGCCGATAAACCCTCAGCCGACACACGACCGAGCTTCCATAGTGTTTCAGCGGTCATTAAATCTTTACCTAAATGCTGCATTTTATCTGTAATCAATGATTTGTCGATCTTTACTTCCGGTGCCCGTTGTGCGCTCACCGACGAGCTCAAGCAGATCGCTGCGACTAAAACAGAAATTTTATTCATAAATAATACGCTTTTTTCAAGTTTGCAAGTTAAGAAATTAAAAGCTTTATCTGAACTTACGCCTGCCAACAAACGGCCGAACTGAACAACAAATTCTCAATTGTAACAATTGGAAATATTTCAATTACTTTTTTAAAAAAATAACTACTTTTACAATTGCACTCGCCCGAGTACACTATTTTTCTAAAATTGAAAAACTATTAAGCAATGAGAAAAAAAATCATCTCAAACAGAATTAACCTCATTTTTCTGTCAGTATTACTCATGTTGGGCGCTTGTTCTAAAAATGAAGGCCCCACTCAAGTTCCAAATCCCGAACCGCCTATAACTGGCCCAACCGATGGAATCGTACGGATATTGGCTATTGGAAATAGCTTCTCCGAAGATGCTGTAGAGTCCCACCTGTATGAACTAGCAAAAGAAAAAAAACAAAAGGTTATTATTGGAAACCTTTACCTTTCAGGTTCATCCCTCGAGCAGCACAAATTAAACATCGAGAATAACGAGGGAACCTACCAGTATAGAAAAATCGACACAACTGGCATAAGGATAAACAACAAGAACAAGTCCATCGCATTTGCCTTGGTTGATGAACCTTGGGATTACATTTCTTTTCAAGAAGGCAGTGCTAACTCGGGCAAACTAGAAACCGTTCAAAAATATTTACCTGCGGTTTACAATTTTGTAAAAACTAATGCGACAAATCCACATGTAAAATACGTTTACCATCAAACTTGGGCTTACGCTAAAAATTCAACGCATAGTGCTTTTCCAAACTACAATAGGGATCAATTGACCATGTACAATGCTATCGCGAATGTATCGCAACAAGTAAAAAATATCGTACCTATCGATATCATCATCCCTACAGGTACGGCTATCCAAAACGGACGCACCTCATCTATTGGGGATAATTTCACACGTGACGGTTACCACTTATCCAAACCGATGGGTAGATACACTGCTGCTTGCACCTGGTTTGAAGCAATTTTTAATCATTCGACGGTTGGTATGATCTACAAACCAAATGATTTCTCTGCTTCTGAAACAGCCATCGCTCAAAATGCGGCACATATGGCGAACTTAAAGCCATATGCAATAACAAATATGTCTAATTTCTAAAACAATTTTCTATTTATATTAATGAAATGACTGTCACCAAAAAACTGTTTTGTTTTTAATGACAGTCATTTTTTTGTTCACTACCTCATAAAGAGAAAACGCAATCTGATTATTATATAAATACGCATATATAAGTCCATAGCCTATCTTGTTAAGAAACCTTAGCTCCGTCCTTCTTTACCATCCAACTGATTCCAGTTGACACGAATCGACAAACGCATCAATACAGCAAGAATAATAAACACACCAATTGCTCCAGCAATCAAAGCATAATCTTGCAACTGCATCAAAGCGAAAACAAAAACATAGAAAACACTTAAAATACCAGCAAAAATAAGTGACGTCTTTTTATCCTTCGTAATACCATATACAAAGGAAACAATCAACCCTATCGTCGCTAAAGCAGCTACAAAATAGCTCCAGTTAAAACCTAGGTGCTCTCCTATAGCTAATAACAAAGCATAAAATAAGACCATCGCACAACCGATAAGTATATACTGTACAAAATGAACGCGCTGTTTTTTAAGAATCTCCGTAAAGAATAAAGAAGTAAAGGTCAATAGGATAACCAAAGCACCATACTTAGCGACCCGCGTTGTCTTCTGATAGTTATTAACAGACTCTAGAAAACTTACTTGCACCATGTCTTGCTCTGAAGCTAAAACGGAACTACTCGCTGCCGCAGGTTCTCTATACTCCGCATAGTAATTGACATCCCGAGCTTCTAAGGCATACATTAACTTATTCCCACCCGACCACTGCTGTGGAAAACTACGATTGAAACCCATCACATGCCAATCCGCAGCAAACTTATCTTTCCCTACTTCTCGATTCTCTGGTAAAAATCCACCATCGAAACTCGGATTACTCCATGCGCCATTGATTTTTATTGCCGTCTCCGCTGCTGTTGGGAACACCGTTAATGTTTTTGTTCCGCGCAACTCAGCCGTTATCGCAAAAGTTCCCTTCGTAGAGTGATTTGATAAATCTACAGGAACGGAAAGTACCTGCTCAAAAAGTTTCACCTCGTCTTGATCGACTTGGAAAGAAAGGTTGTCATTTCCCCATTTTAACGATGGATTTCCCTTTAAGCCTTTTAGATCACTAAGACCAATAAAAAGCTTAGCCTCCTGCCACAATAAATCTTCCTTACGAATATTCTCCTTGGATAAATCTAACTCAGCAAACTCACCACTAGCCTGCAAATCGGCATTATAGACTACAGACTGATAGATTCCTCTTTTAAGGTATTCTGGCTTTATCGTCGACGTAATTTGTGTCTTATTAGCGGTTAAAAAAACATAATCCCTTACCCATACAATCTCCGTTTTTGTCTTTCCTTTAGTATCTTCCGTCTGCACTTTCTCTTGACGCATAAAAGGAACTCCTACTATAGGCCCCGAAAAGACTTGTGCTCCACCCCATTTACTGGAAATCTCCGCGCTAACGCTGCGCTCTCGTTGGCTTCGCTCTTGAATCAAATCCTGAACCAAGTTCAAAGGAATTAACAAAAACAATACTAGAATAAGGGTCACCCCTAGCCTAAACCCAATAGAGCTAAAAACTCTTTCTAAAAATGACACCTGAATTTCTGGCTTAACTTCAGGCTTTGGTGTTTCTAAATTTTCCATAATTATAATTTTAAAAGTACTTTGTTTTTCAAAGTTGTTGGGTAAAAAATTTTATTTATACTGTAGTTTTATTAAATTTTCAAGCGCAGCCAAATGCTGTTCAAATGCTTTTTGTCCTTTATCAGTCTTTTTATAACGTGTATTAGGCTTTCTCTCGACGAAGCTTTTCTCCACAAGGATATAGCCTTCTTTCTCTAAAGTCTTCAAATTGGAGGCTAGATTACCATCGGTGACCTCCAACAAGTCCTTCAGCGAACTAAAATCGTACTCTTCATTGGCCAAGAGTACCCCCATAATCTGCAGGCGTACCCTATTTTCAAATACTTTATTATATAACGACAGATCCAATCCCACTTTATTCGTATTTCTTATAAACAATCAATCCATAGATGATATGCAACAGACCGAAGCCTAGCACCCAAAACCACAATCCGTAGCCAGGAAACAACAATGCCGTTAAGCCTAATAGAATTTCTAAAACACCCAACCAACGTACTTCTTTAAATGTGTAGCTGCTACCAGCGAGCAAAGCTAATCCATAAAACAATAATAAACTAGAAGCAATAAGTCCATATTGCCCTTTTATTATTAATATCAGGGAAAAAAGTCCGCCCGTCACTAAGGGCCCAGCGACTGCCAGCAACAAAGTTTTGCTCGTCACATTCCATATGGACTGCTTTATACGCTTCGCTTTTCGCTTCGCCATCAACAAACCCGTCGCTAAAGAAGCCACCAAAACAACAAAAGCGACGACAAGTAAATAACAAATCACCGGTTCTTCCATCACATAATGGTCGCGATATTCAAAAGTACTGGCAAAACCATACACTCTAACATAGGCAAAGCCTGCTCCTATCAAGGCATAAAGACCAATCAAAACTCCGGATAAACCCGAAATAGAAATGAATTTTGACGATTTTTCCATCAAGGACTTGATTTGTCCGATCTCTTTTAATAAATCTTTATGTTCCATTTAAAGCACTTTGAAATTCAAAGTAAATGAATATAAAACACTTATGCAAGAGCAAAAAATTATTTTATTTTTTTTATCATTTTTTTTCAAAAAAGACTTGCGAGATATGCTTTTCGTTTCTATCTTTGTGGCACAATAAAAGTCCTAAACAACTGCGGAAGTGGCGTAATTGGTAGCCGCACCAGACTTAGGATCTGGCGCCGCAAGGCGTGGGGGTTCGAGTCCCTTCTTCCGCACTTGATATCCTCCCGAACTTAATAAACTCGGGAGGATTTTTTTTGTAATGCGTTAAAGCTATAAAAAGAGTATGAACATTTCACACCACAAACTTGACGATGTCAATGCGAACATCAAGGTTGAATTAACACCAGAAGATTACAACCCATCCGTAGATAAGGCGATCAAAGAACAAGCTAAAAAGGCGAAATTACCTGGATTCCGTCCGGGATTAGTACCTACAGCTCATATTAGACGTACTTACGGTAAAGCAATCTTACTTGACGAAATCAACAGAGTAGTTAACGATAAAATCACTGCATACATCGGTGAGAACAAATTAGAAGTATTAGGTCAACCACTTCCAGTAGAAAGTGACACTGATGCAAACTACAACTGGGACTTCAAAGATACTTTCTCATTCAACTACGAAATTGGTATCGCTCCTGAATTTGAAATTCCATTCACAAAAGAAACAGCATTCACTTCATATGCTATCAAAGCTGACGAAGCTACTTTAGCAGAACGCGTAAAAAACTTACGTCGTAGCTACGGTAAAATGACAAACCCTGAAGTTTCTGAAGAAGGTGATGTTATCTACGGTACATTAACACAAGAAAAAGAAGAAGGTATTGAAAAAACTACTTCTATTCGTACAGATATTATCGAGGATGCGAAAATCAAAAAATCTTTAGCTGGCTTAAAGAAAGATGATACCGTAAAAATCGATGTTAAAAAAGCATTCACAGTAGCTGACTTAGGTCGTATCTTAGGTGTTAGCGAAGAAGAAGCTGCAGCATTAGATGTTACTAAATTCACGTTAGAAGTTAAAAACGTAAACCGTTTAGAAGAATCTGACTTGAACCAAGAATTCTTTGATAAGTTATTCCCTGCTGGTGAAGTAACAACTGAAGAAGATTTCAATGCTAAAGTTAAAGAAGAAGTAGAAAACTTATTCCAACAAAACGCTGATCAGAAATTACGTAATGATATGTATTCTTTCGGTATGGATAAAGTTAAGGTTACTTTCCCGGAGACTTTCTTGAAAAAATGGTTAAAATCTACAAACCCTAATATCAACGAGCAAGAGTTGGAAGAAGGTTTCGCTGATTTCTTAAGTAATTTGAAATGGACGATCATCGAAAACCGTATCGTTACTGCAAATAACTTAGAGGTTAAATATGACGAGGTTGTTAACCTTGCTAAAGAGCGTATCTACGCGCAAATCAAGATGTACAACATCAATGACGAGCCTACAGATGAGCAATTAAATCAATTTGCTATGCAATTGCTTCAAGACAGAGAACAAGCTAACCGTTTGTTTGAAGAGTCTAAAGCATTGAAAGTATTTGATTACTTAAAAGAAAACGTGACATTAAACAGTCAAGATATCAACTTCGTTGATTTCGAGAAACTAGATAAGTAGTATTTCGCGCGCAAGCGCAATTAACTACCAACAAACGGTCATCGTAAAGCTTGTACACCATAGTACTTGTTTTACGATGACTTTTTTTATAGCTACCTTTATACTTTAATCCGACTATCTATGATTATATGTAGACCCGCCAAACGAGAAGATGCTTCGAAAATAGCTCCTATTATGCTCTTAGCAATGGAAGAAATCGCCTATTACTTTATCGGCGAGCGCAACCAAGAGAAAGCCGTTGCCCTATTGAAGCTGTTTATTGAAAGAACGGATAATCAATATGGTTATAATCATATCATCGTTGCCGAAGAGGAAGGTGAAATATGGGGTCAACTATGCCTTTATGATGGAGCAAAGCTGGATGAGCTCCGTCAGCCAATCCTTGATTATCTTGAAGAAACCCATGCGGTGACGATTCCAAGCGAAGATAAGGAAACGCAAGCAGGAGAAATTTATATCGATACCATTGCCGTATCGCCGAAGGCACAAGGAAAAGGAATTGGCAAACTCCTTTTAAACTATGCCATCGAGACATATGTCAAGGATCAAGGAAAAACATTAGGTCTACTTGTTGATCAAGATAATCCTGCGGCAAAACGACTATACCTCAACATGGGTTTCAAAATCGTTAAACCACTTCATATATTCAAAAAGAATATGGAACATTTACAATATACGCTAGCGCAGGAATCTTAAACTGCGCTGGCTTAAAAACGTACATTATAGCCTACCGACAACCGAGCACTCGGATAGGTATGCTTAAAATCCGTAAACTTATCATCTTTGTAGTGCCCTTCAAGCACAAAGTAACCCGAGCTCAAGCTAACGGAAAAATCCTTAAGCACACGTAAGCTTGCTTCCACAGTACCTGCATGCAGAATAAAATAAGCATCATTACCGCTTAGCGTATAAAAGAAACCACCGTTGTAATCAGCAATAACGCGTAGGCGCTTCAGCACGCTAAGTTCTGCACGGTAACGATAACTCGCTCCAGATCCATAATTGTAATTACGGTCCTCGCCAAAATGGAGATAGGGATCCGGAACCGCAGCCAACAACACGGCCCCCAAACCTAAGGTCATCCGCAAACTATTTTCTTTTTTATACCTAAACAATGAGTTCCAGCTATAGGTCAAACTTTGCCCGCCATAGAAAAAGGCATCATTATTATACATATCATAATTGGCACGCAGCACGCCACGATGGGTGCTATTCTTACCTTCAAAAAAATCATGTCCATACAGCAGGGCATGCACATTCACCGCGTTAATGAACGTACTATCCCCTTTTCCCATTTCTATATTCACATAAAACTGATCAAAAGGTCTCGTAATATTATTGGGACCGGCGCTATACCATAGTTGTAACCGTCCATAAGAACCATTTTTACCTCTATGCAAAATATCGCCATCACGCGCATCAAAACGACGTATTCCTAAATTCACCTCTGCCCAGATACTGGATGAATCAATCGCATTGTATGCATCCTCCTTCCCCCATTTACCATCTAGAAAGCGGTTAAAGCCATTAATAGGGTTAACTAAAAAAGCACCAATTTCGTTGGGTATGCGCGCGGAACGGTTGCGGCTTCCTCTTCCCAGAATATTACGTGCTATACGATGCGTGATTTCCCCTAAAACGATACCTCCAAAAGTAGTATTTACCAAATCATTGATAGAAGGCCTTTCCATCTCTCCTCCAGTTTCCCACATATAGCTTCCTGCCAATGTTGCGATACTAGATTGATATAGATTATAGCCATTGCTACGAAAGCTATTAAAATAAAGCTGACCATGGTATGGATGTGCCATTTGGTTCGTCGTGAACTGGTTATCATCCCAAGTCCAAGCGGAGAGACGCTGATGATCAAAAAAGTTCTTGAACGAGATATAAGCCCATGGTTCCTTAGCAACAAATCGATTGAAACTCGCGGGAATAGCCTGCATCAACAACCACTCTCCTCCAGCACGCCAAAATCGCTTTTTCCGCTTTATACCGAAAACACCATCGGTTAAGGTGACCGTAGAATCTAGCAGTCGATACTTTTCAAATTTTTCCAATACCAAGCTATCAGGCCCATTAAAAGCGGGGTTAATATGTGTTTGGGGAGGTGTATATTGGGCATAAGCAGGAAGCTCAACGGCAAGCCATACAAAGAAAAACAAAAAAACAATCCTAAATACTCTTATCATAAAAAGCGTTTGAAACACGGTGAGGGAAGCCCCTTCCTAGTTATTTAGCTAATAAAAAAACCTAAAAACAGATTTTTATACATATATTAAGCTGATTACCAATATATAAACCATCTTAAAGAACAAAAAAAATGAAAAAAATTACCCTCTATTTATTTTCTATTCTGTTATTGCCATTCATTAGTCTAGGCCAAAAATCAGAAAATCTGCAAGGTGCTTTTCTTTCTTCTGTAGATAACAAACAAATTTTATGGTTGTTTGTCGATAAATATTTTTCTCAAATAGTTTATAGTGAAAATAAATACATAGCGACCAAAGGTGGCCCCTTCACTTTCGATGGAAAGCAGCTAAACGTACACCTAGAGTACGATGATGAAGACCCTACACAAGTTGGGACCAATTTGGTGATTTCGGTGAGAAAAAATCAGGAGAACTTAAAACAAGGGCAAGAACTCTTCGAGCGACAAGCTTCTAAACAACAAGCTTTAGATGGCCTTTGGCGAATCACAGGAAGGCAACAAGGAGCCACACGACAAGAAATTCAACGTGGAGACCGCAAAACCATTAAGATTCTTGTAGATGGCTACTTTCAGTGGATAGCTATCAATCCAGCGCAAAAAGGATTCTATGGTACTGGAGGAGGCCTATACAGCTTTATTAATTCAACCTATACGGAGCATATACTTTTCTTCTCGCGGGATAATAGTCGCGTAGGAAACGAGCTTAATTTTAACGGAGAAATAATAGATGGGGCATGGCATCACCATGGGAAAAGCTCTAAAGGTGATCCCATCCATTAAATATGGAGTCGTGATAATTAAAAAAGCTACTGACAAACTGTTGTCATAATCGACACTACTTTTGAGCCATACAAAAAGCAAATAAATAGATTATGACAAACACAAACAGCGTACTACAGAAAGATGAATTGTTAAAAAATTGGCAGAGCCACCGTGCGATTACACGTCGCACAATCGAGAAATTTGAAGAGAAAGATCTTTTTGAATTCTCCATCGGAAGCATGCGTACTTTTTCAGAAATCGTCAGCGAACTATTAGCCATCGCAGCACCTTCATTAGAAAGTATGGCTACCGGAGTCCCAATTAAATACAGCCAGCAGGCGTACAAAAGCAAGGACGAGATTTTAAAAGCATGGGACGAATCAACTGTGTTAATCGATCGCTACTACGATCAAATTCCAGTGGAGCGTTTTCAAGAGGTTTTCAACTTGTATGGAGAATATAATTACAAAATTGTAGACAACATCTTCTACTTTATTGACAACGAAATTCATCATCGTGGTCAAGGCTACGTTTACTTAAGAGCTTTAGGTATCGAGCCTCCTTTTTTCTGGGAGCGCGCATAACTCCTAAGACCGAATGTCACAAAAAAGCCCGAAAACAACTTAGTCTTTCGGGCTTTGTATTTCTACATCATCCAGCTCCATCAAGCGTAGCTGTTCTTTTAAGAGCGCGCGTACCCGTTCGCGTAGCGCTTCTGGTTTAATAATTTTTACACCATCACCAAACATCAAGATCCACCGATCAAAACCCGTAGCGCCATCACGATAGTTAAAAGTCATCTCCAGTTTATTATCAGCGATTTCCCTTTCGAAGAGAAAACCATAGTAACCACGGTCCCAATCCATATAACGAGCCATTTTTTTTGTAACTTGAATCACCACCTCTTGGGTCTCCACAGGCTGTTTTTTCAGTTCCAAATAATAAGAAAGCTCTTCATGCTGCTTCGAGAAGCGCTGATTGGGCACCAATTTAATCGCTTGAATACGATCTAACCTAAACTGTCGATAATCGGATCGCAACAGACAAAAAGCCATTATATACCAAAAATTATTCTCATAGAAAAGGCCAATGGGCTCTATTAAACGATCTTCAGGATGATCTGAAGCTGGCTTTAGGTACTCCATGGCTACGGCTTGTTTTTGCGCAATACTTTGTAATAATAACGAAAGCGCCCCCGGCACCTTTTGGTTAAAGGTATAAGGTTTGGGGCTTAAGAAAACCTGATCTTCCACCGAGGCTACTTGATCTTTCTCGCTACTCCGCAAGCCTGCTCTCATTTTAAATAAAGCCGATGAAAAATGTAAATAAAGATCTTTATCAAAATAATTCGCAATAAGCTTTTCGGCAGCAGCAAAGCTCAACGACTCCTCTTTGGTAAAACTGACCGCTGGAATGCGATAGCCTTCTACCAAACCGTAACCAACACCAGCTTCGCCATACAGCGGAATACCGGCAGCCTGCAACGATTGGATATCCCGATAAATGGTACGTATACTCACCCCGAAACGGTCAGACAGCTCATGTGCACGCACCAAAGGCTTCGCTTGCAGCTGCATATAAATCGCCAAAATGCGATCAAATCGCTTCTTTATTTCCATCTAAACTTTAAACAGATCGGAACTTAAATAACGATCACCACGGTCACAAGAAATAAAAACAATAACACCTTCCTCAATCTCATTTGCCAATTGCAAAGCCGCATGGAAAGCACCTCCTGTACTCATACCTGCAAAGACTCCCTCTTGACGTACCAAAGCTCGTGCTTTTTCTGTTGCATCTACTTGCGACACATCGATCACGCGATCTACCCGTGCAGGATCAAATATCTTTGGTAGGTAGGCAGCAGGCCAACGACGAATGCCTGGAATGGATGATTCTTCGGTCGGCTGACAGCCTACAATCTGAATCGCTGGATTCTGCTCTTTCAAATAAATAGAACAGCCCATAATTGTACCTGTTGTTCCCATGGCACTTACAAAATGGGTAATTTTACCTTCCGTGTCGCGCCATATTTCGGGACCTGTAGATTTTATATGTGCCCCATAATTGTCGGGGTTAGCAAACTGATTTAAGATATAATATTCACCCGTTGCAGCCTTCTCTTCGGCGTAATCACGACATATTTCCATGGATTCAAGAAGGGTAATCTTGGCGCCATAGGCTTCCATGGTAAGCACACGCTCCTGTGTCGAGCTTGAAGGCATGACCAGCTCAAGCTCCATCTCATAAAGACTAGCAATCATCGCCAAGGCAATACCGGTGTTTCCAGAAGTAGCCTCAATAAGTTTGCTTCCTTTGCGGATATCGCCTCGCTCTACTGCCGAACGAATCATATTTAACGCAGCACGATCCTTTACCGAACCTGCCGGATTATTGCCTTCCATTTTGGCAAAGATTTTCACCTTGGGCGATTGGTGAAAACTACGGATTTCAACCAATGGCGTATTTCCAATTGTATCTATAAGATTTCCCATTATATGACAGGTTTAGCATCAACAAATTTTGAATTCGGCTGGTGGTATACTGTCGTATATGGAGCAACGCTACTCGTCAGCCACACATTACCACCAATGGTAGCATGATGACCAATCACTGTTTCTCCGCCCAAAATAGTAGCACCAGCATAAATAATAACATGATCTTCAATCGTCGGATGACGTTTGGTATGCGCCATACTTTTATCCACGCTCAAAGCTCCTAGTGTAACACCTTGATACAGCTTTACATGATTCCCTATCACACAAGTCTCCCCAATCACTAAACCGGTACCATGATCAATATATAAGTACTCCCCAATTGTTGCACCAGGGTTGATATCAACACCCGTTTTAGAATGCGCATGCTCCGTTAGGATGCGTGGGATCAAAGGAACCCCCGACGACCACAGCTCATGTGCAATACGATACATGCATATCGCGGTAAACCCCGGATAGGTACGAATCACTTCCCGCAGACTCTGTGCTGCAGGGTCGCCGTCCATAATCGCTTGTGCATCCGTCAACATAACGCGATATAAATCAGGGAGCTTTTCATGAAAAAGCTTGGCAATTTCTTTATTATCGCATTGGGAACAAGCCTTTGTTTTCACGAGTAGCTCTAACAATTCGCTCTCGGAGTCTGCAAAAGCGGCCTCTACTTCCTTGATGCTCTCAAAGCCGGGTGCTCCACGATCAGGAAACAATAGATGTAACAGTCCCGTAGCCCAACTTGCGATACGCTTGTTGCTTGGCATGTTCTGTACCTCCAACTGCTTATCAAAAATATGTTGATAAAATTTATCCATTTTTATTATCTCTCCCTCCAATCAAAAATACCCCCCAGCAGCTTTGATTCAAGCCTGTTTTAAAGTACTAATCTACTAAACAATTCGTCTAATGTATCTGCTGCCGACAAACAAATGCCTGGATGTGATACTGAGCATTGGATGATGGTACTTCGCTTCGCCGTTAACCAACGGAAGCGCTCCGCCTGTTCCAACGTTGCCAAGCGTCCTCCTTGCTTATCGCCTTCACATATCCATTTAAAAGATTCCAAGTGTCGATAAATTAATTCTAAATCAACCGATGGATCAATAGCTTTACACTTAGCCTCATCGACAAATATCCGTACTGCAGCAAACTTCTGCCTTCTACAGAAAAGGGCGACCCCTACATTGATAAACTCATCGCGTTCAACACGAGGGACTACCCGCACTACAGCATACTCATATACCGTTCTTTCGCTCATGTTCAATTTGATTTATAAATATATCGGCATTCGCCAGTCGTTTCAATAAAAAGGATGCATACACATCACGTGCCTGATCGGCGGTTAAATCATGTCCTTCATGCAGCAACCATTCATCAGGAATTACATTTAAGACATTACGAATATGTTCCTCCGTAAAAAGAGGTGCATATTTCTCCTGCACAGCAGCCACCTCACTAGCATACTTCAACAGCACATGATCTTTAATCTGTACAAAAGGCTTCACCGCCTGCTCCTCCCAGTTGTCCCAGCTATGGTGGAAATACAAGGATGCTCCATGGTCAATCAACCATAATTCACGATTCCACACCAACATATTAGTATTGCGCACCGTACGGTCAACATTCATTAACAAGGCATCTAGCCAGACAATTTTTGAAGCTTCCTCTGCCGACACTTTATCTACATTAGCATCAAAAGTAATCGCTCCATTCAGGAAATGAACGCCTAAATTTTGACCTACCGAAAAGCGTAATAAGTCTTGAATTTCTTCATCAGGCTCTGTGCGTGCGAAAGACTCATCGAGATCTGCAAACACCAACTCCGGCATACGCAAGTCAAGAAATCGGGCCAACTCACCACCAATAAGATCAGCTACTAGCGCTTTCTTTCCTTGGCCTGCACCTCTAAATTTTATTACATAACTAAATCCGTCGTCTGCATCGACAAGCGCAGGCAAAGAACCTCCCTCCCGGAAGGGCTGCACATAGCGCGTAATCGTAACCTGACGTATTTCTGGTTTGAAATCTTTCATCTACTCCATATAATTTAATAAACCCACATAGGGGTCTCCTTCAATACCTAATAACTGTGCAAAGGCAGGTTCTGTTTTTATGCCTTTGGTTTTTAAAGCTATGATTTCAGCTTTAAAACTCTGTCCTTTTTTCGTAAGAATTGTATCCTCAATACGCATATGGCGATAACCATTCTGCATCTTTACCGGAATAGGCTGGCAAAAGAGCTCTACTTCAAAGCTTTCTACATAAAAATTAACCAAAACCGTATCCTGACCTTGCAACTGCAAACGCTGCATCTTAAAACCGGAATAGCCACAAAACTCACCTTCCACGTATTCTTCAAAAGAATCTAAGTCTACCGCCTGACAGGAAATATCCAAATCACTTCCCGCGACAGCGATGTCAATAGGAATAGTACCGACTAAAATAGCCCCAAAATCAGACAACTTTTCAATGACTTGAGACTTGTATAGCACAGCATAAGCCTCTTGTTGTACAGCCGTACCTATCCGCAGGTAATCATAACCATCAAACTTATCCATCGCTACTCATTTAGTACATCAAAATTAATCAATTATTTCAGCCGATGATTAAATAGTATACAAATGTGACCTAGGCAAATAACATATTCTACCTATATTTGTATGTTTCTTGATCAAAAAAGGCTAAAAACTTACATGGATACAACCGCATCATACAATAACGTCATCACTTACTGCAAAGATTTATTCTTAAAAAAGACCAAAGACTACGGAACAGCGTGGCGCATTATGCGTCCCTCTTCGATTACAGACCAGCTTTACATCAAAGCGCAACGTATCCGTACGCTAGAGATAAAAAAAGTATCGAAGGTTGGTGAAGGCATCTTAGACGAATATGTGGCTATTGTAAACTACTGCGTCATCGCTATCATGCAATTAGAAATTCCAGAAGAAGATGGTGAAAACCTAGACTTCGACCGTGTTGACCAGTTGTATACCGAAAAAGTCAATGAAACACGCGACCTCATGCTCGCAAAAAACCATGATTATGGTGAAGCTTGGCGTGACATGCGCATCTCTTCCCTAACGGATCTTATCCTCATGAAGTTGCACCGTGTCAAACAAATTGAAGACAACCAAGGTCAAACTTTAGTGTCCGAAGGCTTGAAAGCCAACTATCAAGATATGTTAAACTACGCTGTATTTGCATTAATCAAATCAGGATTAGCTCAATAAAATAATTCTATGGAAACGAACTTCAACCCTTCACAAAAAAAATCGACTAACTTTATCGATATACTACTTGGATTCAGTCGCATTTTCGTTGGCGCCTTATTTATTTTATCAGGCTTTATCAAAGCCAATGATCCTACAGGATTTGGCTATAAATTGCAAGAGTATTTCCATGTCTTTCATACCGACTTCCTCAACGACTATAGCACCTGGATTGCCATCATAATTTGTGGTTTTGAAATCGCTATGGGCGTATTCCTCTTATTGGGTATTTACCGCAAAACCGTAGCTTGGGGATTATTATTACTGATTATCTTCTTCACCTTCCTAACTTTCTATTCTGCTTTCTTTGAAGTAGTAAGTTCTTGTGGTTGTTTTGGAGATGCAATACCGCTTACCCCATGGGAATCTTTCGGAAAAGACTTAGTGCTGTTGGTTTTCATCCTTATTATTTTTAAGTACAGAAACCGGATAAAACCACTTATCACGAGCAGTGGTAAACGTAGCTTTGCAGCATTCTTGACCCTTGTTATTTCCTTCGGTATCGGTATATACACGTTATTTTTCTTGCCTTTCATTGACTTCTTACCTTATAAAGTAGGTAATGACATCCCTAAATTGATGGTACTCCCTGAAGGTGAAGAAAGCGATGTATTTGAATATATCTACGAGATTAAAAATAAATCTACAGGCGAGACTAAGAAAGTAACTGACAAAGAATATATGGCCGGTATTTGGGAAGATGATAACTGGGAGGTTATAGGTGAACCTGCTTCACGCCTCGTGAAAAAAGGATATCAAATTCCAATTCCTGATTTATTGATTTCTAATGCAGAAGGTGACGATGTTACGCACGAAATCATCGAAAATCCATATTACAACTTTATCGTAGTAAGCACCTATATTGATAAACTTTCTACAGCCGATGTTATCGCTTTAGACCGTATCAACTCGACTATTCGTGATTTATCAAGCGACTACAACCTAAGAGCGGTCTTGCTTACGGCAAGCTCTTCCGACACAGCGCAGAAGCTTAACACTGAAATGGACTTAATGCTAGAAACATTCTACGCAGATGCCGTTCCGCTAAAAAGTATGGTACGCTCCAATCCTGGGGTTCTGCTATTGCAAAATGGTGTAGTGATTAAAAAATGGTCTAAACTTACCTTTCCTTCGAAAGAAGAGTTAGAAAAAACATACCTACAAAAATAATGAGCAAGCCTGTTTTCTTAATCGGTTTTATGGGCAGCGGCAAGACAACTTTAGGAAAAAAGTTGGCTAGCCGCCTGAATAAAAAATTTATTGACCTTGACCAACTCTTAGTAGAGCGTGTAGGCATGTCTATACCTGAATACTTCGAGCAACATGGTGAGGCAAATTTCAGAACCTTAGAAAGCCAGCTCCTGAAAGAGCAAACAACGGAAGACACCATTGTATCCACCGGAGGTGGAAGCCCTTGTTTTTTTGACAATATGGAATGGATGAAGCAGCATGGCCTCCCTTTGTACCTCAACCTGAGTGCTAAAGCATTATATGATCGTCTTCGGCAGTCTAACATTGCCAGCAGGCCCGCACTAAAAGGCCTACAGGGTGAAGACCTGCTTGCCTTTGTGACAGAAAAATTGGCCGAACGTGCCCCCTTTTATGAAAAAGCACCCCTACATGTTGACCAAATAAATACTTCAATAGAAAACATCAGTATATTGATTGAAAATCATGACAGCTAACATCAAAAAATATAAAGCTATTTTTTTGATGGCTTTTGCACTACTGCTGAGTTCCTGCTTCAGGAGCAACTCTCCAGCAGATATGGTGCATGTAAGCAATCACAATCAGATTTTCGACTTTGAAACGGTCGATGATTTACATAAATTTTTGACCTACTCTGAAAAAAGAGTCCCCCTCATCAGTGCACACCGTGGTGGACCAGCGGCAGACTATCCCGAAAATGCAATGGAAACATTCCAACGTATAGCCTATAAAACGCCCGCCATTATTGAATGTGATATCGCGATGAGCAAAGACTCGGTCTTGATATTGATGCATGACGAAACCTTGCAACGTACCAGCACGGGTAAGGGCGCCGTCAACAAACATACCCTCGAAGAGCTTAAAGCACTAAACCTAAAAGATACAGACGGAAAAATAACGAACTATAAAATCCCTACCCTGGAAGAAACACTACGCTGGGGCATTGGAAAAGTTATATTCACCTTAGATGTAAAGCGCAATGTTCCATACCGCTTGGTGGTCGATGCCATTCGTAAAACAGGAGCAGAAGCCTATTCAATCATCATCACATACAATGCTGACCAAGCTTCATTGGTGCACAACTTAGCGCCCGAATTGATGATATCAGCACCTATACGTAGTGCTGACGACTTACTGCGACTGAGTGATAGAGATGTACCCGACACACGCGTAGTCGCTTTCTTAGGCACATCCATGGTGGAGAAATCTGTTACCGACCTTTTACATCAACATGGGATAATGTGTATATTAGGCACAATGGGTAACCTCGATAAGCAAGCGCGTCAATCAGGGGACCAACGTTATGCTGAATTTATTGACCAGGGAGCCGATATTATCAGTACAAATCGCCCTATACAAGCGGGAAAAGCATTAAGCTATTATATTAAAAAAAGAAAGTTATCTTCCCCTTACATTAACTAATATGGCCATAAAAGTAACGCAACTAAGCAAAGTTTACGGTGAGCAGATTGCAGTGAATGACCTTAGTTTTGAAATAAAAACAAACCGTATTGTCGGCTTTTTAGGTCCCAATGGCGCGGGGAAGTCGACGACCATGAAAATATTAGCTGGCATTTTAGCGCCTAGCCAAGGTAGCTGTACCATTGATGGTATTGATGTGCAGAAAAATCCACTAGCGGTAAAAAAAAATCTAGGCTTTCTTCCTGAAAATAACCCGCTATACTTAGATATGTATGTACGGGAGATATTAGCTTTTGAAGCCGACACGCATGGCATAAAAAATAAAAAACAACGTATCGACGAAGTCATCAAACTGACTGGTTTATCCGTTGAACAGCATAAAAAAGTACAACAGCTATCCAAAGGCTATCGTCAGCGTGTAGCCATCGCGCTATGCATCCTTCACGATCCTAAAGTACTGATTCTTGATGAGCCAACCACCGGATTAGACCCTAATCAGATTTTGGAAATACGTGCTTTAATCAAAGAACTTGGTAAAGAAAAGACCGTTCTTATCTCTACACATATCATGCAAGAGGTAGAAGCGATTTGCGATGAAGTACTTATTTTAAACAAAGGAATCCTCCGTGAACAAGGTGATATGGAAACCCTAAAAGCCAAATATCCTAACCAATCCCTCGAAGAAATTTTCGTTAATTTGACAAATAAGTAAACTTTTTTCATTCTATGGTGTTATTCAATAAAACTTAACACGTAATATTTATGAAAAAAACTTTATTATCAGCAGCTTTGTTAAGCGTGATGGCTTTAGGTGCTCAGGCGCAAAAGATTGAAACTAGGCCGCAAACAAGTGCTAACGTAGGATTAACTCCCATAAAAACGGGCAATTGGATGGTAGGTGGGTCTTTGGCAAATATGGGTTACAGTTTTGAAGGAAAAGCCTTTAATGTTGCCGTTCAACCAAGAGCAGGTTATTTTGTATCCGATGGTATCGCTGTAGGTGCGCAAGCTAACTTAGGATTAATAGCCGTTAAGGACTATGATAACGTATGGAACTATGGTATTGCACCATTTGTACGTTACTATTTTCCTGAAGGTTCATCTTCAACAGGTAGATTCTTCGGACAAGGAGATATTGGTATCGCTGGAAGTTCAGCAGGAAAAAGTGTTTCCTTGGCTTTAGGCGCGAACGTTGGTTATGCACATTTTATCACGCAGACTGTTGCTTTAGAAGTAACGGCTGGCTACAACTACACAAAAGCTAATGTTAACTTAGGCGAGAAATCCTCGGGATTAGGTGTGGGATTAGGTTTCCAAATCTATTTACCGGGTAAAAGATAAATCGCATTATTTACAACTTTTTAAGAGAAAGCACTATCCGCGAGGGATAGTGCTTTCTTGTTTTACAGCAATGATTTTACTAATTTCGAGCAACCAAATCAGAACAAATTGTTTAGTATTTATAAAAAAGAGGTCGCCTCTTACTTTAATGCGCTTATTGGATACCTGGCTATAGCGTTTTTCTTACTCATCACCGGATTGGTGCTGTGGATTTTTCCAGACACCTCCCTACTCGAAGCGGGCGAAGCTTCTTTAAATGGATTCTTTAGTATTGCTCCTTATCTTTTTATGTTTCTTATTCCGGCCATCGCTATGCGCAGTATTGCTGGCGAAAAGGTCGAAGGAACATACGAGCTGCTATTAAGTAGACCCTTCACTTTCCTCGATATTGTAATCGGAAAATACTTAGGTATCGTCAGTATCGGTTTATTAGCCATACTGCCGACAATAATTTATGCGATATCGATTTATTTTTTAGCCATTCCTGTTGGAAACATTGATATTGGAGCTATCATAGGCTCTTATGTAGGTTTATTTTTTCTTATGTGCAGCTATGCTGCAATCGGCATCTTCACTTCTAGCATCAGTAACAATCCCATCATCGCCTTTCTACTTGCTGTATTTGCTTGTTTTTTCGCCTACTATGGTTTTGATGCTATCAGCCAACTCTCGGCTTTAAATACACAAGAAGATTTCATTCAAAACTTAGGTATACAAGCACATTACGAAAGCTTAAGTCGAGGTGTATTAACGCTTGCAGATTTCACTTATTTCTTGAGCCTATCTTTTTTATTCTTAGTTTTCACCCATGGACATCTAGGTCGTACCTTCCGTAAACGTAAAAAAACATTATCTGTTTATGCCTTAACGATTCTAGCTTTCTTTCTACTAAACAGCAGTACTATTATACCTGCATCTTGGCGAATAGACTTTACCGAGGATAAGCGTTTCACGCTATCTGACACGAGCAAACAAATTTTAAGTAACCTCCAGCAGGATGTTTATATCACGGTATTTTTAGATGGTAACTTACCGAGCAGCTTTGAGCGCTTAAAGAAATCCACCATCGCCACGCTTACCGACCTCAAGGCTTTTTCTAAAGGAAAATTAAAATTTACTTTCATCGATCCCCTTTCGGGAAATCAGGAAGAGCAAGAAACGTTTATTCAAGCACTGCATGAAAGAGGCATTAGCCCAACCAACTTAAGTGTAAAAACGGATGCAGGGCTTACACAAAAGCTTATCTTCCCTACTGCTATTGTTAACAGTGGCGATCAGGAAATAGTAGTCAACCTACTTCAACAGAAAATGGGACTGCGACCAGAAGAAGCATTAAACAACTCTATCCAGAATTTGGAATATGCCTTCTTATCGTCAATAAATAGTGCTATACAAAAAGAAACGACTTTTATAGGTTTTACGGAAGGACATGGCGAACCTACCGATCTAGAACTGCAGGATGCTATGCACAGCCTGATGCCCGCCAATCAAGCAGGACGCGTGCGCTTAGACAAAGTTACCTTTGCTTCCCTGCAGCAGATTAAAATTCTATTTATTGTCAAACCTACCCAACCATTCTCGGAGGCCGATAAATATAAAATCGATTATTTTATCCGTCAAGGGGGGCAAGTGGTATGGGCTATTGACCAAATTGATGCTAGCTTAGATCGTTTACGCAAAGAAGGAAGTCAACCTTTATTAGCTAGAAACTTAAATTTAGACGATCAACTTTTTCTTTATGGGGCCCGTTTAAACTACAACACCGTTGCCGACTTAAACTGTAGCCAGATACCACTATCGGTAGGCAATATTGCAGGACAAATGCAGATAGAGCTTGTTCCTTGGTATTTCTTCCCTATCCTAATGCCAAACTCTAGCAATCCGATTGTTAAGAACCTCGATGGTATCCGTACGGAGTTCATAGGTACCGTTGATACCGTGGAAAATGCGCAGATTAAAAAAGAAATACTACTCAGCACCTCCCCTTTTGTAAAGACTTTAACGCCACCAAGTCCGATTTCCTTACAGATGGTAGAAGAGGCTCCAGATCCTAAGAAATTTAGAGCACAACCACTTCCGGTAGCGGTACTCTTATCGGGTAATTTTCCGAATATCTTCGAAAATAGACCCCTGCCTTTAGGGATATCAGAGGCTGCTCCTACCATCGCGAGCAAAGCAAGTAAAATGGTGGTTATGGCCGACGGTGATTGGCTTATAAACCAAATAAGTGGGAAAGATCAATCGGCCTACCCATTAGGTTGGGATCGTTTTACAGAGAAACAGTTTGCCAACAAAACGTTACTTCTTAATATGGTAGACTACCTTTTACATGACGACCGCTTAATTCAGCTTCGCAATCGAGAAGTGAAACTCCGCCTGTTAGATAGCGCTAAAGTAAAAGAAGAGAAGCTATTCTGGCAAGTAAACAATGTGGTATCACCGCTTATCATACTTAGCCTTATCGCTGCATTACAGCAGTATCGACGAAAACGTAAATATGCATATACAAAACGAGCATCCTCTTAAGGGATGCTCGTTTTATTTTCAAGGATCTTCATTGACGAAACTAAGCTTTCTTCATGCTTCCGGTTTCATTCAAACGAATATGCCAGCTGAACGCCTCTTCTAGCAAATGTGGTGTATGTCCGCCTCGTGCACAAGCACGGTCGAAATAAGACTGTAGCTCCTCCCGATAATCTGGATGCACACAGTTATCAATAATCTTTTGCGCGCGCTCACGAGGCGCTAAACCACGTAAATCAGCCAATCCAACATCGGTTACTAAGATATCGACATCATGCTCATTGTGATCCACGTGTGAAACCATCGGTAACACATGCGAAATCGCATTCTCTTTTGAGGAAGCTTGCGTCACGAAAATACTTAAATATGAATTTCGTGCAAAATCGCCCGATCCACCAATACCATTCATAATCTTAGTACCTCCGATATGTGTAGAATTCACATTACCATAGATATCAAACTCAATCGCTGTATTGATAGCAATAATACCTAAACGACGAATTAACCCTGGTGTATTGGAAATGTTTTGCGGGCGCAATACAATTTTATCGCGGTACTTATCTAAATTCCCAAACACACGCTCATAACATTCCGAAGAAACAGTAATCGATGATGCCGATGCAAAAGACAATTTACCTGAATCAATAAGGTCAAAAGTACTATCCTGCAATACTTCCGAAAACATCGTTAAATCATAGAAATTGCTTTCCTTAAAGCCCATCAGTACGGCATTAGCAACTTTACCAATACCTGCCTGTAAAGGCAGCAAGCGATCGGTCAAATGGCCTAAAAGTACTTCGTTTTCAAAAAATGCTAAAATATGACTCGCAATGGCCGTTGTCTTTTCGTCAGGCTCCGCAATATCTGCTGGACTATCTTTAAGATTCGTAAAAACAATACCTACAATCTTATCTGGATCCACAGGAATAGTGCGTCGTCCAATTTTATTCCATGGAGCAACAATAGGTATAACATTACGGTATGGGTAATCTTCAGCTTTATAAATATCATGAATACCATAAATATTCATCGGAATAGCCGTATTAATCTCGATAATTACCTTATCAGCAAGCTCCGCAAAAGTGGCCGAGTTTCCTACCGAAGTAGTAGGCACTAAGCTTCCGTCACGATCAATATAAGCAACTTCAATAATAGCAATATCCACCGGAGGCAAATTTTTATTATGCAATAGCTCGGCACTTTCACTCAAGTGCTGGTCTATAAACAAAACCTCTCCCGAATTAATTTTATTACGTAAAGTACGGTCAACTTGAAAAGGCATACGCTTCTTCAACGCACCAGCAGCAGCAAGCTTCCCATCCGTATCATGCCCCAAAGAAGCACCGGTCATTAAAGTAACTTTAATGGTTTCATGCTTAGCACGCTCCGCCAATTCTGCAAGCACGGCCTTACTGTCGCCTGCTTTTGTGAAGCCACTCGCGCCAACCACCATATCATGTTCAATAAACTGCACCGCCTCTTGGGCAGTCATCACTTTATCTTTTAGTTTTTCTAACTTAATTCTATCGTATGACATACTCTATTATTAAATAAACGATTGTCTATAAAAATATTACATTAACTACAATTATAAGCATAATATACCCTTAGGTTTTATTATATATAGCCATTATTTATCAACAAGTGACCAAAATCACAAAAAACTAATAACCAAACACTTAATTAACACCTCAATTATAGGCCAAAGCAAAATAAACACGTAATCAGCTATTTATACAATCCATACGTAAAGTGAGCACTAACTTGATGTGCAAAAAATCAAGAATCAGCAGTAAGTACACCCTTACTTTTTTGGTTATCTCGTTTAAAAACAGGAAATTTGCTGTTACACATAGTGAAGAATCATGGACAATAAGCAATACGTTGACAAATATTATATGACAGAGGTAGACTCCTTTGAAGATAGTATCTATTGTCATCATGCCATGATGGGCGAGCAGTTTATCACGGAGCACACGCATCATAAAGATCAATTTTTATATACCGAAGGAGGTATCGTCTTTTTAAAGACAGAAGAGAAGTCATATTTCCTTCCTGCACGCCATTATATATGGATTCCTGCCGGTGTAAAGCATAGCATTCATCCCAGCAGTCCTGAGGTTGTTATGCGTAATCTTTATTTCCCGAAATTTGAAACTGATAGCGCCTTCTACAATAAAGTAAACATCTATCCGGTGAATGATCTTCTTATCGAATTCATCATGTTTACAAACCGATGGAACGGTAATATTTTCCCTGTGGAGGAACCTAAATATTCCATTGCTAAAGCTTTTAAGCTCTTACTTCCCGAAATATCACAAACGGAACTTCCGCTTGCCCTTCCTTATCCGAAGCATGAGAAACTTAAGGAAATCGTTAAATTTTTGGAAAGTAAGATTGATGAGAATATTGGCTTCAAAGCTATAGCAAGTCAGTTTGATGTTAGCGAACGTACATTAGCGAGGTTGTTTCAGAAGGAACTCAATATGTCGTTCATACAATACTATACTATTCTACGGATGTTGACTGCTTTAAAGCTACTCCTTGATGAGAAAATGAGTGTTAATGAGGTAGCCATGCGCGTAGGCTACAGCAGCCTACCAACCTTTAGTAATACGTTCAATAAAATTATAGGAATACGCCCAAGCGAATATGTGAAAAATAAAAATCTACTGTTATAAACCTAAAACCAAACTTATGCGATTCAACAGATGGAAACTTTGGACAGCTGCCGGGATTCTGGTAGGCTGCATGAGTAGCTCGGCACTCTCTACGGTAGAACGAGAGCCGAAAGCAATTCAACTATTCAACGGTAAAGATCTTAAAGATTGGCGAATAAAAATCCGATTGCATGAATATGGTGAGAACTATGCGAACACCTTTCGTGTAGAAGATGGTTTACTCAAAGTAAGGTATGATGGATATAGCGATTTCAATCAGCAATATGGGCATATTGGTTACAAAACTCCTTTTAGCTATTACCTACTGAAGGTAGAGTATAGATTTGTGGGTGAACAAGCGAACGGCGGTGAAGGCTGGGCTTGGCGCAATAGCGGAGCAATGTTGCATGGACAAGAGCCGAGTACGATGCTTAAAGATCAAGACTTCCCTATATCTATCGAAGGCCAGATGCTTGGTGGAGACGGTGTAAAGCCGCGAACAACATCCAATCTATGTACGCCGGGTACTAACGTCGTGCTAAAAAATGAATTGTATACTCCACACTGTCTAAGCTCTAACTCAAAAACATACGATGGAGACCAATGGGTTACTGCAGAGTTTCTAGTCCTTGGAGATTCTATCGTACAGCATATCCTTGATAAGCATATCGTGCTACAGTATGAGAAGCCACAAATAGGTGGAGTAAATGTAGAAAACTACGACCCCAAAGAAAAAACAGATGGTAAACGACTTGAACAAGGTTATATTTACCTACAAAGTGAAAGCCACCCTATAGACTTTCGCAAGGTCGAACTTTATGATCTCAGCCCCTACAAAAAAAAGAAGCAAGAATTAAATCGTGTCATTGAGAAACTCCTTTCAAAAGGATAATTTCTAGATTAACAGGTAACAACTAAATTTCCGGTTAACATTACGATTTATTTAAACGACAAAAGGGATGTGTAAAACACATCCCTATATATCTTTAGAACTAAGAATTAACCTAATTTGTTAACGAATTTCGTTAATTTAGATTTATTGTTAGATGCTTTTTTCTTGTGGATAACATTTTTCTTAGCCAAACGATCAAGCATGGAAACAACTCTTGGTAACAATTCTTTTGCTTCTACAGCATCAGTTGTAGTACGAAGTTTTTTAATTGCGTTACGCGTAGTTTTTGCTTGGTAACGGTTTCTTAAACGCTTAGCTGCGTTTGCTCTAATTCTTTTAATCGCTGATTTATGATTTGCCATTTCTCTTAGCTAATTTTATTATATTTCTAAACTGAATTTCGGAATGCAAAAATAACCAGTTAAAACCAATATTCAAAATCTATTTTAATTTTTGTTCAAAATCACGATCTATCGGGTTTCAAGGTACTTTATAACTGCAAGTCCGTTCGGCAAAGGTAGTAATAATAGTCGAATTTCCCATATCACAAATAACTTATTACTTTTGTGCATGCAAAAATTATCGATGGATCAACTCAATCGACCAGATATTGAATCCTATAAAGATCAAAAGAAAACAGCGATTACGATCGTGATGGACAACGTCAGAAGCATGCACAATGTAGGCTCAGCCTTCCGTACTGGCGATGGATTTGCTATTGAGCAGATTATGCTTTGCGGAATAACAGGGACTCCTCCACATCGTGAAATAGAGAAAACAGCATTGGGTGCTACTCAATCTGTAAGCTGGAGCCATCATGAGAACGTTGACGATGCTATACGTATATTAAAGGAAGACGGTTGGATTATTATCGCTATCGAACAAGCCGAAGGCAGTATTTTTCTACAAGATTTCCAAATACAGGAAAACGGTAAGTACGCTTTAGTATTCGGCAATGAAGTACACGGAGTATCCGAAAGTGTCATGAAAAACATAGATGCTTGCATTGAAATCCCACAATTAGGAACCAAACATTCGCTAAATGTTTCGGTAACCACTGGCATTGTTCTTTGGGATTTCGTACAGAAGATGAGAATTTTATAAAAAATGGCTTAATAGCGTAAGCTTAATTTTTAGAAGTCATTGCAAAATAGTAGCTTTGCTTTGCAAAAAAACAGAAAAAATGAGTGTACTAGTAAATAAAGATTCAAAAGTAATCGTACAAGGCTTTACAGGAAACGAAGGTACTTACCACGCTTCCCAAATGATTGAGTATGGAACCAACGTTGTAGGTGGTGTTACGCCTGGTAAAGGTGGCCAACAACACTTAGATCGTCCAGTTTTCAATACTGTACAAGATGCAGTAGATACAGCCGGTGCTAACGTTTCTATTATTTTCGTTCCACCTGCATTTGCAGCTGATGCAATCATGGAAGCTGCTGCGGCAGGTATTGAAGTGATCGTTTGTATTACTGAGGGTATCCCTACAAAAGATATGATTCAAGTAAAATCATACTTGAGCGACAAAAAATCACGTTTAATCGGTCCTAACTGTCCAGGTATCATTACAGCTGAAGAAGCTAAAATTGGTATCATGCCAGGTTTTATCTTCAAAAAAGGTAAAGTAGGTATCGTTTCTAAATCTGGAACTTTAACATACGAAGCAGTTGACCAAACAGTGAAAGCTGGTTTAGGTATCACAACAGCAATCGGTATCGGTGGTGACCCAATCATTGGAACAACAACGAAAGAAGCTGTTGAATTATTAATGAATGACCCAGAAACTGAAGGTATCATCATGATTGGTGAAATCGGTGGTGGTATGGAAGCAGAAGCAGCAAACTGGATCAAAGAACACGGTACTAAGCCTGTTGTTGGTTTCATCGCTGGACAAACTGCGCCTCCAGGACGTCGTATGGGACATGCTGGTGCTATCGTTGGTGGTGCTGATGATACTGCTGCTGCTAAAATGAAAATCATGCGTGAGTGTGGTATCCGTGTTGTAGAATCTCCTGCAGAAATCGGTGCTGCTATCGCTGAAGAATTAGCTAAATAAGTATTCTTTACAACAAAGCATAAAAAAGGCTAGCCATATGGCTAGCCTTTTTCTTTTATCCTTCCCCTCTCCTAAATTACGCTATAGCGGGTGCTATTTTCAGCATCGGCTTATGCCAACATACTATCATCAGCTGATGGACCATATAGCCCTGGTACAGGAATATCAAGTAAGCGCAAGTATACCGTTAGTTGGCCACGGTGATGAATTAAGTGATTTGTTACAATGTAACGCATCGCACCTACCTTTGGCAAAGTAACAATCTCATGCTCTCCGGCGCTCATTGTCCAATGCTCCAACCAAATTTCTTCTGTAGAAGCCTCAATCAACTGTTTGTTCGCGACATAACTAGCTTCTAGATTCGTAAGAAGCCCCTCCACTGATGTGGCAATTTCGGGACGAAAGTCTACATGTAAATCAAAAACAGGTTTCGCTAACACATGTTGCACCCATCGGTGCAAATTCACGATGTGATTAGCAAGGGCTTTTACCGACATCGACTTCACATGTGGTTTCCATGTCAAGTGCTCATCCGACAGGCGTTCTAGAATACGAGCTGTATTTTTAGTCTCTCTTTCTAGCTCAATTAATAAACTATGCTTAATACTCATAATACCTTATTTATACGTTGAAAATACATAAAATACTAAATAAAGTAAAATACAAATTTGTACCGAGGAGTATGTAGACAAACCTATATCCAGTAAAAAAAACAAATGTCAGTACGTTTAAAAGAGCAATTTTCGTCGGTATAAATCCGGTGAGTTAGAAAGTATATTTTCAAACATTTTTAACTAAATTAAGCCCCATAAATACTAACAACTATACCGTATGAAAAATTTATGGCTTACCGCGTTGCTCTGCCTAATGGTGACCTTTCTCTCGGCACAAGAGGTTGATGAAGCCTATGTAAAAGCCCATTACCAAAAAATAGAACAGTACATCCCTATGCGAGATGGCACACGCCTATTCACAGCCATTTATATACCTAAGGATACGCAACAACAAAGCTATCCGATGTTGCTTTGTCGCACTCCGTATACCGTAGCTCCATATGGCCTAGACCGATCACGACCAAGCTTAGGAAGTTTCCCAGAAATGACCAAAGCAGGGTATATTTTCGTGTATCAAGATGTACGTGGCCGTTGGATGAGTGAGGGGGTATACGAGAATGTACGACCTACACGTAATAAAACGAATAAGCTTAAAATTGACGAAAGTACAGACACGTACGATACTATCGATTGGTTGGTAAAAAACGTAAAAAATAACAATGGTAAAGTTGGTATGTATGGCACCTCTTATCCTGGATTTTATGCTACAGCAGGATTGATAGGAAGTCATCCTGCCCTCAAAGCAGTAGCACCACAAGCTCCTATTGCGGATTGGTTTATTGGTGATGACTTTCACCATGGTGGGGCTCTTTTCCTTATGGATGCCTTCCGCTTTATGTATAGCTTCGATGCGCCAAGACCACAACCTATTACAAATGCCGATGGACCTAAGAGTTTTCAACTGGCGAGTAAAGATTACTATAAATTCTTTTTAGATCATCCCACCTTGTCGGAATTAAAATCAAAGTACCTCAACCATACCGTTAAGTTCTGGAGCGATTTAGCGAAGCATAGCACACGCGATAGCTTTTGGATAGATAGAAGTATAACTGAACAACTTAATGCGGTTAAACCTGCTGTAATGGTGGTCGGTGGTCTTTTTGATGCGGAGGATGCTTACGGCGCTTTCGAGACGTACAAACAAATTGAAAAACGCAACATCAAAAACAACAGTATTCTAGTCGCAGGCCCCTGGTTCCATGGAGGCTGGTCACGCTCAAAAGGTGACAGCTTTGGTGATATCCGCTTCGGCACAAACACCAGCCTACACTATCAAGAGCAATTTGAACTTCCCTTTTTTGAATATTACCTGAAAGGAAAAGAGACTTTTAACCCGGCGGAGGCCAATGTATTTTTATCGGGTAGCAATGCGTGGCATCAGTTTAAACAATGGCCGCCCCAAGAAGCTAGTCCGAGAAGCCTATTCTTAGCTGCCGATGGAAAACTAACGACTACAGCGGGCCAATCTAAAGATGCATCAATCCGCTACAGCAGTGACCCCAATAAGCCGGTTCCCTTTCAAGAAGGTGTCATTACTGATCGCACACGAGAATATATGGTGGCCGATCAACGCTTTGTTTCAAACAGACCTGATGTTATCTCTTTTCAGACAGCTCCATTAGAGCAAGACTTAACCGTTGTTGGTCCTATCTTAGCGGATTTATATGTTGCTATGACGGGTACAGACGCTGATTTCATTGTTAAGGTAATCGATGTATATCCAGACACAACTACAGCAAGCTCGCCGCGTGATGAAAAAACAGTGATGGCTGGATATCAAATGATGGTACGCGGTGAAGTCCTACGTGGTAAATTTAGAAATAGCTTTGAGCATCCTGAACCTTTTACTCCTAACACCACAACAAACGTAAAAGTTAAGCTGCCTGATGTAGCCCATACCTTCAAAAAAGGACATCGATTAATGGTACAAATTCAACATACTTGGTTTCCACTGGTCGATAGAAATCCAAATCAATTCATGGATATCTACCAAGCTAAGGCAGAAGACTATATAAAGAATGAACATCAATTGTTTTTCTCGAAAGAATCGCCAAGCCGCATAGAGATAAATGTATTACCTTAGTTCCTTAAAACACAAAAGGCACTTAAATTAAGCGCCTTTTGTGTTTTAATCTTATCTATAAGCCGACATACTGGCTTCCTTGTCTAACACCTCTACTTTCAAGTCCTTTATCGATATGCGACTGAATCTTAGACTTCGGAAAGCCCCAGTTTGGTGCAATCAGCAGTTCTTTATCGGCAATACCGAAGATACGTTGGATAACAATATCTGGACGCAACAAAGGTATAAAACGACTTAAAAATTCTGTGTATTCATCAATAGTGAACAGCTTGAATGGCTCTTTCTTGAACTTTACGCCCATGATGGAACCTTCTACAATATGGAGGTGGTGTAGTTTTACAAACTTTATACCGGGGTGTTTATTGATCTCATGTGCATAGGCTAACATCATCTCTTCGCTCTCCCATGGGAAACCAAAAATAGTATGTACGCACAGGTCTAACTTCGTGCCTTCCAACATTTTCATCGCTGACTCGAACTCATCATGCGAACAGCCACGGTTTATACGCTCTAGGGTCTCATTATAGATGGACTCCATACCCATTTCTAGGTCTACATGTAAACGGTCGGTGTAGGACTCTAAAAGGGCTATCTTCTCAAAGTCCAAACAATCCGGACGTGTGCCTACCGAAAGACCTACTGTATTCTCAGGATCAATACTCAAGGCTTCGTCATACATCATCTTCAACAGATGTGTAGGTGCATAGGTATTGGTATTCGGCTGGAAATAGATAATAAACTTCTCTGCACCATAGGAATTACGTGCGCGCTCAATTCCGTTGAGTACTTGCTCACGCATAGATGGTATTTTGCGGGCTGTATCTGGCGTGAAGGAGTCTACATTGCAGTAGGTGCAACCGCCATAGCCTTTACTACCGTCACGGTTCGGACAGGTAAAGTTGCCATCTACAATTACTTTGAAGACTTTCTGTCCGTCATATTTATTTCTTAAGTAAGCACCATAATAGTTATACGGTTTTACGCCATTGTCTAGTTCTGTCCTCATGCGGTTGCAAAGTTACGTTTTTTTTAATCGAGGATTTGTTTTTGATTTGTCTGTTTTCAGATGTTAAGGATGGAAGGTTTCCTTTGCTTATATAAGTTATCGTCCTGGTTTGCAACGGAGAGGCTGGAGGATAGCGTTTTCTTCTTGCGGAATTTGCTACACTACGATTTAACGCAGCAGATGCATAGGCCTTCTTCTTAACAACTGCAAGATTCAGTTCTTTTTTGCAGTTCTGTTTTGCACTTTCCTTTCTATGTTGTCATGCTGTCCTTCGACAGGCTCAGGATGAAAAGTCGAAGTGTTTGTTTAGAAAGGTTTATTTGCACAATCCATCGTCCTCGTTTGCAACGAGGATGCTGGAGGATAGCGTTTGCAACGCTGAGTAAAGTCTTTTTCTTAATTATAGTACATGTCCTTAGCCAGGACTCTGCTTCACCCTTTTCCTTAATGAAAAGTGTGGCAAAAATCAAGGCTGGCATACGCTGCTATATACACTTGTAAATTCCGGAACAAAACGAACTCGCTCCGCTCAGACAGAGTTTTGCTCTTGCGGAATTTACGGCACTACGATTTTACGCAGCAGATGCCTAGGCCTTCTTCTTAGCAACTGCAAGTCATTGCTGTTTTTAAAACATATCTTTCTTTTGTAGTTCCCCATCCCAAGTTGTCATGCTGAGCTTGTCGAAGCATCGTTTAGAAAAATTTATTTGCACTGTTTATCGTCCTCGTTTGCAACGAGGATGCCGGAGGATAGCGTTTGCAACGCTTATTGAAGGCTTTTGCTTAATTATAGTGCGTGTCCTTAGCCAGGACAGGGCTTCACCCTTTTCCTTGATGAAAAGGGTGGCAAAAATCAAGGCTGGCATACACTGCTATCTTCGCTTGTAAATTCCGGAACAAAACGAACTCGCTACGCTCAGACAAAGTTTTGCTCTTGCGGAATTTACGGCACTACGATTTTACGCAGCAGATGCCTAGGCCTTTTTTCCTTTCTACCTACTTTCCTCTGGTGTAGGGTCCATCCCAAGTTGTCATGCTGAGCTTGTCGAAGCATCGTTTAGAAAGGCTTATTGCACTGCCTATCGTCCTCGTTTGCAACGAGGATGCCGGAGGATAGCGTTTGCAACGCTGATTGAGGTCTTTTTCTTAATTATAGTACGTGTCCTTAGCCAGGACGGGGCTTCACCCTTTTCCTTGATGAAAAGTGTGGCAAAAATCAAGGCTGGCATACGCTGCTATCTACACTTGCAAATTCCGGAACAAAACGAACTCGCTGCGCTCAGACAGCGTTTTCTTCTTGCGGAATTTACGGCACTACGATTTTACGCAGCAGATGCCTAGGCCTTCTTCTAGCAGCTGCAAGATTCAATCTTTTGCAGCTCATTTTCCTTTGCACTTCCTTTTCCAAGTTGTCATGCTGTCCTTCGACAAGCTCAGGATGAAAAGCCGAAGCATCATTTAGAAAGGCTTATTGCACTGCCTATCGTCCTCGTTTGCAACGAAGATGCTGGAGAATAGCGTTTGCAACGCTTATTGGAGTCTTTTGCGTAATTATAGTGCGTGTCCTTCGCCAGGACAGGGCTTCACACTTTTCCTTGATGAAAAGGGTGGCAAAAATCAAGGCTGGCATACGCTGCTATCTCCATTTGTAAATTCCGGAACAAAACCAACTCGCTGCGCTCAAACAGCGTTTTGCTCTTGCGGAATTTGCTACACTACGATTTAACGCAGCAGATGCATAGGCCTTCTTCTTAGCAAAGCAAATTAGTTATGTTTTGCGGCTCATTTTTCTTTTGTATAAAGCTATTCAGGTTGTGATGCTGTACTTCGACAGGCTCAGGATGACAATTTGCAGTATCGCTTAGGAAGGTTTAAGTCTGCTATATAAGGAATACGTGCTTTACTTAAAATAAGGTGTAGCTATAGCTGTTGTAGTTACAGCATGGGGACTGCTTGCTGCTGTCTGGTGATTGGGGAAAAGTTAGTACAAACAAAAAGCCCCTCCAGTTTCCTGAAGGGGCTTTGTTTAAAATTAGGCACCGACCTACTCTCCCACCTGTTACGGCAATACCATCGGCTCTGGCGGGCTTGACTTCTCTGTTCGGAATGGGAAGAGGTAGACACCGCCGATATAGGCACCTGAATATCTTGATAAATAATGACACATTATATCAACCTATTAAGGGTCTGCATTATTTAATTGACAATACTGGAAGAAAGAAGAGTAACAAAGAAGAAAACAACAGTGTTTCTATCGCTGTAGAAAGCTTCGGGCTATTACCGGACGTGTGCCTACCGAAAGACCTACTGTATTCTCAGGATCAATACTCAAGGCTTCGTCATACATCATCTTCAACAGATGTGTAGGTGCATAGGTATTGGTATTCGGCTGGAAATAGATAATAAACTTCTCTGCACCATAGGAATTACGTGCGCGCTCAATTCCGTTGAGTACTTGCTCACGCATAGATGGTATTTTGCGGGCTGTATCTGGCGTGAAGGAGTCTACATTGCAGTAGGTGCAACCGCCATAGCCTTTACTACCGTCACGGTTCGGACAGGTAAAGTTACCATCTACAATTACTTTGAAGACTTTCTGTCCGTCATATTTATTTCTTAAGTAAGCACCATAATAGTTATACGGTTTTACGCCATTGTCTAGTTCTGTCCTCATGCGGTTGCAAAGTTACGTTTTTTTTAATCGAGGATTTGTTTTTGATTTGTCTGTTTTAAGATGTTAAGGATGGAAGGTTTCCTTTGGTTATATGAGTTATCGTCCTGGTTTGCAACGGAGAGGCTGGTTCTGAGCGTTTGCAACGCTGAGTAAAGTCTTTTTCTCAATTATAGAACGTGTCCTTAGCCAGGACGGGGCTTCACTCTTTTCCTTGATGAAAAGGGTGGCAAAAATCAAGGCTGGCATACGCTGCTATCTTCACTTGTAAATTTCGGAACAAAACGAACTCGCTACGCTCAGACAGCGTTTTCTTCTTGCGGAATTTACGGCACTACGATTTTACGCAACAGATGCCTAGGCCTTTTTCCTTTCTACATACTTTCCTCTGGTGTAGAGTCCATCCCAAATTGTCATACTGAGCTTGTCGAAGCATCGTGCTAGAAGGACTTACTCCTAATATATAAGGAAGGCTTATTTACACAGTCTATCGTCCTCGTTTGAAACGAGGATGCTCGAGAATAGCGTTTGCAACGCTGATTGAAGGCTTTTGCTTAATTATAGTACCTGTCCTTAGCCAGGACGGGGCTTCACCCTTTTCCTTGATGAAAAGGGTGGCAAAAATCAAGGCTGGCATACGCTGCTATCTCCCCTTGTAAATTCCGGAACAAAACCAACTCGCTGCGCTCAAACAGCGTTTTCTTCTTGCGGAATTTTCTACACTACGATTTACGCAGCAGATGCCTAGGCCTTCTCTTCTTAGCAACGGCAAGTTAGTTAGGTGTTGCGGCTCATTTTTCTTTTGCAGCAACCTCTCCAAGTTGTCATGCTGAGCTTGTCGAAGCATCGTGTTAGAACGATGTAAAACGTTGAGACAAATCTAGATAATTGTAGGTTTAAATGAGAAAGTAGATTGATAAAGTATATATTAGAATGATTACTTGCTATGGCACGCTAGTTCTCACCGTTTATTTGCACTGTCTATCGTCCTCGTTTGCAACGCTTATTGAAGTCTTTTTCTTAATTATAGTACATGTCCTTAGCCAGGACGGGGCTTCACACTTTTCCTTGATGAAAAGTGTGGCAAAAATCAAGGCTGGCATACGCTGCTATCTCCCCTTGTAAATTCCGGAACAAAACGAACTCGCTCCGCTCAGACAGAGTTTTGCTCTTGCGGAATTTACGGCACTACGATTTTACGCAGCAGATGCCTAGGCCTTCTTCTTAGCAACTGCAAATTAGTTATGTTTTGCACCAACCCATCTAGGTTGTCATGCTGTCCTTCGACAAGCTCAGGATGACAAGTCGAAATATCGTCTTAGAAAGGGGGACTCCTATATAGTAAGGAATACCAGATTTGCTACTGTTCGCTAGTTCTCTCCGTTTGTTTGCACTGCCTATCGTCCTCGTTTGCAACGAGGATGCGGGAGGATAGCGTTTGCAACGCTGATTGAGGTCTTTTTCTTAATTATAGTACGTGTCCTTAGCCAGGACACGGCTTCACACTTTTCCTTGATGAAAAGCGTAGCAAAAATCAAGGCTGGCATACGCTGCTATCTACACTTGTAAATTCCGGAACAAAACGAACTCGCTGCGCTCAGACAGAGTTTTCTTCTTACGGAATTTTCTACGCTACGATTTTACGCAGCAGATGCCTAGGCCTTTTTTTCCTTTTCACCTACTTTCCTCTGGTGTAGGGTCCATTCCAAATTGTCATGCTGAGCGTGTCGAAGTATCGTTTAGGAAGGTTTAAGTCTGCTATCTAAGAAATACGTGCTTTACTTAAAATAAGGTGTAGCTATAGCTGTTGTAGTTACAGCATGGAGACTGCTTGCTGCTGTCTGGTGATTGGGGAAATTAGTACAAACAAAAAGCCCCTCCAGTTTCCTGAAGGGGCTTTGTTTAAAATTAGGCACCGACCTACTCTCCCACCTGTTACGGCAATACCATCGGCTCTGGCGGGCTTGACTTCTCTGTTCGGAATGGGAAGAGGTAGACACCGCCGATATAGGCACCTGAATATCTTGATAAATAATGACACATTATATCAACCTATTAAGGGTCTGCATTATTTAATTGACAATACTGGAAGAAAGAAGAGTAACAAAGAAGAAAACAACAGTGTTTCTATCGCTGTAGAAAGCTTCGGGCTATTAGTACTACTCGGCTTTGGTCTCTCAACCTTTACACCTATAGCCTATCAACGTAGTCATCTCCTACGACCCTATAAGGAAGTCTCATCTCGTGGCTAGTTTCGCACTTAGATGCTTTCAGCGCTTATCTATTCCGAACGTAGCTACCCTGCCGTACACCTGGCGGCATAACAGGTTCACCAGCGGTTCGTCCAACCCGGTCCTCTCGTACTAAGGTCAGATCCACTCAAACTTCCAACGCCCACAACAGATAGGGACCGAACTGTCTCGCGACGTTCTGAAC